>CAKZTD010000239.1 GCA_937921595.1 uncultured Saprospiraceae bacterium
TCGAAGGTACAATTCACGCCAGAGGAATATCCGGGCTTAAAACATTATTTTGATCTTATTGTCGAAAAGCATGGAGAGCAAATCGTTCTTAAAAAAATCTGATTAGCGAATTGAAAATGAGCGAATGAACAAATTGATAAATGAGTGAATGCCCTTCAAAATGTAAAAAGAAACAAGCTAAAGGCTTAGAGTTTCCACAATATTCACTCATTCACTCATTCACTCATTCACTCATTCACTCATTGGGATAAGGAGCATTAAGTAAAATATTAGAAGTCAAGTTTTACCCGATAATGGTGTGGCGACTAACTAAAAACGAATAATTAAATCGGTAGGTTTTTGAAAATACTATTTTTATGAAAATGAAAAGTGTAATAAGTTGTGTGTTATTTGTGTTGTGTTTTTTAACCTTTTCAATAAAAGGAAATGCTCAGGATAGTGATTATTCGACATTGTCAATTTCAAAAGAATTGATAAAGAACGCAAGGGAAGTCGTCCGTTTAGACTACATGAAATTTGTGATAGAAAACCCAAAGTCTGCAACGCTTCATGTTAAGTATGCTGTTACAGTTTTGAATAGTACTAGTAAAGCGCACATTCAATCGGTAGGCTATGATAAACACTCTAAGGTCACGAACCTTTCTGCAAAAGTCTATGATGCTTTTGGTAAGGAAGTTAGAAAAATAAAATCAAAAGATTTTAAAGATCAAAGTTCTATCTCAAGCTTTTCAATATACGAAGACGATCGGGTAAAAGTGATAGAATTGCATCACAGCAGTTATCCTTATACCATAGAATTTGAATATAAAAAGACCTTCAAAGGGTTACTTTCTTATCCTTCGAGTTATCTTCAGAGTTATGGTAAATCAGTTGAGAATTTTGAATATATCGTTGAAACACCAAATGATTTAGCGATTCGATTTCAAGCAGAGAATATCGATATAGAACCAGAAATAAAAAAAGGCGAAAAGAAAACGGTTTATTCTTGGAAAGCGAATAATCTGGAAGCAATAGAATATGAGCCTTATGCTCCTTATCATGAGAAGATACGCCCTGTTGTTAAAGTTGCTCCGACTAAATTTCAATTCGATAAATATGAAGGAGATATGTCAACGTGGAATTCTTTTGGACAGTTTATGTATGATCTGAATAAAGGAAGAGATGAAGTCACTCCTGAGATGGCTCAGCAGATAAAAGAGATGACAGCTAATGCTGAAAATGATCAAGAGAAGATCGAAATTTTATATCAATACCTACAAGATAATATGCGGTATGTAAGTGTTCAGTTAGGGATTGGTGGTTGGCAAACTTTTGATGCAAGGTACGTAGAGAAAAATAAATATGGCGATTGCAAAGCACTGTCAAACTTTATGAAATCTATTTTGAAAGAAGCAGGAATTCAGTCTTATCAAACTTTGATTTATAGTAACAATGATAATAAAATTGAAATGGATGAAGGGTTTGCTTTTCCTGGTTTTGCAAACCATGTGATTCTAAATGTACCTTCGGAAAATATGTGGTTGGAGTGTACAAGTACAAATTATCCACCAAATTATATCGGCTCTGGAAATCAAGATCGTCCTGTATTGATGCTTGCTGAAGATGGAGGAAAAATCCTTCGAACACCAGCGCCTTCCATTGAAGAAAATAAAAGAACAAGCACCGTAAATTTTAAAATCGATGGAAAGGGAGCAGCGGTTATTCAAAAGCAAACCAAATACATTGGACCTCAACATGATTATTTTCGATACATCAGTAACAACCTTTCAACAGATGATATTGAAAAAAGATTTTTACAAAATTCAGCTCTTCCAGCTTTTACAATAGATAAATTAGAAATTAAAAATGATGAAAAGAAACCAGTATCAATAGTAGATTTTCATTTGACCGTTCCAAGATATTCTTCTAAAGCAGGGCGACGAATTTTTATTCCTTTAAACAAACTCAATCCTTTTGATGATGTTCCAAAAGTAATTGAGGAAAGGGTTCATCCTATTCATGTGAAAGAAGCATATAAGGAAGAAGATACTTATACATTTAATATTCCTGGTGATTTCGAAATAGAGAGTATTCCTAATAAATCGATTAATCTAGAATCTGAATTTGGAAAATACCAGATCAATATAGAAGTGAAAGATCTTGAGATTACTTATACTCGGTTATTGGAAATTTATGCCATTGAATTACCAGCTGATCAGTATCAAAAACTACGAAATTTTTACAAAGAAATAGCAAAAGCAGATGGAATGAAAGTGGTGCTAGTGAAGAAGAAGGCTTAGAGGTTTTAATTCTTCTAAGTTGTTATCCATTCTTTTTGTAAAACTTTTATGTTCTGTGTTTTACCCAATGGTTCTTGTTAGAATGAACAAATGAACAAATGAGCAAATAACGGAGGAACTCTAGGTTCTTAGCTTCTTTACATTTAAAAAGGGATTCACTCATTTATCAATTCACTCATTCGCTCATTTCTAAATTAGTCTTCAAAAGTGTACAGTAGTTTTAAATCTTCAGTAATAAGCCCTACCTTGCGCTTGAAACATCCTATTACCGCATGGAAAGGAACCTACACAAGAGCCTTCAACAAGCAAAAGACAATGGCGAAAAGAGATTTGTCGTCCTCATCGACCCTGATAAAGTAAAACTTGGGCAGATGGATTCTATTCTCGATCTGGCTGTCAAAGCATCTGTCGATTACTTTTTTATCGGAGGAAGCCTGATTGTCAATAATATGCTCGATCACTGTCTCCTACGTATCAAAGAGGCTTGTAATATTCCGATGATCCTTTTCCCGGGAAACTCTTTCCAGTTGAGTTATAAAGCCGATGCAATCTTATTTTTATCCTTGATTTCTGGTCGGAACGCAGATTTACTAATTGGTAATCATGTGCTCGCAGCTCCTTATCTAAAAATGAGTCCATTGGAGGTTATGCCGACCGGATACATGTTAATCGATGGTGGTGTAGCAACTACAGTTTCTTATATCAGTAATACTCAACCTATTCCTGCGACCAAAGACGATGTGGCACTTTGTACAGCCTTGGCTGGTGAAATGCTTGGTCTGAAGTTTATCTATATGGATGCAGGTAGTGGTGCTAAAAATCCTGTTGATACCTCTATGATCGATACGGTAAGTAGTGGTTTGAAAATTCCATTGATCGTCGGTGGCGGTATCCGAACGCCGGAGCAAGCACTCGAAAAAGCTAAAGCTGGAGCTGATGTTATCGTCGTTGGCAATGCGATTGAAAAAGATCCTAATTTGATTATTGAAATGGCGGAAGCGGTGCATTCGTTGAACCCTAGTGAAGCGATCAAATAACCAAGCTGTCAATAAGTTTTTCAAGCTCTTTCTGAACTAATCTCTCCTATCATGGGTTTTACTATCTTTACGCAGACTAGAATTATAAAATTGTGGAAAAAGGAAAAGTAGTAAAATCAACAGGAATGTGGTATCATGTCGAGATCGAAGATCACTCGATTATTTCCTGTCGTATCATTGGTAAATTTCGATTGAATGGACAAAAGCTTACCAACCCTGTTGCGGTTGGAGATGAAGTAGAGTTTGAAATGGAACAAGATGGAAAAGGAATTATAAAAAAAATTCTTCCTCGCAAAAATTATGTCGTTCGTCAGTCTCCTCGAAAAAAACACTACCTCCACCTTCTAGCCAGCAATGTTGATCAAGCTATCTTGATCATGACCATTCGAAATCCTAATCTCAAACAAGGTTTTATCGATCGATTCCTTCTGATGACGGAGCCTTATAATATACCAACGACAATCGTTTTTAATAAAGCAGATTTATTGGAAGAAGATGATTTGTTAATGTTCGAATATCTCAAAGATATTTATGAGGATATTGGCTATCCTGTTTTTAAAGTTTCGGCAATAGAAGGGGAGGGGATCGAAAAATTAAGAGAGCATTTGGCGAATAAAATTTCTTTGATCGGTGGGCAGTCAGGAGTAGGGAAATCGACACTTATCAATGCTGTACTTCCGGGAATAGATCTTCGGACCGATGATATTTCAGATTATACTGGGAAAGGCCAACATACCACGACCTTTGCGGAAATGTTTCAATTGCCAGGCGGAGGACAAATTATAGATACACCGGGTATAAAAACGCTTGCCTTTAGTCACTTGGAACCTAAAGATATTACGCATAATTTTCGAGAGATTTTTGTTGCTTCGGAGCATTGTAAATTTAGTAATTGCAGTCATCGAAATGAACCTAAATGCGCAGTCAAAGAAGGCGTCGAAGAAGGAACCATTAGCGAATTACGTTATGCCAATTATCTCCAGCTCATGGATGATACAGAAGGTCAAAACTATTGGGAGCGACATAAGGATATGTGAAACAAGTGAACAACTAATTAAGTTAACAAGAGTTTAGATAATTACTAATTTAATTACTTGCTGACTTGTTCGCTTAAATACTTGTTTCGTACCTTTGTAAAAAAAATACCATCATGTCTTATACATCACGTCATCGTTATAAAAATCGTAGAGAGAAATTCCAGCATACTAAAAAGAAAACTGGAATGGTGCTGATAGTGATTTTGATTGGTTTATTCTTTTTATCTATCTATTTTTGGGACAATCTTAAAGATTGGTACTCGATTACATTTGGGTAGTTTCGGATTCTTCTCTATGAGACAATTCATATTCAAAAGCAATACGTTAATTTTTGTTTTGTCTTTTCCTTAGATTTAATCTGTTTTTTTTGAAAAAAAACGAATTGATCGTTGAAGTAAATTTATCAAAATACGTTTGCTTTTAACGTTATTCAAGAACAAGTAAAGACCAATGAATTGATTCCTCTTATTCCTTCTATAAAAAATCGATTTCCATTTTTACATTATACAGCGTTGCTACACCTTGTTGCCTTTGTTCTAGTTTGTTTGGCAATCATAATTGATGACCGAGAGCTTCTAGGTGTAAACGTATGGATTAAACCAGCTAAGTTTCTCGTTTCTACTTTTATCTTTTTATGGACCGTAGGCTGGTACCTTAAGTTTTATCCCTTTCGCGAGAAAACCAAAACCTGGATCGCTAATAGTTTTTCAATTTTAATGTTTGTTGAAAATTCAGTTATCTCCCTCCAAGCAGGAAGAGGAGTGAGGTCTCATTATAATATTTCATCTGCTTTTGATGCGACGCTATTTAGTGCTATGGGCTTAGCAATTGGATCGATTACCTTATTGGTCTTTTGGATTTTTATAAAATCCTTTTCATCGAAACTCCAATTGAATTCCGGAATGAAATGGAGTATTCGAATAGCTTGGTTCGCTTTCCTTTTTGCAAGTTTGGTTGGTAGTCTTATGATTCGTCAGCTTGCTCATAATGTTGGTGTTCCTGATGGAGGAGTTGGGCTGCCATTTCTCAATTGGAGTACAAGCGGAGGAGATTTACGAATCGCACATTTCTTTGGACTACATGCTATTCAGGTGATTCCTTTGTTTGCATTTTTTAGTTATAAAAAAATAGAATCAGCTATAACTGCAAGAAATTTAAGTATTGGGTTTGGCCTGTTATATTTAGGATGGATTGTCTTTGTCTTTCTTCAAGCGCAATCGGGACAACCATTGATGCCATCGTAATTAAATGAGAATTGGAAAAATCGAAAGTCACCTTAACAGACTTTTATAGAGTTTTCCAATCCTTAAAAAATAACGAAACACTTATTGTACTGCAACAACCTCTAGAATAACTTTCACTCCTCTCAATTCATATTTATTTTCTACTCCAATATAAAAGTCATCCATTTTTATGTTTTCCATGTATCCCGAGAAAGACCTGTAGCCAATAAATTTTTCACGATATTTGTAATGGCCATAATTTTTTAAGCCATCCGCATTTTTGCTTCCTTGCAAAAAGTAAATGTTGGTTTCCATTGCAGAATGGTAAGTGTCAATCTGATTTACAACTTCTGTATTTGATTTATTATCAGCGATTGCCTGAATGCTGGTGAGTAGCCCTTGGGCATTCGTCTGTTTTTGTTTTACCTTTTTAGGTAAAACAGTTATTCGATAATAAAAACCTTTTGACTCTTTTGGTAGATCAACTGGAACAACCATTTTGGCTACTCCTTTCTTTAAGTTTAGGTCCTTGAATATCCCATCAAGAACAATTGTTTTTGATCCTTCAAACAGATCAGTATAAGTGTCTTGAGCGAAAAGAGTAGAAAGAGAGAATAGGATAATCGATAATGATAAAATAAATGCTTTCATAATGTTATTGTTTTTTTTGATTCATAAGCAAGATGGTGTTTATCATTTATGAGATTAAAAATAAAGTATGAAATAGTTAGAATTTGGTACGAATAGAAAAGAATAATGAAAATGCGATGGTTTAAATCATAATAATTTTTGTTTTTCATGGATAATTTGAACTTACTTTCTGTAATCAAATCAGACTTTTTTGATTTTTATTTTTGCTAAAAATATTTTGACATTTGCATCGAGAAAAAAAATAAGTGAGTGACGAATAGGATAAAAGATGCGTTTATTGGTAACCTTTAAGCAGAAAACAGTATTTACACTTAAGAATAAAATGTAGGAATAAAAATATATATGATATAAGTTATTGTCACGATCTCAGAATATTGATAGCATTAACTTTTAAAAGATGTCTCATATTTGATTTAATTATTCGAACAATAACCACACACCTAATCATGAGAAAAGTAATAACGTTAATTTTTATTTTGACCACTTTTTTCTCCTACAGCCAAGAAATTTCAAGAAGTATTTATTCCGCTTCAGGAGGTAGTGTAAAAAGCGATCAAGGATATACGGTTGATTGGACGATGGGTACTCATTTTTCACAAATAGTTATAGACGAATTTCATATTACTGAAGGTTTTCAACAAGGAGATTATAAGAAAATATCTTCAGTTGAAGACGTAATTGAAATAGCTGGAGCTAACCTTCAAACTGTTTTTCCACAAGAAAGTAAAAGTTTAAGTTGTTCTGTTTTTCCTATTCCTACTAGTGGGCAACTTTTCTTAAATATTGGTCAAGATGATTTTGAAACAGCAAAAATCACTGTGTATGACAGAATAGGAAAAGAGGTGATGCGAACACAAATTAATGCTGAAGACAAAGAAAAAGTTCAAATCACTGGTATCCAGAACTTGCCTCCCGGGGCTTATTTTATTCAAGTTTCTCCTTCAAATTTCCCTTCCCAAACATTAAAGTTTATTAAAGTTTAAAACCATTTTTATTTTATTGGAACCTCTTCCAATATTTTTTAACAGACGTTTTGACAAATCAAACGAATAAAAAAATATGCAAAAAAGTACTTTCTATTCATTATTGATTGTATTACTATCAATGCCAATCCTCGTATCTGCTCAGGAAGCTTTCAGTTATCAGGCGGTAGTCCGAGATAGCCTAGGAGATGTATTGCCAAATCAAGTAATTGGACTACGATCAAGTATTATTCAAAACCAAGACTTTTCACCAGCAATTTATATAGAGGAGCATGACATCAGTACGAATGATTATGGAGTTGTGAATCTAAAAGTAGGAGAAGGAATTGTAAGTCTTGGAAATTTTGAAAATATAGATTGGGGACTTAAAAGTTTTCTAAAAATAGAAATAGACATAGAAGGTGGTTCCAATTATACCTTGACCAGTGTTTCAGAAATTCTTTCAGCACCAAAAGCAATCTATGCGGAACGAGCGGGTAAAATTGATGGTACTAGATTCGGACTCATTGTGACCGATTTTGGTGCTGTTGGAGATGGTGAGACGGATGATACAGATGCTTTTGAAGCGGCACTGGACAGTGCGTTAATTTATGGATGTAAGGTCTTTGTACCTGTTGGAATTTATAAAATTACCCGAACATTGATTATTCAGGATGGAGTGTCTCTTATCGGGGAAGGCTCAGGAAGTGATCCACTGGAAACACCTTATAATGGATCATTGATTTGGTATTATGGGAATGATTTTGCCATAAAAATAAATGGCCATAATACTAGAATCGAAGATGTAGTCATTCGAGATAAAAGTGATGAACAAGCCAAAGGGGGGATTATTATAGAAGCAGATGGAAGGTTAGTAGAAAGTATTCATTTATCAGAAGTACTGATAAGTGGATTTGTAAATGGAACAGGATTCAAACTGGAAAGTAAAAATGCAGGAGGGATCACTTACTCTACTTTTGATAATGTGCGTATTCGTCATGGCAACATTGGGATACATCTTGTTCAGGATAATACCAGTTTTGTAAATTCTAATACTTGGAATAATTGTCAGGTTTCAGGAGGAGCATTTGATTATGGAGTATACATTGATGGAGGGAATAACAATAATTTTAATGGATTGATTGTAGAACCTTATACCTCAATTAGCGGACATTTTTATGTAAATAAAGGACAGGTATATGGTTCTGAGATTAGAATTGAAGGAGCACAACAAGATGAAACAGTTCCATTGATTTATTTTGACAGGAACACAAAGAACTCTACACTTACTGGAGTTTATGCTGGAGGCTTAACCATTGATAAAGGGAATAATTTTATTAATATGAGATCGGGTAGAGCCATTCATTATAAAAACTCAAGTTTTAATAAATTTTTGAATGCTACTTTTTTTATGCCGGATGATCTTGCAATCCCAGACTGGGATCTAGATGGAAGTTATGAAAACCTAACGATTTTGGAACCTGAATTGACAGAAATACATAATGTATTGAAATTGGAAATTCCTTCGGGAGGGAAACTAAGATTAGAGCCTTCTCCTTTGTCGCGACCTAAAATTAAGGAGCTGTCTATTTATGATCAGGTGAATTTTGGGTTCCACGTAAAAACAGATGCACCCGAAATGGTGTATGCATTTACCAATGCGGAGAATGGATGGACCCGCTCGACTTTTCATAGTGGAGGAGGAGACTGGGAATTTGTTGGGATGAATGCTGCGGTGGATCGAAACCAACAGGGACGATTCGCGCTAGAGATCGATAATAATACAGGTAGCACCCAGAATGTATATATTACTACACCAACTTTAAACTTTGGAAATCAATTGCCAACACTTGATGAGCCACCCTTGTTTTCTTCGGGAGGACAATTGTACGGTTTGTTGATTGATGCCTTTGCAGTGGCAGACATTCCTAATAATGGATTTCTTGATTTGCCTTTATCTGCAAATTATTTTGAAGTAAATGGAATAAATAAAGTATATCGAGTTAATCATGTGACGGCTAATAGATTTCCACGAGGTAGTGTAATCACATTATTGTTTAACAATCCGGGAGTAAATATTTATAAGAGCGGATATCTAATCTTAAATGCTAATATGACGACTGGTGAGAATAGCTCCCTGACTTTGATTTCAAATGGTAATGGAACCTGGCGTGAGGTGAGTAGGAATCAGTGATTTATTGATCTAAAATCCACGTGATAATGATCGTCGTGTCTTATGACTACCCGGTTTTTAGTAAATGGCAAATGTTTTAATTGTTGGCCTGTTTTCGTTTTTAAAAGATAAGGACGTAGGACGGGATCAAAGATGACTTTCTGAATGGCCAATCCATTTTGCTTTGCTGTTTTTTCTAAAGCTAAAAGATGCTTCGCCATTGTCTCGTAATCAATTTCTACATTTCCTTTTTTCCCTTTATTGTCAAACTCAAATCGATATCCCCAAAGATTGAAAAGATGATGTGAACGATAATGTTTTTCGTTTTTCAAAAGTGGCGTCATAAAGTCAACGCTCATTCCATTTCGATGTGTTCGATGTGGTAAGAATTGCCCGCCATGTTTGCGTCCAATTTCACCAACCACAAATGTAATCTTTGGACAAGATTCTTCGCAAATTTTATAACTGTCCATCATCGTTTGCCTAACTTTGTCATGAGCAAATGTTCGCCCTGCCAGATATCCAGGATAAGAATAGGTTGTAAAATTTTCTCCACGAAAATACATCCGTTTCGCATTTTGGACTGAACCCTGAGATACACTTCCTTGGGAAATACTCGGCTTATTGTTTTCAAAAATCATCAAAGTGTTTGGAAAAAGATAGCCGAAGAAAAAGAGGATTAAAGTAGAAGTGCCTAGGATTTTAAAAAAGTGTTTAAACTTTCCGAATAGATATCGGATAGTTAAAAACAACAAGAAATAATAAGGGATGACTATGAAATATCTACTAGAGCCTTTAAGCCATTCTCCGAAAGGATAAATAAAACTACTTTGTAAATAACTAACAATTCGATCTGCGTCTTTACCTGCGTATTTCGCATAAGTAGGATCAGAAACAATCCATTCGCCAATAGTCGGCATCAGAAAATAAAAAATAGAAAAAAGTAAAGTGAAGAGAATTACAAAGCGACTTTTAAGATATTTCATAGCAGTAATTTAAGCTACTATCATTAACGCTTTTAAAAATGAAAATGTTATAAAAAAAGATTTGCCTGAGGCTTTTGAAGCTGCCTGAAAAATATTATTACTGAAATCAAGAGTGGAAGGCATTAACAATGGGCCCCTAAGAATTTAATTTTGACCTGAGTATAAACGGTATTAGGTGTTCGGCATTAGAAGAGCCCGAAAACCTAATACCGAATGCTGTTTCTTCTTAGTTTAAAGCAAATTATATTTAACATCTGATTGAGATTGTTCTATTGGAAAACTACACTTCAAAAGTAATTTCCAAATCTCCATCTTTCGGATGAGCTTGGCAAGTCAAAATAAAACCATCCGCTACTTCGTCATCATCCAAAGCAAAACAAGCATCCATAGTTACACTCCCTTTTATCACTTTCGCCATGCAAGTAGAACAAGCACCAGAAGTACAAGAGTAAGGAGGCTCTTTTTTTAGCTCCAATAATTTGTCAAGGACTGTTTTATTATCATCGATCGTCATTTCGATTTTCTCTCCATCAAGGTGAACGATTACTTTGCTACCATTTCCAGAAGAAGTGGAAGCAGTGCTTGTTCCTTCAGCCGAATTTGCCGCATCATTAGTAAATCGTTCCGTATGAATTTTCTTAGAAGCGACCTCTCGGCTTTTTAGTACTTCTTCAACCGTATCAATCATCACTCCAGGGCCACAGATGAAATATTCCGCATCGTCTGTTCTTGGAGGATTTTGATTAAGAAAGTTCGTCGCATTTTCTTTATCAATTCTACCAATCTTTCCCTGCCAGTTAGCTACTGCTTTTTTGAAAAATCCACCAAGGCCACCTTTCTTTTCTTTGGTCGGTTGACTCAAAATGTGTTCAACAATAAATTGATCCGTATATCTTTTTTCTAACCGTTCGATCTCATTTTTGAAAATAATCGACTGTTCATTTCGATTACCATATAAAAGAAAAACGGTACTCTGAGGTTCTACTTCCACGATGGTTTTTAGAATAGACATCAAAGGAGTAATTCCGCTACCCGCCGCGAAGAGGTAATAAGTTTTTCGATTATCTTCTTTGAGTTTAGTGAAAAATCGACCATCAGGAGGCATGACCTGAATTTCAGAACCCGCCTTGATGTTTTTATTGATGTGGGTAGAAACGAGTCCACCTTCCAATCGTTTTACAGAAACGGTAAAGTCTTTATCCAAAGGGCTGCTAGACATGGAGTAAGCACGTCGAACGTCTTTACCTTTGATGTCAAAACGAAGGGTCGCATATTGCCCTTGGGTATATTGAAAAGTATCTTTAAGATCCTGTGGAATGTCAAAAGAAAGGGAAACGCATTCGTCGGTCTCCTTGATAACTTCCTTTACTTTAAGTGTATAAAATTGTGTACTCATATTAGTCAGAACAGATTTTTTAGCATTCTGTTCTGCGAAAGTAGAGAATTTTCGTATAAGATTTAAGATTTAAAAATTAGAATTTTGAGATTTTTATTTCGGCCTTTGGGTTTTGGAGAATTTTAAATCTTAAAATAGGAATGATTGGGAATAATATTTAGAATAATAGTGGAAAATGTTTTCTAAAGTCATTCTCTGAAGGAGAGGACGCTATGTGTTCTTATGTGATTAATGTGATGAAACAAACATATTTTTTATCACATTGATTACGAAAGAACACATGTTTTGGAATTTCCATTGAAGGTTTAAACAAATCAATAGACTCTTCCCATATTCAGAAAGCCAGTATCGACATCGACGCGATGACCTTTGACGGAATCTTTTAAATATCGAGTTATAATCTGTTCAATCCCCAGAGAATCATGGTTGCTGGCGAAATAATCAGAAACCCCTCTAGATAAATCAGCACTAGCTACTGGATCTTTACTGAAAACAATAGTACTGGATTTTATTGGAGAGCGATTTGTTCGGTTGAGTATATTTCTAACCTGAGGGATTGCTGAAACGGTATCAATGATCGGATTGAGAATAGCCTCGACAGGGCTTTCTTTAAAAACTGTATCTGTATGATAAATGAAAATCTGGTCAGGATCGCTAGATTGATTCTCTTGCATTTGAGGAATGAAAAACAATAACAAAGCAAAAGCTGCGACTGCTTGCCATGCGGGAATTCTATATAAAAACAAAGGAGCAACCTTAGTTGGTTCTTTGGATTGTTTTAGACGCTGACGAAGCATGGATTTGATTTCCGGATTTGGTTTGGTCCGCTCTTGCTTGAAAATCATTGAACTTTGAAGCATAGCATGACGCATCCCATTGTATTCATCAGCACTATATTGCTGACCGACCCATTCCTTTTCCTCAGGTAGCAAATCTTGGTAGCTTTTGTTAGCTAATAGATCTTCCATTTTATCTAGCTTGCGATTCATGTCTCTTTTTTTTTGAAAAATTAGGATTAAAATAATGCAGTTGCTCTGCGAGCTTACGGAGGGTATAATACAATCTCGATTTCACAGTACCTTCCGGGCAGCCGAGTATTTCACTAATTTCCCGAATTGCTAAATCTTGTTGATAACGGAGTATAAAACATTGTCGATGTGCAAAGTCTAATTTCTCCAAAGCATTTTGAAGATGCTGTTTGAATAATTGTTGATCAGTTTCAGATTCTAAAATAAGACCATCTCTAGCCATTGCGATTTCAAAAAACTCAGGAAGCGCTTGCTCTGGTCGGCGTTCCATTCTACGATATTCGTTTTTACACATATTTCCTGCAACAGCATAGAGCCAAGTAGAAAATCTTTGTTTGGTATCAAAGTAGGTTGCTTTTTCGATAACTTTTATAAAAAGCTCTTGTGTAAAATCATCTGCTCGATCCTGGTTCTGTCCAAGCATGCGAAAGAAATAGTAATGCATTTTTCCACTATAGCGGTTGTACAATTCATCGAAAGCACGCTCATTGCTCTTGACGACATAAGGCATCAATTCTTCATCTTTGAGTTGCTTGTATTTCTTTCTAAGGTTGAACATTAAAGTTAATTAGGAGTTAGAAGTTTAAAAATATAAATCATTTCTAATTCCAGGTTTTTAATTATGATTTTGTTTTGCTAAAAAGTTTGCGATTTCATCTTTTCGCTCACACTTGTCTCCGATCTGAACCAATAGGTCTTCTAGTTTTTTTGCTTTACTTGATTCTCCACTCAATAAATAGTGTTTATATAAAACTGTCAAACAAGGAATGTATTGTTGATTCATATAATCTACGACGGATTGACTAAAATCGTTGTCTAAATTCGTCGTTAAATAATCTTTTAAAAATAAGTTTTCATAATTGTTTCTGATGACTGCTACATGATCGAATTTTTGTTCACAGTATTTAAACGCCAGACCAACGATGTAAAGTTGCTCATGATGTTTTTTTCTAAAACTTTTAGGAGAACTGATTCCGATGTAGACTGGGCGATCAGTGTGTTTGATAATGTGCTCCATTAATGCATCCCGATGTTTTTGATAGTTGCCAGAATCTTCTATCTTTTTATCAAAGGCTGGAATGTTTAATTGTTTGAATTTTTGAATACGATATTTATCAAAGGATAATAAAGAAACATTGACATTACTCACATCTGTTCTTACATCTTTTATCTTTTGCAAGAACCAGACAGGATAGGTGTCGTTGTCTCCGAAGGTAAGAAAAATGGCGTCTTTTTCAAGACCGATGATGGCATTGTAGTTCCAGGCAGAAAGCCCCTGGGAATACATTTCATGCTTATACCATTTTTCGAAAAAAGTTTTCATAGTTTCAGTATCGCCTTCTACTTCAGCTGTTGAAATAAAAGTATCCCAGGTAAGATAGTGGTCGGGATCAATGGCATAAGCTTTTTGTAAATGAGGGAAAGCTTTATCTCTGTCTCGTTCTTGTTTGTAAGAAACATAATGATATTCAAAAGTATTTGGGAGATTGTGTTTTAAGTCTTTTGCAATTTCATCCATATCGTATCGACTGTCATCCGCTTCAGCAAATGCGTTATTCATTCGAGCTGCCGTATAGTAATTCTGCCATGCATTGGCATCTTTTTGAGATTTTTTGACTTCTTTTTCCCATAATTCCGCCTGCTGGCTATAATAGGCATAGTTTTTTTGGATCTTAGTAATAGAATAGATTTGCTCCGGTTGTTGAGCATAGATGGTCAAACCCGAGAGAGAAAAGATAAAAAGTAAAATAACCTGCTTCATTCTGATGTTTTTTATTCTTCTACACCAGAATTTAGAATGGGTTCAATTTTATTTAAATATTTTTTTTATTTTACTATTCAGTTGGAAAAGTAATTTATTAAACTAAAGCATTCTGAATATGCGTGATGCTAAATATCTACTGGCCTACATTGCTCCTTTATCTGCGTTTTTGGGGATTTATTTTGGAGGAATATGGTCCTTTGGAGCAGTCTATGTTGCTTTCGGAATTATTCCATTATTAGAACTTGTCCTACCGTATTCAAAAGAAAATTTTGCAAAAGAAAAAGAAGAGAAAAGATCGGTCATCTTGTTTTTTGATGTTCTACTTTATCTAAATGTTCCCATTTTATATGCTGCGATTCTTTATTATTTCATAACAATAGAAGCTGGAGGATTGACAACTTTTGAAACTGTTGGAATGACCTTGAATATAGGCGTATTGATTGGAACGATCGGAATTAATGTCGCACATGAGCTTGGCCATCGAACGACAAAGTTTGAACAATTTTTATCAAAAATGCTATTGTTGTCCGCCATGTATATGCATTTTATTATTGAACACAATCGTGGACATCATAAAAATGTTGCGACTCCTGAAGATCCTGCGTCGGCAAGATTAGGGGAAAGTATTTATGGTTTTTGGTTTCGTTCAATTACGCAAAGTTATATAGGAGCATGGAAATTAGAAACTCAAAGATTGAAGCGTCAAGGAAAAGCAGTCATCAGTAGTGAAAATGACATGATTTGGTTTCAGATTATACAAGTGATTTATTTGTTGACGGTAGGAGCTGTTTTTGGTTGGGCGATGATTCTTTATGCATTGGCAATAGCTTTGGGAGGAGTGATTTTATTGGAGACCGTAAACTATATTGAACATTACGGATTGAGTAGAAAAAAATTAGCTTCTGGACGTTATGAAAATGTATTGCCGATTCATTCTTGGAATTCCAATCACGAACTGGGAAGGATTTTTTTATATGAACTGACTCGCCATTCTGACCATCATTTTAAAGCGACTAGAAAATATCAGGTGCTTCGACATTTTGAAGAGAGTCCTCAGTTGCCATTGGGTTATCCTGCCTCGATGTTATTGGCTTTGTTGCCACCAGTTTGGTTCGGGTATATGAATGATAAGGTGAAGAAGTATTCAAAAGTGATAAGTTAATAAGTTAGTAGAGGATTAAGTTAGCAATTGGGGTAAATTAATCGATAGTGCGGAATAAAAAACTACACTCTTTCAAGTTTTAAAACAGAAGCCAAAAGCTAGGAGAACGGCCTTATACTTTTTAGTAAAAATTAGTTCAAGATCCGTTAAGAATTATAAACTGTTTGAGCCGTATTAATGCTTAGGGTTAACTCAAGAACTAAAGTAATCAATGATCTAATAGTAAACCATAAACTCAAAGGCGAGTTTTTAGAATTTAGGATCTTGAACTGATTTTTGCGTTAAAAAAAGTATACAGCCTTGAGTTTTTTGTTTCTTTTTGTGTCAAAGACAAAAAGAAAATTGATTTAAGATTTAAATTACTCATTTGTAACTTTAAGCGCAGAAATCTCAAACATTTCACAAGCCTTATATCCATCGATAGTTTTTGCTTCATAACGTTCATGGAAAGCTTTCTTAATTCCATTATTACAAATCATCACCTTGTCTCCAAGCTTTGCAGTTCTAAAATCTTTACACCCTTTGATATTAGTCCCAGCGCCACAAGAAGTAATCTCATAGTCATGTTGATCATTATATACACTTTCGTAAAAAAGGAAATGCCGATTCATCACTTCATAATAGACATGGAATTTTTTTAACTCTGGTTGCTTCTTACGAAGTTTTTCAAAATACTCACCATAAATATCATCGCTTGCCCAATGCTCTTTGAAATAGCATTTGTTTAAAATAATATCCTTGTAAGGGAGAAAGAAAATGCTAATCGAAAAGACAAAAGCAAAGGCTCCAAACTTAAGGTCGCTTAATTCAAGATGATTTTTGACGCTTTTTAAAATAACACTAATCCCCGTTCCTACAATGATCGCAAGCAAAGGAAAAATCGGTGCATTATACCAAGAATTATAAGTGCCATTAGAAATGACAATGTGAAAAACCAAAGCAGTAACAGAAATTGCCAGGATGAATTTTGAGAGCGCTTTATCTTTTTGAACCCAAACCAATAAAAGACTCAAGGGAATAAACCAGGCGTAATATTTAAAATTATTCGTAAATAATATTTTTGTAAAATGATAAGGCTCCGGCATTTTGTTATAAGCATAAGTATCTGCTGTATTGAAAAATCGAGGGAACAATTCATTGTCCCAAACAAGTTGTAAATACCCAGGGTAGAAATATTCTACACTCAAATAATATCCACCGACTACTGCAAAAAAAGATAGCACCGCTAGCCAGAAATGTTTTTGACGAATGGTCGATAAAAAGTTTTTCGAAAGGATTGTAAAGATCAATAAACCCGGAGCGTAATACAAACCCGCAATACTTTTAGTCAATACTCCGCCAATAAGCATGGAGACAAATATCAAAAGATTTCGTTTACGCTTTTCTTCTGGGCCATTTAAAAACTTATAAAAATAAATCAATCCTGCCACCAAAAAGAAAATCAACAAAGCATCATGATCTCCTGTTCGAGAAACATGCCCTTTGACATAACCAGCCGAAGTTAGCAAGACCATAATTGAAAACAATCCTGCCCAAATATTTTTTAATTCTTTTGTAAAAAAGCGAATGATTAAAGTTACTGTCAATACAACCGCAATAGCGGAAGGAAGGCGAGCACCCAGTTCATTAAAACCAAAGAGTTTCATCGTAATCGCCTGAAACCAAACAAATAGCATCGGTTTAGTTTCCCAAGTCTCTGGATTTCCAACAAAGAAACGACGAAGATAATGACCATTTTGAAGCATCTCGTAAGTATGAAGGGCATTCGTCGCTTCATCCCATCGGTACAATGCACCATGATCGAGATGGAGGAATATCGGGAAATAGATCACTACTCCAAATAAAATGAAAAGGATTATTTTTTTATTTTTCTCCACGTTTAGGTTCTCTTGGTTGCTTACTAGATGCGAATTTTAAAAAAATAAAGTGTATTTTCGAATTAAGCGGACTTAATGTCAAATATATTATTCTGCAAACATATGGAAAAACCAACCAATCGATTAAGTCTATACGCACTCATCATTTGTGTACTCGCGATTCTCACCGTCTCTCTTTGCGAATCGAAATGGAATGAAACAGGAAATCGTGCTGTTCTAAGTTGGGATGTGACGGGATATTATTTTTACCTACCTGCTGGATTGATTTACAAAGATTTTAGAAAGTTGGAATTCAAGGATAGTATCATGCAAAAGTACAATCCGAGTAGTAGTTTTTATCAGGCATTTCAATTAGAAAATGGCGATTGGTTGTTGCAATATCCTATTGGATTGTCAGTCTTGTATTCGCCGGGATTTGCGATTGGGCATCTTGGTGCAAAAATAGGAGGCTACCCTCCCGACGGATTTTCGAAGCCCTATCAATTTGGAATATGGATTTGGAGTTTATTGATTGCTTTTTTAGGCTTGTTGTTACTGAGGAAGTTTTTGTTAAGCTATTTTTCAGATAAAGCGGTTGCGCTTACTTTATTGGTTTTGACCTTAGCTACAAATTATATGAACTATGTAGCAATTGATGGTGCGATGGCACACAACTATGCATTTACATTGTATGCTGCGATATTGTTTTTTACTAAAAAATGGTATGACCATCCTAGTTTTAAAGGAAGTATAATCATAGGTCTTTTGGTCGGTTTAGCAGCCTTGGTTCGTCCAACGGATATCGTTATTGCGATTGTTCCTTTAGCTTTCGGAGTAGCCTCTTTAAAAATGATTCCGAATACATTTTCTTTTTTATTAAAACATTGGAGCAAATTGTTATTTGCTGTTTTGGTAATGGTAATGATCGGTAGTATTCAATTTGTTTATTGGAAAATATATAGCGGAGAATGGGTGTATTATACCTACAAAGAGTATGGTTTTTATTGGACAAGACCTTATTTGAAAGAATGCTTAATTAGTTTTCGAAAAGGATGGTTGGTGTACACTCCTGTTATGATTTTTGCATTGATTGGGTTTATCTTTTTATATAAAAAGTGGAGGCCTCTGTTTTGGTTTAGCTTAGCGTTTTTCGTAGTTAACACTTACATCATTTTTAGTTGGGATATCTGGTGGTACGGAGGAAGTTTTGGTCAACGAGCGATGGTAGAATCCTATGCAATTTTAGCCTTACCTTTAGCTGCTTTTAATGAATCGCTTATAAAGTCTTTTTGGAAAATCGTGATCATTCCAGTTTTCTTATTTTGTACTTGGCTCAATTTATTGCAAACCTATCAGCTACATTCAGACAATGGAGGAATGGATCCAGAGTTTATGACCGAAGCCTATTATTGGAGGATTTTTGGAAGAACAAGTGTCAATAATACGGATCGAAAACTACTAGATACCGATGAAGATTTTATTAAAAAAAGGAATAATGTAAACGTTGTTTTAAAAGAAGATTTCGAATCTTATCGAGATACCAGTAATGTCAGAACAGGTATGGCTCCAAATAGTAATCGAGCAATATTTTTAAATTTCGACTTTCAAAAATCTCCGGTTTTGGAAATTGATAGAAACCAAATAAAAGGAAATTGGCTTAGAGTCAAAGGCAAGTTTTATGCACCTTGGAAGGAATGGGATATGTGGAAAATGCCACAATTGAAAATAGCGTTTTATGATGCAGAAGGAAAAGCTGTAAAAGAAAGATTTATCAGAATCTCCCGATTTCTACCAACAGAGGAATGGACAGAGATTTGGATAGATAGCAAAATACCTGAAGAATCGTTCGAAACCTTCAAGTTTTGGATAGACCAAACGGGTAGTAGGACGCATCTTTCAGCAGATGATTTTATAGTGGAAATTTTTGATGAGTAATTTTAAAGAATCTCTCTTATATTTGCCATCGAAATGAGTCAAAAATTATCCATCATCATTCCAGCCTATAATGAGGCCAAGACTATCCACTTAATTCTGGACAAGGTCAAAGCTGTTGTACTCCTCAATGATATCCAAAAAGAGATCATCATCGTCAATGATTTTTCCACAGATGGAACGACTCAGGCAATCGAAGAATATCAGGTAGCGCATCCAAATTTAAATATTCAATACTGCAGTCACGAAAAAAATAAAGGTAAAGGAGCGGCCCTTCATACCGGTATTCAAAAGGCAACTGGTGATTTTTTAATCATCCAGGATGCGGATTTAGAATATGACCCGGAGGAATATAATTTATTATTAAAACCGATGATCCAAGGTAATGCTGATGTGGTCTATGGCTCAAGATTTATTGGCGGCAAACCACATCGGATTTTATTCTATTGGCATTCGATCGGAAACCGCTGGCTCACCAATCTCTCCAACATGTTTACGGATTTGAACCTCACAGATATGGAGACTTGTTACAAGCTTTTCAAAACGGAAATTATCCAAAATTTAGCACTAAAAGAAAATCGATTTGGCTTCGAACCGGAGGTCACTGCGAAAATTTCTAGAATCAAAGATGTGAGAATTTACGAGGTCGGAATCTCCTATTACGGCCGGACTTATGAAGAAGGAAAGAAGATTGGTTGGCGAGATGGCTTTAGAGCGATTTGGTGTATTTTGAAATATAATCTTTGGGCGAAGTAATCATATGGTTATGTAGTGATGTTGTTATATAGTTATGTATAGCTTACTTTTGGTTTCATCACAGAAATTAGAGACAGGATTTAATTTTAACTCTTGAAACGGACATAACTTTTGATATTTCTAGAGCTTCTTGTTTTATGTTTTTTGGGATATTTATTTTAAGATCTGATTCTTCAAAAAGTTCTAACCAATACAATGTTTCATCAGCTTCTTCAACGACAATGCATATTTTAGCAAAACGTTCTTTATAAGATCTAGCTATGCATGTAGCTCTAAAATTGGCTCCTGTAGAAGTTACTGATCTCATAAGTTGTCTTCCAATAATTCTTATTGCCTCATTTTTATTAGGGATTTGGGTATAAAAATTAATGATTAAAATGGCTAACTTTTTTGTTCTTTTTCTAAACGTCTGATTAAAATCCGATTGATTCATAAGTGAAATATTTTAGTGTATACTTATAAGACTCCAAACCACCTCAAATTCCATAAAATAAAACCACTTTTTTCAAATTTTAACACTTTTTTCCACATAACCACATAACCACATCACCACATCACCACATCACCACATTACCACATCACCACATCACCACATCATCACATCATCATATAACCACCCTCCCAATTAAGACCATCCCAAAAAGAACCAATGCCACTCCCGTCACTCGACGTACCCAAATCAAATGATGAACCTCCAAATAATGCCTCAGTTTTTTAGCCAATATAACTTTTAGCGAATCCGTCACCATGATCGTTCCAAGGATTCCGGCGAAAAATAGAAACGATTGATGTGGCGTAAAATCATTGTCAGCGACAACCGTCGTCATCACCAATACCCAAAAGAAAACGGTAAATGGATTTAAAGTATTAATGATGAAACCTTTGATCCATAGAGCGAGATAGGTACCTGTAATTTTTTTACTTTTATTAATATCCGGGGTAGGACTGAGGAGCGTAAAAAATCCAGTGATTATCAAAATAACTCCTCCAGCGATACCAACTGCCAATTCAAAATGTTCCCATTCTGTTACCGCTTTTACATGACTGAAACCATAGTAAACTGCAAGGATGAAAAGCAAGTCACTGACCCAGATTCCAAAGCCAATCATGGTGCCTGCTCGGAAGCCACGTTCCACTCCCGCTTGTATCAATGCAAAGACCAAGGGCCCGACGAGGATCGTTAGAAAAAGTCCATACTTGATTCCGCTAAGCAATGCGTCCATGCGATAAAGATATATGCTTATACTTAAGTTCCAAAAATGCCAACGGCAAGTTCTGCCCAAATGAGGAAAAATAATAACAAAAGAGTGATCCCGAGGACAATACGAATGCTTGGTTTATTTACTTTTCTTAACATCAGATCAAATATTAGTCCTGTACCAAAAAGTAAAAGACCAGCCACGACAAAATCCATTAAATCCCAATTCACTTCATCTGAAAACTGCATCGCTATTAATGGGATTAGCAATATCAATACTACTATTGATCCAATTATAAAAAGTCTTTTATTTTTCATGGTTTTAAATCTATACTTCTAAAGTATAATGAACGCTAAGAATAAACCGTCGCAACAACCTTTCGACTTCCGCCACGATTTCTAAATTCGCAAAGAAAAATTCCTTGCCAAGTGCCAAGATTTAATTGGCCGTTTGTAATCGGGATCGTTATGGAAGAACCCACGAGTGTTGCTTTGATATGAGCAGGCATGTCGTCAGGACCTTCGATGGTGTGCGTAAGGAAAGGCATATTCTCTGGTACGATTTTATTAAAAATACTTTCATAGTCAACAAGGACATCAGGATCAGCCGCTTCGTTGATGGTCAGGCCTGCAGAAGTATGTTTAATGTAAAGCGTAAAAATTCCTGTTTCTGGGAAATTTGGAACATTTCCTAGTACTTCGCTTGTTATAATGTGGTAACCTCTGGCGTAAGGGCGTAATGAAAACTCGTATTGTTGGATCATATTGACGTTTAATTTTTAGTAAGTAGACGTAAAGAATTATGTTTAATCTGTTTGATATAAATCAAATTTCGTATAAAAATATGGTCTACTGATCGGAATATTCGAGATTTTAATGCCAAAACAATGTATATTTATGTACGAAACAATAAAATTGCATATCAACCTACTTCTATTTTCGCAATTTCACTCGTCCTCACTAGATTCATTTTATTACAAAAACATACTTCAAGGTATTAACCTTTGAACGCACCAAAATTATGCAAAGCAACATCTTTGAATATAAGCTTTCTTATTTAACTAAAATCAACAACAATGAAATTTAAAGTTCTTTCACTATTATTTGTAGTTACGTTTATGGCTTGTACAGAACGAAGCCAAACAGATTATAAAGTGGTTGCTCCAAAACCAAATAAATCAGTTCAAGCTCCACCACCTCCACCAGTAGTTAGTCAGGTTCCTCAAGAAGAAATTGAATTCAATACTGAAGAGTATGATCTGATTAGAGAAAATGATTTCCGATCTGCAAAAGACAAACCACTCTCTACTTTCGGTATTGATGTAGACAATGCATCTTACAGTAATACCCGAAGGTTTTTGACTTCAGGACAGATGCCCCCCAAAGATGCGGTTCGGATTGAAGAGTTTGTAAACTATTTCAATTATGATTATAAAGAGCCAGAAGATGAACATCCATTTACTGTGGCGACTGAGATTTCAGAATGTCCTTGGAATACAGATCACCGTCTAGTTCATGTAGGACTAAAAGGAAAAGAGGTTTCAAAAGCTGAAATGCCACCAAGTAATTTAGTTTTTCTAATTGATGTTTCTGGTTCTATGAATCAGCCTAATAAATTACCATTGTTAAAACAATCTTTGAGAATGTTGATCAAAGAGATTCGTAATGATGATAGAATGGCGATGGTCGTTTATGCTGGAGCTTCCGGAGTCGTTTTAGAATCGGTACCTGGTTCGCAAAGGCGGGTGATGCGAAATGCATTAAGTGAATTGAAAGCTGGAGGAGGAACTGCTGGTGCAGCTGGAATCCAAATGGCTTACGGTATTGCTCAAAAACATTTTATCAAAGGAGGAAACAATAGAGTAATCTTAGCAACGGATGGTGATTTCAATGTTGGAGTGAGTAGTAACTCAGAGTTGATTCAGATTATAGAGCGAGAAAGAAGAAAAGGTGTTTACTTATCTGTTCTTGGATTTGGAACCGGTAATTATAAAGATGCTAAAATGGAGCAGATTGCGAATAACGGAAACGGAAATTATTTCTACATAGATAATATCGCCGAAGCTAAAAAAGTATTAGTTGACGAAATGACAAGAACGGTTTATGCGATTGCAAAAGATGTTAAATTGCAAGTAGAATTCAATCCAGCTCATGTCAAAGAATACCGTTTGATTGGTTATGAAAATCGATTGTTAAAAGATGAAGATTTTAAAAATGATGCAAAAGATTCTGGAGATTTAGGAGCAGGTCATACCGTGACCGCGATGTATGAAGTAATCCCTGCGGATTCAGATGAAAGCATGGTTGCTGCTGATATTGATGATCTAAAATATCAAGATCGAAATGTAAAATCTTCTGCGAATAATGATCCTGATTTGATGACGATAAAACTTCGTTACAAACAACCGGATAGCGAAACGAGTATTCCTTTTGAATTAACAGCGAGAGACAATGGAATGAAACTCAAAGATGCTTCAGACAATTTTAAATTCTCTGCCTCTGTTGCAGGATTTGGAATGTTGCTTCGAGATTCTAAATACAAAGGAGGTGCAAGCTTTGATAGCATCGAAGAATTAGCGCTCCAAGGAAAAGGGGAAGACGAAAAAGGATATAGAGAAGAATTTATCAGATTGATAGATTTGGCTCGTTCATTCAGAACAGACACAAGCTTAGAGGCTGATAAATAATAAGGCTTTTTCAAAAAGCAAAAGGTGAATTCCGGACACTCCGAAATTCACCTTTTGTTTTTAAACTGACTCCTCACAAGGCCGCAGGCCCTTCACTTCTCACTCCTGTTTACCTACTATAAGGCGGACACCGAATATCACCAAAGTAATAAACCAATCCAACTCCAAGGAAAACATAAATATCATTTGCATTAGATCCTCCTCTTTGGCGACCAGTTTGTCCAAGTTTAATTCCTTCAGCCGTAGGGATCGAAGGATCAGCAAGGTCGACAGCAATTTGACCATGTAAAGATTCTAGATCATCTAAGTCAGGATAAACCGTACTTACATCATCCAAGTAATCGGTAAATAATCTTCGAGAACTTAATTCAAAATTCAAACTCCACTCATAACTCAAATCCAATTTCAATCCTACACCATAAGCCATCGCTCCTTGAAGGGTAGAATACTCTTCACCTTTGAATTGTCCTTCCGTCCCTAATGGTCGCAAGTCAACCCACTCTCCTTGATATTCAGCTTGTGGTTCGAAATTGAAAACAGAAAATCCAGCAAAAAGATAAGGCGTATAAAATTCATCTTTACTACCATGTGTATATGGCAAAAAGTTAAACTCTATCTGAGCCGCTCCATCAAGAACTCTTGATCGAAAATGTAGATTTCTGGTTTGTTGAAAAGTGTTTTTAGAATCAGCATCGTCAGCACTGACCATACCGTAATTAGCCGAAAATTTTAAACAAACTCTATTGTTAAAATTGTATCGACCAACCAATCCACCTGCGAAAGCCGGTTTTAGATTAAATTCTGTGTTGAGGTCACCAAAGTAAGTTGAAGTACCAAGCCATCCTCCTGCTTCCCATCCCATCTGAGCCTGAGCCCCCAAAAACATCGATATAAATAGTAAAGTGAATAATCTTTCTTTCAAAACTGTATTTTTTTATAGAAGTTTTTTAAGTATGTGCTCTTAGGTTATTTGTGAATGCTTGGTTTTTAAGACGAAACTCATTTTTATTTTCATAGCCATAGCTATGGGAATAAAAATAGCTGAAGTATTAAGAATCAATGATTTACAAGTAATCCATAAGTTCATGCTTAAACAACTTTTAAAGACTAATTAATAGCCTTTTCGTTCATGAGACCGCAAAGTTAGTATAAAACGGGCAAACTCGCCACTTTGGTATGCGTTTTAAAGTTATCAAGCCAATAACAAGACAAGTTAACAATTGACGAAATTTACTTAACAGACAAATGTTCAAATATTGTTTTGCTAACTTGTTCGTCTATGTTCCTATCCTTGAATCAAAAATATAGCCGGAACTTTATGCAATTCAGGAGTTTTACTCATCTTCCAATCTTTTATCGTCTTAGTTTTTACATATTCTTGAGGAGTAGCAAGATCAGCAGCGATACAAAACCGAGTATTTGGAGCTAATGTTTTCACTGCTTGTTCAATAAGTTTATTGTTACGATAAGGTGTTTCAATAAAAATCTGAGTTTGCTTATGCTTGATAGAAAGTGATTCTAATCTTTTTAAATCTTTAGTCAATTCAAAAGGTTTTGGAGACAAATAACCTTGAAAAGCAAAGGATTGTCCATTCATACCCGAAGCCATCAAAGCCAAAAGAATAGAAGAAGGACCGACCAAAGGAACCACCTGGATACCTTGTTGATGAGCAATTTTTACAATATCTGCTCCTGGATCAGCCACTCCAGGGCAACCTGCTTCCGATAAAAGGCCAATATCATGACCTGCTTTCGCTGGTGCTAAAAAACTATTTAATTCTTCTGGAAGTGTTCGTTTATTGAGTTCAAAAAATTCAAGCTCACTAAATGCTTTGACAGGAGTAGTTGATTTTATAAAATGACGAGCCGTTTTAGCTCTTTCAGCGATAAAATAATCCAAACGATGTAATATTTCAATCACATAGGCTGGGATCGTCTGAAGACTATCTTCTCCAAGCGGGGTAGGGATGAGGTATAATTTTCCTTTTGACAAGATGTTAGATGTTTTGTGGTGGCAAATTACAAATAAGAATGATGATATCAAAAGAGGGAAACGGCATTCAGTATTCGGCATTAGGAGAGTCCGAATGCCTAATGCTGAATGCCGTTTTATTGTGACAAGGGACAGGTGTATTTAATTTCGTGAATTACTCAATTTATGTTATCCATTCTTTAGCTTCTTCATTTCAAAGACTTATCTTTGCGACATATGAATGCTGGATATACTATAAAATTAGCGCAATTTGAAGGTCCTTTTGATCTACTTCTCTTTTTCATTGAAAGAGATGAATTAGATATACACGATATTCCAATATCTGTTATTGCCAATGATTTTTTAGATTATATCAAAGCAATGGAATCTTTGAATATTGACTTGGCCAGTGAATTTATTTTAGTAGCAGCGACCTTGATGAGAATCAAAGCCAAAATGTTGATTCCTCGCAAGCCAATTGATGAGGAAGGAAACGAAATAGATCCTCGGGATGAATTAGTAAGACGTCTAATAGAATACAAGCGTTACAAAAGTGTTCTGGAGGAAATGAGGCAATTGGAAGAGGACCGTTCTTTCAGATCTCCAAGAGGAAATACGGTCAGAGAATTAAAGAAGATTGCAGAACGTGCATTAGTGGATGTTGAATTGGAATCTTTGAATCTTTTTAAATTGATGCAAGCATTCGAACGAGTGTTGGCAAGAGTAGCAGATAAAAAACAAAAAACTGTTCACAAGGTATACGCCTATCGACATACTGTTCCGGGGCAACAGATTTATATTTTGACTAGAGTACAGAAAGGAGCGAAGACCGATTTTAAAGCAATTTTTGGAAAATGTGAAGATCGTGTACATGCGATCGTTACCTTCCTTGCGCTTCTGGAATTACTCAATATGCAAAAGGTAAAATGTTTAACCGGAGGAATGGGAATCAATAATATTTGGTTGACTGTACCTGAAGAAGATGATCGTCCAGATGTAGTACATGAGGACTCGATCAAAAAAGAGGAGGAGGAATAGGGCAAGCCAACAAGTTGTTAAGTTAATAAGTTAGCAATTCGCTCTATTTATTGTTCACTTATTAACTTAATACTTTGCTAACTTAATTCAGTCCCAACAACATCTTCGCCGTCGGCAATACCAGCTCAGCTCTTTCCATATTAAAAACTACTTCCATTTCATTTTCTGATTCTTTTAGTTTTCCGCGTTTGGCAAGGTCCATCATCTTTTGACGTTCCGGACCAGAGAACTCTGAAAAGGTTCTTCTTAATAAAGGCAGTAATTCTTGAAAAGTTGGAGACATAGATAAATCCTTGATCCATTCATCCAAGATATTCCAAAGAGCAGGTTGGTGAATCAGCAATAATCCGCTACCATATAAAAAACCTTCGATCCATTGAGCAGCATCCAGTGATTCATTGGCAGTCGATAAAGCGTAGCGCATTTGTGTTACGGTTTCATTGATGTCAAAATATTCTTTGTCGAACAAAATTCGGATGGAACCACCACGAAGCATACCACTTACTTTTTTCGTAGTTGAAATTTTGTGAAGGGCTTGATACCAATCTTTTAAATGTTTTTCTTCGTTTAAAATATTAAGCGATTGATTGACTTCGAGCAGGCGATCAAAAACTTCCTTGCTGGCTTCTTCATTTATTGAGATACAAGCAGTCGGTAAACCGATACAAATTCTTGGGATGATATTTTCCAAAACTTGTTCAATCGCCTGAATGTCCATTTGCCGAGTGCTCCCATAACGGATGGCATTCACTAAGGCTGGCAATGCTTCCATCAAATTGTGAACATCCTTAGTTAAAGCAGAAAGGTTTTTTAAATGTAAAACCAATTCTTTAACCGCATCAGGGAGATCAGCATTTAAGGTCGATTCGACTAGAGCAGTCAATTCAGGAAGTGTTTTTATTTCTTTGGCTTTCGAAACCACATAATTATTCGCTGCTGAAAAAACCGTGTTTCCCCACATCCCCGCTTCAATGACATCAATGGCAAAATCAGGTAACCATTCCAATTTCCAGATTTCTTTAAAACTTCCGGTTACTCTTTTTGAGATTTTCTGTTGAATGCCCCAGTGAATATCTAAGATGTTTAATCGGTGGAGCAGGTGACTTGCAAGGAGATGAGTAGGCTTTCGAAGATCTAATTCCTTGTCGATTGCTTCAGTAGATTTTTTTTCTTTAGAAAGGCGAGCTGACTTGATTGTTTTTTCTAAATCCTGTTGTAATGGAACAACCGGGATCTCTGGCGGAACAGATCCCATGACATCTCCGATGACTAATTTTTTATCAATCAAATCCATTTTTGAGTCATAACCTTCACAAAAAATCGAAACAGCAGCTTCGTACATTTCGTCCATTCCCGGAACGGATAAGCCTCGCATGGTTGAAAGTGTTTCTGCTAATCGAACCGCTTCAATGACATGAGCAGAAGAAGCATCTAATTCTTCTTTTCGAAAAAGGCGAGCAACTTTCGTCATCCAATGAATGACAATATCTTTTCGATGTTGATATAATAATTGATAATAAGCAGGGGAAATCACGCCCGCTCGGTAACCACTTTGAAAAGACAGGCGATCAAAAGTCCAAGGCACCCAAGTAGATTTTGTATTGACTTTTTTTATGCCTTTTAAAATCGCATTATCTGTTTTCGCAGGAAAGTAATGTACATTTTGTAAAACAGGAGCATGCCAGGCACCACAGATTACTGCAACATTTTTAAAGCCCTCTTTCCATGCTTTTCGAATACTGTTGCGCATAAAAGCTTCTCGCTGTTGTTCTCTTCTAGATTTTGGCGGAAGGTTTTCCCGCATAGATCCGATGAGTTCTATAATCGCAGGAAAGATAGCTTCTGGATTTTCTTCTTGCTCAAACATCACTTCCCACCATCGTTCGCTATCCGTGTAGCCAGATGCTTTTGCAGCATAAGCCATCGGATCGCGATGCATTAATTTTTCTTCTTCCGAAAGTTCAGGTTCTTTTTCTACCATCACCTCAATAGACATTTGGATCTTCTCTTTTGCCATGTTGTTCAATCCGAAATGCAAACTCTGAGGTAGATCCATAAACTGAACTTGGATATTATTTTTTAAACAATATTTCATTGCCTGCCATTCCGGAGAAAAATCTGCGAAAGGAAAATAAGCAGCCTGCGTCAGATCTTTTGGATTGTAAACGAGTAGTGCAACCGGTGGTTCTAGTTTGACATTGCGAACGTACTCAATCAGTTTATCAGCATCTGGTGGCCCTTCGATCAATACGATGTCTGGCTGAAGAGCCTGCATGGCATTCAACATACTTTTGGTAGATCCTGGTCCGTGATGTCGTATTCCGAAAATTGTTACCATGTATTTACAGTGGTGAGAGGTGAGGAGTGGGGGTGAGGGCTTTTAGTTCACTCTTTACCTCTCACTCCTCACCTCTGTTTTATAGTAATTCCTTACAAGCTCGATATAAATCCTTCCAATCCTTCCGCTCTTTCACAATCGTCTCCAAGTATTCCTGCCAAATCATTTTATCTTGAATCGGATCTTTAACAATTGCTCCTGTGATACTCGCTGCCAAATCATTCGCTTTTAAAGTACCATCACCAAAGTGAGCAGCTAGAGCTTGTCCACTATTGATTACGGAAATCGCTTCCGCTGTACTCAAGGTAGCGCTTGGTGTTTTTAATTTTGTTCGACCATCGGTTGTTGCTCCATTCCGTAATTCTCTAAAGATCATGACCAATCTTTGGATCTCTTTTACCGAAGCAGCTTTTGCAGGAATATCAAGTGATGCACCAATTTTTGTAACTCTGGTTTGAACTATTTTTACTTCTTCATCTAGTGTTTTTGGAAGTGGCATCACCACGGTATTGAAACGTCGACGCAGGGCACTCGATAATTCATTTACCCCTTTGTCTCGATCATTGGCTGTAGCTATAATATTAAAACCTGGTATTGCTTGTACTTCCATGCTCAACTCAGGAACAGGTAATATTTTTTCAGAAAGAACGGTGATCAAGGTGTCTTGTACATCAGAAGGAATCCGAGTTAATTCTTCCACTCTTGCTATCTTCCCATTTTGCATTGCTTTTAAAACAGGACTGGAAACAACGGCTTCCATTGAAGGACCTTTGGATAAAAGCTGAGCATAATTCCAACCATATCGTAGCGAGTCTTCATTCATACCTGCTGACCCTTGAACCAATAATTTAGAGTCGCCACTAATCGCTGCTGCTAAATGTTCCGAGACCCAAGTCTTTGCTGTTCCAGGAATACCGATAAGCAAAAGTGCTCGATCTGTAACTAAAGTCGCTACAGCAATTTCGATCAGTCTTCTGTTTCCAAAATACTTAGGTTCGATTTCCGTACCATCTTCGAGTGTTCCACCCATCAAATAAGTAACGACTGCCCAAGGAGATAAATTCCAATTCTTAGGTCGTTGGCGGTCATCAATTTTCTGTAGTTTCTTCAACTCGTCAGCATATGCATCTTCCGCATGAGGACGTAATACTTGCGGTGTTTCTTTTTTCTTTTTTGCCATGAAGTTTTGTTATATAATCAAGTCAACAAGCTAGTAATTTATGCGAATCAGGGTTTAAAATATCGTTGTTTTTTTTGTTCAAAACTAAGAAAAACGACATTAGGTGTTCGGTGTTTGGGCTCTTCTAATGCCGAACACCTAATACCGCTAACGTTCAGACTCTAAGCTTATAGACATTTTGTAAATACCTTTCAAACCTAATTCGCATAACTTATTCACTATTGCTTTCTAATTCTTGAATGAAGTCTTTTCTAAATTTTAGAATCGATAAAAAAGTATCAATTTCTTTTTCCCAACTATTCCACGCATTGGAATGAGTAGACCAGCCTTTTGACAATTGATCAAAAAGTTTTGGATTTGTATGTACTGCTGCTTTTTTTAGAATTGGCCTTAGGTGCCAGCCACTCCAGTAATGAGAAGTCTCTCCTGCAATCCATTTTTGCATGGCATGAATGAATGCCTTTGATAAAGTTTCTTGCCAAGGTAAATTTACATTTCTTAACAACAAAGACAAAGGAGATTCTTCATCAATTAAACTATTTTTTTTATTTATGTGGATGATAGCAATTTTGTTAAAGACTTCTGGACTAATAATATTGAATAGCTGAAGTGGATTGAAATGTTGCCAACGTGCTTTTTGAAAATTGTCTAACCAAAAGAGTAGAATCTCCTCTGCCCAGCTCATGTTTTTATGCTGTATCGTTGCTTCTGTAACCGCTTGCAACATTAATTCTGACCATTCAGATCGTACAAATAATTGTAAGGTTTCTCCGGTTTCTTTATTAAAATGTTTCTCCCAAAAATATGGAGGAACAATAGCTATCATCTGACCTAGGCGGCTCGCTTTTACACCTCCTTTGAACCAGCGAGTGGAAGGATCAATGCCGTCACGGATCATGTCATCGGTTAATTCCTCAGGAAGTTTAATACTCAGTTTTTCTTTTTTAGAAGAAGCTTTTGTTTTAAATTCCATCATCTCTACAATTTGTTCAAACATACGTTTACAAAGTCTGGATTGAGGAATACTCGCCAATGCTTTGGCTGCAGGTTTTCTTATTTCCTTTCGACTATTATCAAGGCACTCTTCTAGAAAGACTTCGTCTTCGTTAGAAGTATTAATTTCTAAAGTTTTAATAAACAGTGCTTTACTTTGAAGATCATCTTGATCCCAAGTGGATTTCAAAAGTTCAATGACTTCTTTAGAATTTTGACTTCGGAGATATTCTAATAATTGAACGCGTTGTGCTCTGGTTCCCGTTTCCCAAATGGAAATATCAGGTTGAAAAGAAAGGGTTTGCCATTCTGGATTTTGTTCAATTAGCCAATGACCTCTTTTTCCAATTGCAGATTTGAGTATAGACCAAAATGCTGAATTAGTCAAAGACTGATCAAGGAGATTAGGGATGAAATCTAAAGGGATTAGTTTATTGTTTTTCGCAAGGTGGATAATGAATTCAGGAAGTAGGTCTTCGTATTTGCCTTTTAAAATAAGCTTGAGATGATTTCTGGATTTTTTAGAGCAGGCTATTCCTTTTTCTTTTGGAGATTTTTCAGGAATTGCTTTGTCCCATGATTTAGGAAAACCTCCGGTTTTTTGCATTAAAGAAAACAAGGCGGCCCCTTGTAATATTAAATGAGCTGGATCTTTTGAAGTGTCGATGCCAAGGTTTGAAAGTGCTGATTTACTCTCTTCAGAAAGCTTGGAGCGATCTGTTCCGATCAATGCAACTTTTACTAATTCGTTCCAGGGCATGAATATGATTTTATATTCATGCAAGGTAAAAAACTTAGAATAAAAAAGAGTAGAAAGAACAGCTAAGGTTTAATTTCGTAGCGAGTAGGGCGTGATAGATTTTTTGTTTTGTTATTTGTCGGATTGAATTTATTTTTTAAAAAATCTCTCATCGGTTTTTCAATATAATTATAAGAAAGGTAGGCTGCGAAAATCGTTGCGATAGTAAAAACAAGTAAACCAGTAATTGCCAACCAAAGAGGAGGTGCAGCAGGTGTGTTTACTGCAAAATCAATCGACGCATTTGCATCAGTTAAAATATTTGCGTCAGCAGCTTTCCAATAACCTCTTAATATATAATAGCATAAGATGATGGGAAAATGAATCATATAAATAGAGTAAGAGATGTCGCCAAGGAATTGAAAACTTTTAAAACTTAACATCTTTTTGCCAAGGCCATTATTGTAAGCGACCATTAGTATGAATGGAGCAAATAGCAATATGGAAACAATGTCCGGCATGATATTAAAGCTCCAGGAAACTATAAATAAAAATGCTAATCCAAAGAGAGCACTAGAACGAGAAAACCATGAATGACCCCAGTTTTTTTCGAAAGCTAGGTAAACGAGCATGCCTAATAGGAAGCCACCAATACAACGCATAAACCCTGAGCCGACCATGACATCTACGGTGTTGAGTAATTCCGATCGCAATCCCATATAGCTTACTCTCTCTGCAAATTGTGCAGGTTGGAAATAAAACATAATGGAGAGATAAGCACCAATTATAAAAAGGATAGCACCGTATTTAAACAGTTGCCTCTTCCTTGTTAATATTAAAATGAAAAGAGGGAATAAAGCGTAAGTCCACCATTCTACACTGATAGACCAAGACGGCGTATTCCAAGTCGGTTCTGGAAAGAATCCGGTCGTTTGTAATAGAAATACGTTTGCTATAATTGCACTAGAGTCCAGGCTGAGTTGTAAAAAATGGGGGAGTGTATCAAAGATCGCTGTATTCTTTATAAATAAAAATAAACCTACCATGATCAGTAGACTAGCCAAGTGTAAGGGATACAATCGCGCAAATCGGGCTAACATAAATTTCTTAAATGTTGGCCATTGAAAACCATTGCTAAATTTTTTCTGATAAACGTGGGTGATAATAAAACCACTCAACACAAAAAAGAAATCCACCATGATATACCATTTGTTAATCAGGAAGCTTTGCTCCGGATCAACGACAGGCGTTATCAGTACTTGATAGTGGTATATAACCACCATAAGTGCTGCTATTCCTCGTAGAGGTGTAAGAGATGGTATGTAGTTTTGTCTCATGTACATAACTTGTCAAACAGGATAATACGTAATGTATCATCTGAAAATTAAATGGTGATTGGGACAGATGGTAATGGGGTTATCTGAACTTTTCGGATGAAATAATCCGAAAGATAGTGGTGTTGTGTAGGTTGTAAACTGATGCTCTAAATAATTAAAAAACAAGGAGCATTAAGTTAACTAGTTTATCAAGTAGAAGAGTTATGCTTTGATATTGATCAACAAAATACGAAAAAATCTTTGTTTTTCAATAACTCAAGCGTTTTCAACTGTTGGTTAATGCTAGTGATTGCTTCCTTCGCAGCTATTGCAATGATTAATTGGAAAGAGGTCGATTCTTGTAGTGAGTTGACTGACTCAATTTTTACATTATAAATATCCTTTCCAATCTTCTTGGGATTGTCTGTAATCCAACGAAATGTAATGTTATGTTGATTTAAAATCTTTGCTATTTCTTTTCCTTTTCTCCCTGTTCCCCAAAGAATAATTTGTTTTTGAGGCGAATAATCAAGTGCTAAAAAGTGCCGTATTTTTAAATCAAAGAAATGTACATCCGCATAATTCGGGTCATTTCGAGAGGTGCGAGCTTGATAATCTCTCCAGTGATGGAGAATTTCAGGGATGGTTTTTATTTTTAAATTATTTTTATAAAAACGAAAAACTAAGTCGTAATCTTCTGGATATACGTCCAATTCGAAAGCTTCACATCTGTCCAGGTCTTCTCGGAATATCATCCAGCAAGGAGAAGGGATAACACATTCTTTGTAAATATCGGAGAAGTTATTTTCCAGGAGACTTAACTCATTCAACCAGTTTTGGTATTTTATATATCCATTACCGAGTGTTTCTGCTGAAAAATAGCGAACCAAACCTGTTGTAATATGACCAGGTCCTGCCTCTAATAATTTAGATTTTAATTTTTCTAATTTAGAAGAAGACATAACATCATCAGCGTCCATTCTACTGATCAATTGTCCCTTGCTCTCTAGGTATGCTCTTCGTAAAGCGGGAATAATCCCATGTGCATTGTTTTTAAATACTTTAATTCTGCTATCCTTATCAGCGTAACTTTTTAAAATATTATAGCTCTGATCTGTAGAATAATCATCGATAGCGATCAATTCCCATTGTTTTTCCGACTGACCTAAGATAGAATCAAGGCACTCTTTCAAATAAGGAACGGCATTTTTGACAGGAAGAAGGACGGAAATAATAGGTTCAGACATAGATTGTATAATCGATGAAGCGATTTTATAGTATTGGAAATCAGGTTAAAATCAATAAAAACGCATAAAACGCAAGCTTTTGCCAAAGATATACATTTCAATTTTTTTAAAACAATGCCTTCAGAGCAAAACCTCAATTGTTGTTGATTTGTTTTTAAGATGAAAAAAAGATAATTATAGACCACCTTTTAGTTTTTCTAATAATAAAAAAGGTGTATCTTTGCAGCGTTTTTTAGAAAACCTATTAAGAAATAATAAATTTTTCCAATAGAATTATGGCAAATATCGGAGTTATTAAACAAGTTATCGGACCAGTTGTAGACGTAAGTTTTGCTGGCGCAGATTCCACCTTACCGGAGATCTTAAATGCATTAACCATTACAAGAGAAGATGGGGAAGAGCTAATCTTAGAATGTCAACGTCACCTTGGAGAAGGTAGCATTAGAGCTATCTCTATGGATGCAACAGATGGTTTAACCAGAGGTATGGAGGTAGTCGATACCGGAAAACCAATTGCAATGCCTGTAGGTGAAGCAATCAAAGGTCGTTTGTTTAATGTAGTAGGTAAAGCTATCGATGGTATCGGTGAGGTACCTAAAGGTGATGATGCTTACTCTATTCACCGTCAACCACCTAGATATGAAGATCTTTCGACTGAGTCGGAGGTGCTTTTTACAGGTATCAAAGTAATTGATTTAGTTGAGCCATACTCTAAAGGAGGGAAGATTGGTCTTTTTGGAGGAGCGGGTGTAGGTAAAACAGTATTGATCATGGAGTTGGTAAATAACATTGCCAAAGGATATGATGGAATTTCTGTTTTCGCAGGTGTAGGTGAAAGAACAAGAGAGGGGAATGATTTATTGAGAGAGTTCTTAGAGTCATCAGTAATTGATTACGGTGAAGAATTCAAGCATTCTATGGAAGCAGGTGGATGGGATTTATCTAAAGTAGATATGAAAGCTTTAGAAAACTCAAAAGCAACATTAGTTTTCGGACAGATGAATGAGCCTCCAGGTGCACGTGCAAGAGTAGCACTTTCAGGATTAACAATGGCAGAATACTATAGAGATGGAGATTTATCTGATCCTTCTGGAGGAAACGATATCCTTTTCTTTATTGATAATATCTTCCGATTTACTCAGGCAGGTTCTGAGGTATCGGCACTTTTAGGTCGTATGCCTTCAGCGGTAGGATACCAACCAACTTTGGCAACAGAGATGGGATTGATGCAGGAGCGTATTACTTCAACTAAGCGAGGATCTATTACCTCTGTACAAGCGGTATATGTACCTGCGGATGATTTAACGGATCCAGCACCAGCAACAACATTTGCTCACTTGGATGCAACGACAGTATTGAGTCGTAAGATTGCTTCTTTAGGTATCTATCCTGCGGTAGATCCTTTGGATTCTACTTCTCGTATCCTTGATCGTGCGATTCTTGGAGATGATCACTATGATACAGCGGAAGCAGTGAAGAATATCCTTCAACGATATAATGAGCTTCAAGATATCATTGCGATCCTTGGTATGGAAGAGCTTTCTGAGGAAGATAAATTAGTTGTACACCGAGCACGTCGAGTTCAACGTTTCTTATCTCAGCCGTTCCACGTTGCAGAGCAGTTTACTGGCCTTCAAGGAGTATTGGTACCAATCGATGAAACGATCCGAGGATTTAAAATGATCCTTGCTGGAGAAGTTGATGAGTATCCAGAAGCAGCTTTCAATCTTAAAGGTTCGATCGATGATGTAATCGAATCAGGTAAGAAAATGCTTGCTGAAGCAGCTAACTAATCAATTAAAAATAACAATAATTCAATTAAGAATTGATTATGAATATTACTGTATTAACACCAGATCAGGAAGTTTATCAAGGAGAAATTACTTCTGTAAAAGTACCTGGAATCGGTGGACAATTTGAAATCCTTAGGAATCACGCACCAATCGTTTCTGCACTTGCAGAAGGTCCAGTTCGATTGAAAATTAGTGGTGGTCAAGATATGAACTTCTCGATCGAGAAGGGATTTATTGAGGTTCTAAATAATGAAGTATCTTTATTAGTACAAGGATATAAAGAATAAAAACACTTAAGTCATTTTGCTTTTTGGGGGATAAAAACGTAGTTTTTTATCCCCCTTTTTTTATTTGTTTTTTTGAGTCTATCGGTCTATGGCAGGTAAACTATTTCCTTCGTTTGATTGGTCTAAGAACTATAAATTACAATGAGAAAAGCCCTTTCCGCCGTGACAGAAAGGGCCTGATCATATAAAAATGACTAAAGACTATACGAGTTTGACTTTTTAACTCAAAACATTCGCATTCATAATCTCTTCAATAGCTTCAGCTTCTAAGGGGATGTTTTCCATTAAATCATAAGGACCATTATCGGTTACTAAAACATCATTCTCTAATCGAATACCAATATTCTCTTGAGGTATATATATGCCTGGTTCAACGGTGAAGACCATTCCTGCTTGTATAGGAGCATATCGATTGCTTAGGTCATGCACATCTAAACCAAGGTGGTGAGAAGTGCCATGCATAAAGTATTTTTTATAAGCGGGATAATCTTTGTTTTGATTTTTAATATCTGTTTTATCAAGGAGTCCTAATTGGAGTAATTCACTTTCCATCATTCTACCGACTTCCTTATGGTATTCTTCGATCATAGTACCAGGGACTAACATCTGAGTCGCTTCTTTCATGACCGTTAAAACGGAATTGTAAACTGCTTTCTGCCTTGGAGAAAACTGTCCGTTTACAGGAATAGATCGCGTTAAGTCAGCAGCATAATTTGCATACTCCGCTCCGAAATCCAGCAATAAGATATCACCATCATTACAGATTTTATTATTCTCTCCGTAGTGAAGAACACAAGCGTTTTTTCCACTTGCGACTATTGGAGGATAAGCATGTCCACTTGCTCGGTTTCTTACAAATTCATGGATGATCTCTGCTTCTACCTCATATTCCATTACACCTGGTCGTACAAATTCCAAAACTCTATGAAATGCTTTTTCTGTAATATTACAGGCTTGTTGGATCAATTCAATTTCATGTTTTGATTTGAGCATTGCCATCTTTCTAAGGATGGGTTGTGATCTGTGATATTGATGAGCAGGGTAGCGGTTTTGAAGCTGTTTAGTGGCTCTTAAATCCCTAGACTGGATCTCCGATACATATCGATCGTTTTCATTATTGTTGACATAAATATTTTCTGCTAAAAGAATCAGCTCATGAAGAATATTATCCATTTCATCTAGCCAATATATTTTTTCAATTCCTGAAATGGCGCTAGCTTCTTCCTTGGTAAATTTATGACCTTCCCAAGTTGCAATAAATTGATCTGTCTTTTTTATGAAAGCGACTTCTTGAAAACCTTCTTTAATACAATCTGGAAAAAGAATTAAAACCGTTTCTTCTTGGTCAAGACCACAGAGACTAAATAAGGAAGAATTTTGTCGAAAAGGATGATATTGATCCCCGTTGCGAGGCATCATATCATTAGATTGGAAAATAGCTATTGAGTCCGATTTTAATTGACTAGTAAATCGCCTCCTGTTTAACCGGAATAGATCCGGGTTAATCGGTGCATATTTCATGGTGTTGTTTTTTGTTTAGTGTTTGGAGATTTTATTGATAAAACCAATTATCGATAATTTCTTCAAACCACTTTGTGTATGTTCAGTGTCAGAAGTTGTTCAAGAATATGTTCTGAAATTAGTTGTAAGTGCTTGATTTCTAGAACGAAGCTAGTTTTTCTTTTCGTAGCTGTAGCTACGGGAATAAAAACAGCTGAAGTTATTAGGAATCAATGACTTGTAAATAATTCATCAATTTATTTTTGAACAACTTCTCAATGTAATACGCTCACTCCTAACTGCTCTATTGGTTTGTGTAATAGTAATAAAGAATGACAATAAACAGTCAAGATTTTTATTTAGATAACCGGGAGGTATTGTGGTTTTCTCGTGGATAAGCTTATTACAATACTATTAAAAAATGTTTGTATTGGCAAGGGAGTATAGGATTGTATAAATGCATTAAAATTCAATGTAATAGTCAAAGTATTGATAATCAATATTTTGACTGCTCTCAAGGGGAATGTTAAAGTTTAAAACTTACTTAGAGCTGTTTATCTATTACTTTCAAATCGTCTTCATTCAAATCTTTAAACCATTTTTTTAATTGGGCTCGTGCATTTAATCTTACTTCATTATTGACATAACAAGCAATAGTAACTAGTCCAAAACTCAATACGCCGATATCATCTGTGTATCCGATGATAGGCGTCAAATCGGGTAGTGCGTCGATAGGCGATATAAAATAACCTAGGGTACCGATGATCACATTTTTTGCCCAAGAAGGGGTGTCGCTTCTCTTGTAAGCATAGAAAAGTAATAGTACAGTATAAATAGTTTGTTGACCAGCTTTGGTTGCAAACTTTTTAATCTTATTCCACATACCCAACTCACTAAAGCCCTTTGCATGCTTTTTGAAAGGATTCTTCATTTATCTAATTATTGTTTCATAACCAATTTATAAAAAAATAAACGCTTGTCAAATATTTTAAGATTTCCGTAGGACAATCTTCGACGAATCAAATATGAAACTCAAGCTATCAATCCACCAAAAATACCTCTTAACCACATCTTAGTAGTAATCCGTCGTCGAAAACAGATTTATTCATTTTTTCTAAAAAATAAATTTATGACAAATTCTAGAAAACGACGAAAACACGACCAGTCTGTAAATGCAGGATCAATGGCAGATATTGCCTTTCTATTGCTTATCTTTTTTTTGGTAACCACGACTATTTTAAATGAAACAGGAATCAGAGTTGTTCTTCCGGTTTGGGATGAAAATCCAATATCAACTCCTCTTCCTCCTCGAAATGTATTAAACATCTTAGTCAATTCTAGTAATAAATTACTCATCGAGAAAGAACTAGCAGAAGTAGGAACGATCAAAGAAAGAACTAAAGAATTTATAATGAATCCTCAGGGCTTGAGTACCTTGCCTGCTAGTCCTAAAAAAGCAGTGGTGTCTTTACAAAATGACAGAGGTACTTCTTATCAAACTTACATCGAAGTCTATAATGAAGTAAAGGCAGCGTACAATGAATTGTGGGATGTTGCAGCTAAGAGACGCTTCGGAAAAAGTTATGCAGATTTAAATAGAGAAGATAAACAAGATGTGAGGAAAGATATTCCTTTAGTGATTTCGGAAGCAAATCCTACGGATCATCAAATGAAATAAGAGCATTTTGGGTAATTGGTCTTTGAGTCGAAAAGCAGTAATTTTTTGATTAGACGAGGGTTAAAAACCGGAGTTTAGCCGTAGTTAAATGAGGATTTTTAGAACGAAGTATTATCAAAAAAGTGCGGTTTGCAGACCGATTACTAAACTCCCAACATGCTCTAAAAGAAAGAACAAAAAAGAGGCTGTCATTTATTAAAAATAGACAGCCTCTTTAAATCGTATAATATATTAAACATTGCCAATTTGAGATCAGGCGGTTTTGCCATAACTGATCTTATGCGCTAGCGCTTCAGCATCTAACGCTCTAAACTCATATCCCTGTTCCTGAAAATGCTGAAGCACCTTAGGAAGAACATACTGAAGCTTTTCAAAAGACTTAACGCTATCATGGAAAACGATGATAGAACCTCCTTTAGCTTTTGAAACTACATTAAATAAACATTGATCTTTCGAAATGGCAGGATCAAAATCTCCACTGAGAATATCCCACATGATGATCTTATAATGTCTTTGTAAAAATTGAGCTTGCTTAGGTTTCAATCGACCATATGGTGGTCTGAATAAATCAGACTGAACCAGTCGGGCACAATTTCGAACATTGTGAAAATACTGAATGTTGTCGCTGCTCCATCCGCTCATGTGATTATTGGTGTGGTTACCAATAGCATGACCTTGGTTAAGAACTTGTTGAAAAACATCGGAATGTTTTTTAACATTATCGCCAACACAAAAGAAAGTACCTTTTGCATTATAAGATTCAAGTTGTTCTAAAACCCATGGAGTTACTTCTGGAATTGGGCCATCATCGAAAGTCAGGTAAAGTATTTTTTCATTGGTTGGGGCTTTCCAATAGAAGTTTGGAAAGAGATTTTGGATAAACTTTGGTGTTTTTACTAGATACATCTCTTTGATTAACTAAAACAGATTAAGAAAAATCGGGTGTGAATTTTTGAATCGACTTGAATGTTTTAGTGTAGTTGACCAGTTTGGGACTTACTTCTTTAAAGTCTTCGCGATATGTTCAAAAATTTTACAACCTGTTCTAAAAAAGCTTAACTTTGTGTCCCCTAAATAATAGTGGAACTATTTTGAGGGGGATTATTGTTGGAATCTTAATCTAGTAACGCTGTGACGTTTAAAATCGCTGCTATATAACGATTAAAAAATCAATCAAATTTTAAATAACAAAATCAATGAGTTCAGTTCGTGTTCGTTTTGCTCCCAGTCCTACCGGTGCACTTCATATTGGAGGTGTCCGAACAGCTTTGTATAATTATCTTTTAGCCAAGAAAACTGGCGGTACTTTTATTCTCAGAATAGAAGATACAGATGAGACTAGATACGTTCCGGGAGCGGAAGATTATATTGTTCATGCTTTGAAATGGTGTGGTATTCTTCCGACAGAAGGTCCTGGCATTGGTGGAGATTATGGCCCTTATCGACAGTCAGAACGGAAAGCTATGTATGGTAAATATGCACAGCAATTGATTGACGGTGGAAATGCTTATTACGCTTTTGATACATCAGATGAACTAAATGCGCTTCGTAAAGAATATGAAAGTCGAAAAGAAACTTTTCGTTATGATAGTTCAACGAGAGATCAGTTGAAAAATAGTTTGACGCTTTCAGAGTCAGAAGTAAAAGAACGATTAGAAAGTGGTGAGCCTTATACCATTCGATTGAAAATTCCTCGTGACGAATCCATTCAATTTAATGATCTGGTTCGAGGTTCTGTTACTTTTCAAAGTAATGAAGTTGATGATAAGATCATGTTGAAAGGTGGAGGTATGCCGACGTATCATTTGGCGAATATTGTTGATGATCATTTTATGAAAATCTCTCATGTTATTCGTGGAGAAGAGTGGCTGTCTAGTACACCTCATCATGTCTATTTATATCGTTTTTTAGGATGGGAAGATACCATGCCTGAATTTGCACATTTGCCGTTGATTTTGAAACCAACAGGTAAAGGTAAATTAGGAAAAAGAGATGGAGCTAAGTTTGGTTTTCCAGTATTCCCATTGTCTTGGGAAGGTGCAACAGAAGAAGATTCTTTTGAAGGTTTTAAAGAGTTTGGTTTTGATCCTGCAGCTGTTTTAAATTTCCTAGCGTTTTTAGGATGGAACCCAGGAACAGAACAAGAAATCTTTTCTTTAGATGAATTAGCAGAAGCTTTTTCAGTCGAAAGAATTGGAAAATCAGGAGCTAAGTTCGATTATGAAAAAGCGAAATGGTATAACCAACAATACCTGATGGCGAAGAATGGCGAAGAGTTAGCAGTAATGGTTCGACCTTTTGTAGAAGCAAAAGGCTATGAAGTTTCTGATGATTATTTGGCGAAGGTTTGCGAGATGATGAAAGAACGAGTAAGCTTGATTCCTGATTTTGTAGAAAATGGATATTACTTATTTGAAGGCGTAAAAGAGTATGATGAAAAGACCATCAGAAAAAAATGGAAGCCAGAACGTCAAGAATCTTTTGATCAGTTAGCAATATTGATAAATAACGCAGATCCTTTCAATGCAGAAAAATTAGAAGCAGTAGTCAAAGGTTTTGTCAGCGATACAGGTCTTTCTTTTGGAGATGTATTTCCAATCCTAAGAATTGCAATCTCGGGAACTATGAAAGGACCTTCTGTGTTTGACATGGTAGCGCTGCTCGGAAAAGAAGAAGTAGCGAGTCGTTTGAAAAAAGCCTATGCCTATTTTAATGAAGTAAGTCAAGCTGTTTAGCAAGCGATTGAATTTGTTTATATTTCACTAATTCATACCAGATAAAATTTTTGATCATGCCAAAGAAAAAACTAAATACAGGGAAGCCAGAGGTTCATAAGGATCTAGAAGGTTTGGACATTAAAATCAATGAATTTGGTGAAATCGTAACAAACTTCAAAGTCGATAAGATCAATGAGTTTCTTAATGAAAATGTAGAAGATAAAAAATTGAATGGAACGGACAATGAAACTTATCTTGAAGAAGAATAAGTTATGTCCTTAGTCATTTTGGCTAATCCATAGGTTTTGATTTCTACTTTTTGAAAAACGGTGTTTGATATTCGAAATTCGGGATTCCTGAAAACCGGATAGCGAACACCGTTTTCTAATTTTAGCGAATGTTGGTAAACGCTCTTTTCTTTCTTTTTATAAAAGAAAACCCCTATTTTCACCTACCATGCAACCCTCTTAACATTTACCTGTCTTTCTAATCAAACACTCCTGACTAATTGGAATACAACGAAATACACCGGGAAATAGTCGAAGAGTGCAAAAATGGTTCTCCCAAAGCCCAATTCGAATTATACCAGCTTTATTCGAAAGCAATGTATAATATCTGCCTGAGAATGGCAAAAAACGAAATGGATGCGGAAGACCTTTTGCAAAACTCTTTTGTAGACATCTTTACGAAATTGGATTCTTTCCGATTTCAGTCCTCTGTAGGGGCATGGATCAAGCGGATTGTCGTGAACAACTGCATCAACTTTTTAAAGAAAAAGCGGTTGTACTTTGAAGAGATTGATGATCGGATGGGGAACATTGTAGAAGAATCATCTACGGAAGAGCCTACGCTTAGCGTTGAAACGATAAAAAGAGCTGTATTTCAATTACCGGATGGATACCGGGTAGTCTTTTCACTTTACTTAATGGAAGGCTATGATCATAAGGAAATAGCAGACATTTTAAATATATCTGTAGCGACGTCAAAATCGCAATTTAGCAGAGCGAAGAAAAAGTTAAGAGAATTATTGCTTTCTGAGGAATCTTCCAGTAGAATCAATAATTAGCATTTACAAAGACAGCTTATTTAGAATAATCATTTTGGTAGAAATTCTAAATATTCAATCTGAAGTATTTTTTGTTAGACTAATCAAAAGATGATGAATAAAGATAAATTAGAAAAATTTATCATTGAGCGGCGAGATGCCTTCGATGATAAGGAACCCCCGAAGATGGCTTGGGGGAAGATCCAACAAGAACTCCAAAAAGATAATAAGACTCCTCGTCGAATTTCTCTTTGGAAGTTTACTAGAATTGCTGCAGCTATCGTTCTTCTCGTCGGTCTTGGTGTCGTCATTGGTAGACAATCTTCTTCTTCAGAGATTGCTAGTGTCGAAGAAAGTTATCCAGAATTCATAGAAGCAAAATCCTATTACGAATTTGAAGTTAATGAGAAATTAGCTCAGCTAGCTCGTTACAGTCATGATAGTTCGTTAGATGAGGATATGTCCCAATTGGATTCTTTTATGGAAGAGTTGAAGATGGAATTAGAGGAAGCACCCAAAGGATCAGAAGAGAAAATCATCAATGCGATGATCACTAACTACCAAACAAAACTAGATATTTTGGAGAAAGTTTTAGACTCCGCAAAATCAGCTAATCAAGTAAACGAAAACACAAAAGATGATGAAGTTAATATTTAAAAACACACTGCTACTTTTCTTGCTTATTGGACTGATAGCAGTAGATGCACAAGGAACTACTGTTTCAAACCCTGATAAATCAGAGTTTACAAAGACGATAAAAAAGAATTTTAATATGAAGGCAGACGGTGATGTTACCCTTGTCAATAAGTATGGTGATATCAACTTGAAAACCTGGAATCGTAATGAAGTAAATATAGAAATAACGATTACAGTAAATGCAAAAAGTGAATCCTATGCGAATGAAACATTCGAACGAATTGATATCAATTTTTCAGATGGTTCTGACTATGTGAAAGCGGAGACAAACATTGAGTCAGCGAATAAATCTAGTTGGTGGGGGGGTGGAAATGATAGTAAGAGTGATTTTAGAATTGATTATGTCGTCAGTATGCCGGATGCAGCAAGTTTGAATCTTAATAATAAATACGGAAACTCAAACATTGAAGCTGTTGGAGGAGATGCTAATATTATAGTCAAATATGGGGATTTTAATTTGGCATCGGTTGGAGCAGATACTAAAATTAATTTGGGCTACGGCAATGCAAAAATTGGAAAAATCAATGGAGCTGAAGTTGAAGTCAAGTACAGCAAAATCAAATTGCAAGAAGCTAGGCAGATGACTATCGATAGTAAATACTCTAAGATTTATGTGGAGAAAGCAACCAAAGTAAAGTGTTCATCGAAATATGATAACTATGATTTTGGTGAATTAACGGAGTTGAGTAATCAGGGTAAATACGATCATTTCGAAATTGAAAAAATTGAAAAGATTACTGCTTTTTCAAAGTATACAGATTTTGAAATAGATGAGCTGTCTCAAGAAGGAACTTTTGAATTAAAGTATGGAGGTATGAAAGTTGAAAACCTTAAAAAAGGATTTGATAAAATACTTTTAGATTGTGAGTATACTGATTGTAAAATTTATATGGATGATGATGTCGATTTTGAGTTAGATGTAGTTACCAATTATGCTTCAGTCAGTCATCCTTCAGGCATGGATATTTCATATGAAAAAAAGAAAAGCTCAAGCCATGAAGTTCAAGGTCATCGTGGAAGTAAAAACGGTGGGAAGATCAAAGTTAGATTGAGTTATGGTGGAATAAAAGTGAGATAGATTATTCAAAAAAGGAGCAGGTATTTATATCTGCTCCTTTTTTGTGTATTAAGTACTCCTTTTTTCAAATGTATATTAATATACAAAAGGAAGGTTATTCTACAATCGACAAATAAAATTTTATAAATTTAGTAAATCTTATCTGAAGGAATATTGTTGACACATATCTTATTCCTGTTTCTAAAGGCTAATTTCTAGTCCTAAATATTCATATATTTTTCATTTTTTTTGGAACAGGATGAATTCTTTCACCTTACAAAACCCTCTTTGCTATGAAAAGAACATTTACATTAAGTACTCTTTTTGCTATTTTATTTACAACAATTTCTTTTGCACAAAATGAATTAAAAGTAATCAATCCTGATTGGGGTTGGGGAAATTATGGTGTGCAAGGAACAATAGAAGAGGCCGAATTTCAGATTGAACCCAAAGGCCTTTATATGGAAGTGGGCATGTTTTTGACATTCTCCGCTCAAGGAACATCCCTTGAAGGTCAAGATGGAATCGAGATTGTTTTTGATTTTAACCTTCCCGCTGGATCTATTGTTCATGATTCATGGCTCTGGATGAATGATACATTAATTGTTCAAGCCGATATTTTAGATATTTCTCAAGCGACTGCAGTTTATGAAGATATTGTGGACAGAAACCTTGATCCTTCATTACTTTATAGGAAGGAAAATGGAACATATCAATTACGCATATTTCCATTGCAAGGAGGCGAATCCAGGAAAGTAAAAGTTACCTTTCTTACACCAACTATTTGGAATGAGGATAAGGTAGAAGCTTGGTTACCATTGGAGTTTTTAGAAAATTCTGAAATTCCTTTGACTACTTTTAATATCATAAGTATTGCAGATGATGCCTGGGGAGAACCTACTTTGTCAGGGGCAGAGAATGTTGAATTTGAAAGTGTTACTGATCCTGACGCTGGAGACATTTGGTTTACAAGTGTCGAAGAATCAAATTTTAGTAAACCTATAAAGTTTGCTCTGGAAAGTCCATTAGGTACTGAAGGAACCTTTGTTAGTAAATTTGAAGATGAAAATGAAGATAATTTTTATCAGGTTGTATATGTGCCTCCTGTTTTACCTTCGTCTTTGGATCCGAAAAATGTCGCTATCGTTTTTGATCATGATGCTGATAATTCAAATATTGATAAAGAAGAGATATTTAATTTCGTAAAACAAAGTTTGGAATCTAACTTAAAAGAGGAGGATCATTTAAACCTTTTTTATTCGAACAATTCGCAAGTAGATATGGCCTCTGACACCTGGGTGTCATGTGATTCAAGTTCTTTAGCTCAACTCTTTTCTAATCTCACAGATCCTATTGGGATTAGCTCAAATTTTGTTGAAACGGTTACTACTTCAATTGAATTTGTATTACAGAATAACGAAGCAGCAGATATAATTCTTTTAACGAATAGTAGTGAGTCATTCTCTTATAGTTCACAGGTAGAATCCTGGGTTGAAATGATAGGAGGAGCAGATGTGAAAATACACATTGTTAATTATCAAACGCTAAATTACTGGTGGGATGAAGGGTGGAATGCTCCTCCTGAGTTATGGTTTTCGCATAAAAATTTATACGAAGATTTAAGTTTGTCTACAGGTGGAAGTCTGGTTAGTAGTTTGGAGAGTGGAGTGAATACTTGGGAGGCTATTTCAAACACAATTGGAACACTGAAAAACTCATCCTATAGTTTTGATTTGGATGTAGATATCGCTTCAGGATTTTCATATGCTCCTTTTTATCAAACCTACCAAGGTCAATCCTCAAATCTAAATCAACCAATTCTTCAAGTTGGAAAATATCTAGGAGATTTTCCAATGACCTTAGAGTTTTCAGCTTATAATGATGGAGTCTTTGTTTTTGATTCTGTAACTATTGAATCCGCAAATGTCAATGAATGGGATAGCTTAGGTAGAGAGATATGGACTGGACATTTAATTCGATCTCTTGAAGGAAGTGCAAGCAATGATATTGATGTTCAAAACATTGTAGATATAAGTTTAGAAGAAAGAGTCTTGTCAAAATATACTGCATTTCTTGCATTGGAATTAGCGCAAGGAGGAGAGCCTTGTATTGGGTGTTGGCATTTTGATGAACCTATTGTAATCACAACAGAAGAAGTTGAAGAGGAGTTGGGGGTAGATGTAAGTATATCTCCAAATCCATTTTCTGACTATTGTCAAATTCATTTTGAATTACTTGGAGATGAAAATATAGATGATCTGAAAGCTCACATTTTTGACACTTATGGAAACGTGGTGAGTACTTTAAATTTAGATGAACTCATGTATGCTGGAAGTTCGCAATTAAATTGGGAAGGTAAGGATAGTAATGGACGAAAACTACCCGCTGGAATTTATCATTTGATTGTACAAACAAAGCAACAAGTAGCTTCATTTAAACTTGTATTAATTAAATAGCCTTTTTATAAAATTGGTAATGGCCGCACAACCTTTTGGTTGGTGCGGCTTTTTTGTATATTCGCAAAGCTTAAAAAATAATTTCAGAGCGAATATGAAGACGTAAAGAATTATGTTCAATCTGTTTGATATTCTGAAGTTTTCATAAACGATTGACTGTAAGGAAATCGTGGTGAAAAATTTGGGATATCTTGAAAAGACAGATTAAACTTAATTTAGTCCAATAACTTAAACATACAATAAATGAAAGTTAAATTTTGTGGAGCAGCTCAGGTAGTTACAGGATCCAGCCATTTAATCACATTAGATAATGGATTTAAGATACTTTTAGATTGCGGACTTTATCAAGGAAGAGCAAAGAACATGGAGAATTTCAATTCCAATTGGTATTTTAACCCAAGGGATATTGATTGCCTAATCCTTTCTCATGCACACATCGATCATAGTGGTCGTATTCCTAAATTAGTTAAGGATGGATTCAGAGGACATATCATTTGTACCCATGCGACGAGAAGCCTTTGTGCAATTATGCTTTTGGATAGTGCAAAGATTCAGGAACGTGATGCAGAATATTGGAATCGAAGACAGCTTAAAAAGAAGAAGAAAAGTAAAAGAGAGAAACAAAGGACGCCTCTTTATACAACGGATGATGTCGCTGAAACGATGAAATTATTTATGGGAGTTTCCTATGAAAAATGGTATCGCCTCAACGAAGATGTTGAAGTATTTTTTAGAGATGCTGGACATATTTTAGGGAGTGCTAGTGTGAGTCTTCGGATTCAAGAAGGAGGAGAAACGAAGATGCTTGGTTTTACTGGAGATATTGGTCGACCTGATCGTCCGATCCTAAGAGATCCGATTCCAATGCCTGAAGTTGATTACCTAATTTGCGAATCTACTTATGGCGCAAAAGATCATACTGCTAAACCTGCAGAGACCGAACGATTTTTAGATATTATCAAAAAGACCTGCGTAGAGAAAAGAGGGAAGTTGATCATTCCTGCTTTCAGTGTCGGAAGAACTCAGGAGATTGTATACATGCTTGATCGACTGGAAACACAGGGCAAGCTTCCTCGGATTCCTGTTTATGTTGATAGTCCTTTAGCAGTAAATGCTACGACTGTTTTTGGCTCTCATCCAGAATGTTTTGATGAAAATCTAAATGAATATTTGCTAATAGATGATAACCCTTTTGGTTTCAATAGACTGACCTATGTTCGTTCCGTAGATCTATCTAAAAAACTAAATGAAACAAAAGATGCTTGTATTATCATAAGTTCTTCTGGAATGATGAACGCTGGTCGAGTAAAACACCATCTTTTTAATAATATCGATAATGAGAAAAACACTATTCTTATTGTTGGATATTGCTCTCCAGATACTCCTGGAGGAATGCTTAGAAATGGTATTCAGGAGATCAAACTATTTGGAGAAATTAAGGCTGTAAATGCCGAAATCGAAATCATGGATTCCTTTTCAGCTCATGCAGACCGGACGGAAATTTTGACCTTTTTGGAAAATCAAAAGAAATTGAAACATTTGTTTTTAGTTCATGGAGAATTGAAGAGTCAGGAGGCTTTGAAAAAACTGATGCTGGAAAAGGGGTTTGATAACATTCATATTCCACGACTTAAACAGCAGTTTGATTTGTAGAAGAGCTAGGTGAAACAGAATGACTATTACTTGACACAATCGCATTCATTGTGGATTGTTTTCAGCGTTTAGCCGATCAATGTCGTTGTATTCGTATGAATGATCTTAGCTTTTGTTAAATTGTAGTTAAACTAAGAGCTATAAAATAGAATCATACTAAATCGGATGGGAATTGTGTTATATCCCCCGGAATTCAAAAGAACTTTAGAAGGAAACCAAGAAAGAAATTTATCTAATGGAAAAGCAAAATATACTTGTCTATTTGTTTTCAGGCTTACTACTTGTCTTAATGATCTCGGCGTGTAATAAGTTTGATGAACTCGATAACTTAGAAGTTGTCAATTATGATGCAGAATTTGCGATTCCTCTTTTCCAAGGAAAGGCGTCGTTTCAGGATGTCTTAGAAAATTTCGACGAGGAAACTTTCATCACCATCTTACCTGATGGATTGATTCAGCTGAATTATAAAGGAAACGTTGTTGCAACTTCCAGTGCAGATATTTTTGGCAACCTACCCGCGTGGCCATTTCCGGTATTCGATACCCTTGTTGGTCTTGAGTTTAATAGTACTGAAAACTTAGATGTCGATTTAGCTATTTTAAAATCTGGACTTTTAGATTGGGGATTTCAAACGGAACATGGAGAACCACTAACGGTTACTGTATCTATTCCTAATGCAACAAAAGATGGAGAAATATTTCAGCGAAGTAGGAATATTTCAGCAGGAGTTTTAATACATGTTGAGCCACCAATTGACATTACAGGATACCAAATTACACCAACTAATGATAGTGTTTTTGTAAGATATCAAGCCTTTCGACCTAATGTAGGTTATGCGGATACCTTGACTAATTTCTTTATTCGATTTACTGAATTCGAAGCATCTTATGTTGAGGGATATTTAGGAACTGATTTATATGAACTTCCAAGAGATACAATTGAGATTGAATTCTTTGAAAACTGGAAAAGAGGAGATGTTTACTTTACAGAACCCAAAATAAAGATAGGGGTTGAAAATGCTTTTGGTTTTCCAGTAAGATCTAAAACTAATATTCTTTCTATTATAACGATCAACGGAGATTCAATTGGTTTAGAAAGCCCTTTTATTCAGGATGGAATTGACTTTGCTTATCCAAGTTTGGATGAGATTGGTGAGGTAAAAACGACTAATTTTTTCTTTGATAATGACAATTCAAATATAGCAGAGATTATTGGTGCAGGGCCGGTTTCTGTAGACTACGACATGGATGCAATTCCTAACCCAGATCAAGATACAGCGATTCGTGGCTTCCTTACGGACTCTAGTTATTTTAGGGTTCAAGTGGAAGTAGAATTGCCAATGTATGGTACGGCTGAAGGTTTCGAAGCTAGAGATACGTTTAGTATTGATCTTGGTGATCAAGATAAAGTAGATTATGTAGAGTTTAAATTAATCACCGATAATGGAATCCCTGTGGAAGTTGGAATACAGGCCTATTTTGCTAATGAAGCTGGTGTTATATTAGATTCCTTGTTTGCTCCAGCTCAAGCTGTTTTTGATGCTGCTCCGGTTGATGGAGAGGGCGAGGTGACCAGCCGTGTTGAAAAAACATCTTTTATAACTTTCGATAGCGAACGTTTTGAAAATATAAAATCCGCCAAAAATGTTTTTCTCAATGCTTCTTTTTCTTCCACTAATAATGGAACAGAAGAGGTGAAAATCTATTCTGATCAGGATGTAGAGTTTAGAATGGGTATGAAAATTGGTATTAAGGAGTAAGTACGAGACACAAAATTATTAAAATATTATTTTGATAATTCTGTATAAGTATTTAAAAATGAGAAAACGGGTATTGTATAACAAGTCGCAATACTTTTCAAAAAAACTAAATAATATTTGCAATGCTGAAAAAGCTAATCTTTGTTTTTTTCTTTGCCACTTCTGTATGTTCGCTATTCGCACAACAAGAATTAAGTCTACATTTTCTTAGAAATACTTGGCAGTCTAGTAAGACTAATCCTGCTTTTATAACGGAACATAGAGTCCATTATGGAATGCCAAATTTGTATTTCAATATTTCACATTCTGGCCCTTCTTATAACGATGTTGTGATCAGTCGAAATGGTGAAAATGTATTAGATATCAGTAGAGTATTAAATTCGCTTTCTGATAATAATCAACTTTTTACCAATCTGGAATTGGAAACCATGAGTACTTCTTTTGGAATCAAAAATATTCGCTTTAGTGTGAGTCATGCTTTCAAAATGAATACTTATCTTGATTATTCAAAAGACATGGTAGAGCTGGCTTGGAATGGAAATTCTCAGTTTATAGGAGAGACCATTCAGATCGGCCCAGACTTTCAAGCTTTCGCATATAATGAATTTGCTCTTGGAGCAGCTATGAAAATTTTAAACGTTTCTGCTGGAGCCAAATTAAAAATACTAACGGGTATCGGAGATGTTTCGACAAGTCGTACAGATGCAAGTCTTTATACCGATCCTGATATTTATCAATTAACTTTCAATACCGATTATAAAATCAATACTTCTTCTTTTTTAGCTTATGACGGAAATGGTGATTTTGAATTAGATTTTGGGAAGATTACAGCAGAACGATTGTTTTCCAAAAACCTAGGTTTAGCTGTTGATTTAGGAGCTGCTTTCAAATTGGGCAATGTTGAAGTTGCAGCTAGTGTTGTTGACTTGGGATATATTTCTTGGAAAAAGAATGCTACAAATTATACGAGTCAAGGATCTCATACTTACGAAGGTTTAGATGTTTCTGATATCATCAATGATGAATCCATCACTTTCGAAGAAACGATTGATACTTTAGCCGAAGTTTTTAATTTTGATGAGACCTCAGCATCTTATAATACCATGCTTCCTACAAAGTTATATCTTAGTGGATCTTATGACATTAATAAGATGTTCAAAGTCGGAGGTTTATTTTATACAGAAGTATACCGAGGCAAATTGTTTCCTGCTTTCGCAGCAAGCGGAACGGTGAAGCTTGGTAAGATCGCGTCACTTGGAATGGTATATTCTATTAGAAATCAAACCTACGATAATGTAGGATTGAATGCAACAATCAAGTTAGGTCCTGTGCAAATATTTGCGGTAACTGATAATGTTATTGCGGCGTTTAAACCTTATGATAGCAGAAATGTAAATGCAAGAATAGGTATCAATACCATCTTCAATAAAAAGAAAAAATAAAATCCAAATAGGATTTACACCATAAAAAAGTCATTGAATATTAGTCATTCCTTTCCGAAGAGAATCACTAATATCCAATGACTTTTTCAATTTATCCTCACTCCTCACTCCTTACTCCTTACTCCTCACTCCTCACTATTCCGAAGGAATCTATCCCTTCAAACGAGCGCAGCAAGTTTGAACAACCACTATCGCCGCAGGCGATCTATCCCTATCCCGATTTATCGGGATCTATCCCTATCCCGACTTATCGAAATCTATTCCTCCATCATACCCGACTTATGCAATATCGGCAACTGGCCTCCATACGCCTTCGCAATGTTTTCCTGAGTGAAAGTAGTTTTCGTATCCCCATGAGAAATCAATCGCTGGTTAAGCAATATGACTTTATCAAAATAACGGTCAACACTAGAAAGATCATGATGGACTACTAATAAAGTTTTTCCTTCTTCTGCCAATTTTTTTAAAATCTGAATAATCTTTTCTTCTGTAGTCATATCCACTCCAACAAAAGGCTCATCAAAAAGAAATATATCTGCCTTCTGACAAAGTGCTCTAGCTAAGAACACTCTTTGTTGTTGGCCACCTGAAAGCTCTCCAATTTGACGGTCCTTAAAATGAGTCATTCCAGTTTCTTCTAATGCATACATTGCAATCTCTTTATCCTCTTTATTGATTCGACTAAAAACTTTCTTGTGTGGATACCGACCCATTAAGACAATATCGAAAACTGTGGCAGGGAAATTCCAATCCACATCATTTTTTTGAGGAACATAAACGACCTCTTTTCTTTGCTTCTTGATATCACCTCCATTAACTAGAATGCTTCCAGTATTAATATCAATCAGCCCAAGAATCGATTTAAACAAAGTAGATTTTCCAGCTCCATTAGGACCAATCACACCGTGAATTTTTCCAGCATCAATGTTCAAAAAGATGTTGGTCAAAACACGTTTCTTCTCATAAGAAACTGACAATCCTTTAATTTCTATTGAGTACATAATTCATTTTTTAGTGTTAAAGGGCTCTTTCAAGTTTAAATCGACGTAGGAGGTTGTAACTTGGAAGTTGAGTATAAAGGCAAGTTTGTAACTTGCCAAAGAGGCATTTTTAGAATTTCTAATTATCCAGTTTTCGAACAACAATATAGAATCCACCAACAAATAAAAGTCCAATCAAAGCATAAAGCCAGTAAGTACTTACTGGAGTTTTTTGCTGTTCTGTGACTGCTAGATTTTCCATGAGTAATCCTCGAACAATGGTATCCGTATTATGCTTCAACATATCGATATAAGTTGGGGCATCACTATCTTTATCTCCAATAGAATCGGCAAATAATTCACCACCGATTGCAACATTATTATCGCTTGCAACTTGCTTCAGTAGTTTTGGGTTAATGGTGCTTTCGATAAAAACAGCAGGAACCTTACTTGATTGAATTATTTTATTGAGTCGACTGATATCTGAGGTACGAACTTCAGCATCGGTTGAAACGCCCATGATGGCTTCAAGTTGAATTCCGTAATGCCGGCCATAATATTGAAAGGCATCATGGGAGGTAATTAAAATTCTTTTATCCTTAGGAATAGTTTTTATTTTATTAAAAATGTATTGATCTAGCTCTTGTAATTGTAAAAGATAGGACGCGTAGTTTTTTTCAAAAGACTCCCGATGTTCCGGAGCCAACTGAACGAAAGCATCCTTGATGTTTTTAATATAAACGTAAGCATTACTCACGTCCATCCAAGCATGTGGATCGGTTGCATTTTGGTAGGTTAAACTAGTGATAGGTTTAATGCCTTCAGTTACTAAAACGCTTCTTGCTTTTGTACCTGAGTTTTCAATTAACTCGTTGAGCCAGCCTTCGAAAGTTAAGCCATTTTTTAAAATCAAATCAGCTCTGGCAACCATTTTAGCATCTGTAGGATTTGGGTCATAAAGATGTGGATCACCTCCAATAGGAACGATGCATTGAATATCTAAATGATCACCTCCAATGTTTTTTGCCATATCCATAATCATGGATGCAGTTGCTAATACTTTTGGTTTTTCTTGACTATACCCAGGAATCGAAAAAAATAAAAATGGGATGATTAATAAAAAAAGTCTCTTCATGCTAAGATTTTTGAACTAGAATATTATGACTCACTTTGTAAGATAAAATATGAGTATTGGAATTATTTAAAACTGCTTTTGTAGATTTATCGTAATCGAAATGCTCGATAATTTTAATGGTCGATCCCAAAGAAATTCCAATTTTATCGAGATACTGTAAAAAAGGAGAAGAGGATTCCTGAACCCCAACAACGGTTCCCGTTTCTTCGACACTTAATTCTGATAAAGGAAAAGAATGACGGAAAGTGAATTTACCTTCTGCGTCAGGGATAGGATCTCCGTGTGGATCAAACTTAGGATGATCAAGGAAATTGTCGAGGCGATTGATTAATTCTTCAGATTGGATATGTTCCATCTCTTCAGCGATGTCATGAATTTCATCCCAGGCAAAATTTAATTTATCAACTAAGAATACTTCCCACAACCGATGTTTTCTGATAAGAGAAGTCGCAACTTTATTTCCTTTGGATGTTAAAGTGACGCCTTTGTATTTTTCGTAATTGATATATTTCTTTTCAGAAAGTCGTTTCAACATATCTGTTACAGAAGCAGCGCTAGTACTCATTTTTTTAGAGATACCATTAGTACTTGCTGAAGGTTTTCCTTTTTCAATAAGTTTGAAAATGGCTTTAAGGTAATTTTCTTCCGTATGAGAAATCATGTAGGTTCGCTGTTTGTTAAAAGCATAAACTACTTTTTGTAGCATAGCTTAAAACAAAGATAGTAATTTTTAGACTAGTCTAAAAATTTTATTTTGCTCACAGAAAAAATAATGCTTTTAATCACTCACTCTGCACTTCTGAGTATTAGAGATCCCAAAATCGTCGAGGTCGGTTATATACAATTTTAGTTTCCTTAGCTGTTTGTAAGAAATACCAAATCAATACACCTGCCACAGGAAGGTAAGCGTAAAGTCCAATAAGTTTGATCCAGATAGGAAGGCTGATCAGTAAAACAATCATTGTTTTTAAAAAATGAATCTTCTTAATATGTTGATAAACCATTAGTAAATGTATAGCACTGACTACTTGCCATATGCCCAAAAATAATAGTAAAGTGTTCGTCCATTTCAAGCCACTTTCAAAAAGAGCAAGCAAAATAATCGCTGCGATTAAAATCACCTGTCCTAAGAGATCCACTTTCATTCTTGATAAACTAATCATACTTTTATTTTTGAATAAATCATTAATATAACTCTTCGCTATCCAATATATCTTCCATTTCTATTTTTAAATCTTCATTCTGACTTGGATTTAAAATGGCTTCATTATAATGAATTTGAGTAATTACATAATACCAAATTGCAAAGACCATTGGGACAATGACCAAGCCTACTATGAATAGGAATACACTTTCTGGTATTGCTCGGTTTGAAACCAACGCAACTCCGCAAGCTAAGAGAATAAAAAAAGAAACAACAGCTAGAAGGTAAGTTACTCTTCTCTTGTTTCCTGAAAGAGTAAGAACAAAGGCGCTAATCACTTGCCATATTCCAATTACGATTTGCATCAAAAGAGCAAGAAATAAAAAACTGTGAACAATCATACCTAAAAGTCCAACTGTAAAATAAACTCCTAGAATGATGCGCTGTACAATTAGATCTACTTTTAAAAATCGAATGCCTGCATTCATGATATTAGCTTTTGATTCAAATACAAGATAAGCGAAAAAACATTTACTTTCAATATTTTCTGAAAGTTATGAACTGTTTATTTTTGCAAGACTCATTTTGTATATTCGCAGACTACAAGAATTTAATAAAAGAAACAATGAATATAGATCAATTAAATAACCTCATTCGAAAACGTCGGTCGATCTTCCCTCCAATGTATGATGGAACGGCTATCTCCGATGAAACGATTAATACGATTTTAGAAAATGCGAATTGGGCTCCAAATCATAAGCATACGGAACCTTGGAGATTTAAAGTAATGAAGGGAGCATACCTTGAAAAGCTAAGTAAATTTCAAGGAGATTTTTATAAGACGCACACTCCAGAAGATAAATTTTCTGAAAAAAAATATGAAAAGACGATTAAGAAACCCCTTCAATGTGCTTGTGTAATTGCAATATGCATGTATCGAGACCCCGCTCAGAGCATCCCCGAATGGGAAGAAATAGCAGCAGTGTCTTGTGCCGTTCAAAATATGTGGCTAAGTGCAACGGCACTTGGAATCGGAGCATATTGGAGTTCTCCGAAATCTATCCATGCTGCACAGGATTTATTGGATTTAAAAGATGGAGAGCAATGTTTGGGCTTTTTCTATATGGGGAATTATAAAGGGGCTGATTTACCAGGGAAACGAAGTCCTTTGGAAACGAAGGTATCCTGGCTAAAGTAATTAATTTGCATGATAAAAATACTGATTTTGTAAAGTATTGATTTTCAGACGGTTTGGCCTTTTTTTATGGTTTTTCTGTAAAGCATCCTTCTCCTCTGAATACTAAAATGAAATATCTACCATTCTGAGTTGGTCAAAATGCAAAATTCTCGTACTTTTGGCATCCGTAATTATATATTTGCTACATTAGTGGCATTGCAGAATTTAATTTCATATAAGAATAACTAATATTTTTTAACAAAACGATAATAATCAAATGGGTGAAACAATTACTTATATCATTCCTGTTTTAGGTGTAGTAGCATTGCTATTTACCTATTGGAAGTCTGCTTGGGTTTCTAAGCAAGAAGTTGGAACGGAAAAAATGGCCACTATTGCCAAAAATATCTCTGATGGAGCAATGGCCTTCTTAAGAGCAGAGTATAGAGTACTTGCAATTTTTGTAGTAGTAGTAGCATGCTTAATGGCGTGGAGTGGAACTCAACCAGGATCATCTCCATTAGTTGCTTTGTCTTTTATTCTTGGAGCTATTTGTTCTGCTTTAGCAGGGTTCATAGGAATGAAAGTAGCGACTAAAGCAAATGTAAGAACAACAAATGCAGCAAGAACTAGTCTTGGAAAAGCACTTGAAGTTGCTTTTAGCGGTGGAGCTGTTATGGGGATGGGAGTTGTTGGTCTTGGAGTACTTGGATTAGGAACTTTATTCCTTCTATATAGTAAGATGTTTGTTGACGCTCAAGGAGCGATTGAAGTAGGAAAAGTAATCACTGTTTTAACAGGGTTTTCTTTTGGAGCGTCTTCTATCGCATTATTTGCGAGAGTAGGTGGAGGTATCTATACCAAAGCAGCAGATGTTGGAGCTGACCTTGTAGGAAAAGTTGAAGCAGGTATCCCTGAGGATCATCCTTTGAATCCAGCAACTATTGCAGATAATGTTGGAGATAATGTAGGTGATGTTGCCGGTATGGGAGCTGACCTTTTTGAATCATATGTAGGATCTATCATTGGTACAATGGTATTGGGTGCAGCATTTATGCTTGTTCCGGGTTGGGCAGATCAATTTAGTGGTATGTCGGCAATTCTTTTACCATTAGTGCTTGCAGGTACAGGTATTATTACTTCTATCATTGGTACTTTCTTTGTAAAAGTAAAAGATGGTGGAGATCCTCAAAAAGCTTTAAACCTTGGGGAATTTATCTCTGCAGGTTTGATGTTGGCAGCTACTTTTGGAATTGTACAATGGATGCTTCCTGAAGCATGGTCGCTTACAGATGCTTTTACTGGAAAGGTTTCCGACTATTCTTCAATGGGTGTGTTTTGGGCAGTATTGTTTGGTTTAGCAGCTGGCCTTTTGATCGGTATGGTTACTGAGTATTACACAGGTACAGGAGGTAAGCCAGTTCAATCTATCGTAGATCAATCTGTAACAGGTGCAGCAACAAATATCATTGCTGGTCTTGGAGTAGGAATGATTTCTACAGCAATTCCAATTCTTATCCTAGCAGCAGCGATCATTGCAGCACATCACTTTGCTGGCCTCTATGGTATCGCAATTGCAGCAGTTGGAATGCTTTCTAATACAGGTATCCAATTAGCAGTTGATGCTTACGGACCAATTGCAGATAATGCGGGTGGTATTGCAGAGATGGCTGAGTTACCAAAAGAAGTAAGACAAAAAACAGATAAATTAGATGCAGTAGGAAATACGACAGCAGCAATCGGAAAAGGTTTTGCGATTGGTTCTGCAGCATTGACTACATTGGCATTATTTGCAGCATTTATTACTGCATATAATGTAGCTAATCCAGATGCACAATTAGCTGGTATCAATATTATGAATCCAAAAGTAATGGCAGCATTATTAGTTGGAGGGATGTTACCATTCTTATTTTCTGCTCTTTCAATGAATGCGGTAGGTCGTGCAGCAATGGACATGATCCAGGAAGTTAGACGTCAGTTTAAAGATATTCCTGAATTGAAAGCGGCTCTTGGTGTCATGAAGAAAAATGACGGTAAAGAAATGAATGAATGGTCTAAAGAAGACAGACAGATTTTCGATGCAGCAGATGGAAAACCAGAATACGATAAATGTGTAGATATTTCAACTAAAGCATCTATTCGTGAAATGATGTTACCTGGCTTGATCGCAGTGACTTCTCCAGTAATCGTTGGTTTCGTAGGAGGAGCAGAAATGCTTGGTGGTTTATTAGCTGGTGTAACAGTTTGTGGTGTTTTGATGGCGATTTTCCAATCAAACGCTGGTGGAGCTTGGGATAATGCTAAGAAGATGTTTGAGGAAGGTGTGAAAATCAATGGTGAGATGTATTACAAAGGATCAGATGCTCACAAGGCAACTGTAGTAGGTGATACTGTTGGTGATCCTTTTAAAGATACTTCTGGGCCATCATTGAATATCTTATTGAAATTGATGTCTGTAGTTGCATTAGTAATTGCGCCATTTATCTAGTCGATAATATTTAATTGATATTCAAAAGAGCCTTGTCATTTATTGATAAGGCTCTTTTGTATTTCAAGCCTTTTTTAAACATAAATTCAATGGATTTTTCAGCAATAGATGAGCCTGAAACGTGTCTTTAAGACGACTTAAAAGCAATGTTTGACGATACTAAAGCATCGTGGCAAAAAATAAAATTTGCCAATTTTGTCGAACATTAAATATCTTTGATCGAAAAGGCGTTATAATTAAGTTAAAAAGTTAGTTTGGCTTGATTATAGCCGAACAATTAGTATAAAATAAGGTATATTTAAAGGGGAGATTTCTACTAGTTTATTCTCCTCAAAGTTTATCCTACTTATTTAAAATTAAAAATAGACGATATTATGAAAGTGAGAGGTCCGATTTTCTTTTCCGTGATAGCAGGAGTAGTAGCCCTGGGGATGTACCTTCCTAGCGTTTTTCCACCAGTAGATAATGCTGAAAAAGAAGCTGTATTGATGCAGACGATGTTAAGTGGCTTAGAGCAACTGCATTTTAGTCCTGTAGTTTTGGATGATGATTTTTCAAAACGAGCATATGATTTATATGTTGAAAGAATTGATGCTGGTCGTCGATGGTTAACTCAAGAAGATGTTGATATATTATCAAAATTCAAATTAGAAATTGATAATCAAGCGGAAAAAGGAACTTACGAGTTTTTTGATCTTTCAGAAAAAATACTCAATAGTGGAATAAAAAAAGCAGAAGGTTTTTATAAAGACCTACTTGCTCAACCATTTGATTTTTCAAAAGATGAGTTAATCGAATTGAAAGGTGATAAAAAAGAATACGCAAAAGATGATGCCCAATTAAAAGATTACTGGAGAAAATCTCTAAAGTATGATGTGATGGGACGTTATTTTGATAAAATAAAAGACCAAGAAAAGTTAGAAGAAGGAGAAGAAAAGAAAACAGAAGAAGTATTGGAAGAAGAAGCAAGAACTGCAGTGCTTGAAATGTATGAAGATGTTTTTGAAAGATTAAGTAAGCTCCGTCGTTCTGATCGTCTAAGTGATTATCTAAATGCGATTACCAATGTTTATGACCCTCATACTGGATATTTCGCACCAAAGGATAAAGAAAATTTTGACATCTCAATGTCAGGAGCATTAGAAGGTATTGGGGCAAGATTGCAAACAGATGGTGACTATACAAAAGTTACAGAGATTGTTCCTGGTGGCCCCGCATGGAAAGGAAAAGAATTAGAGGCTAATGATTTGATAACTGAAGTTACTCAAGAGGATGAAGATCCAGTAAATGTTACAGGATTTAGAATTGACGATGTTGTAAAACTAATCAGAGGTAAAAAAGGAACTGTTGTAAAACTTACTGTTAAAAAAGTAGATGGTGCTCTTGAAGTTATTTCTATTACTAGAGACTTAGTAGTGACTTCTGAAAGTTATGCAAAATCCGTAATTCTTGATTATCCAGGAACTGCTGAAAATGTAGGTTATATCAATTTGCCAAGATTTTATGCTGACTTCAATAGAAAAGGTGGTCGTAGTTGTTCAGTTGATGTAGCAAAAGAAATCGAAAAATTAAATGAGCAGAATGTTGAAAGCATCATTTTGGATTTAAGAAATAATGGAGGAGGTTCTTTAAGAGATGTAGTAAGAATGTCTGGATTGTTTATCGAAGAAGGTCCTATCGTTCAAGTAAAAGGAAGAGAGCGTGCTGCAGAAGTTTTAGAAGATCATGACAACCGAGTTCAATATGATGGAAAACTAATTGTAATGGTCAATCAGTTTAGTGCTTCAGCATCAGAGATTCTGGCAGCAGCATTACAAGATTATGGTCGTGCAGTGATTGTAGGTAGTAAGTCTACTTTCGGAAAAGGAACGGTGCAAAGATTTATCGATCTTGATCGTGCGATCAGAGGTTACAATGAAGTGAAGCCATTAGGTAGTATCAAATTGACTATTCAAAAATTCTATAGAGTAAACGGAGGTTCTACTCAATTAAAAGGAGTTGAATCAGATATCGTTTTACCAGACAGATATCACTATATCGAAGTAGGGGAGAAAGATCACGATTTCCCAATGGAGTGGAATAAAATTGATGAAGTAGATTATTCTCAAAGTGTAGCAAGTTTGGATGGCATGGAAAGCTGGAAAGAAGCAAGTGCTAAAAGAATTCAAGAAGATAAAACTTTTCAGTTGATTCTTGAAAATGCTCAGCGTTTGAAAGATTCTCGAGAAGATACAGACTATAGTTTAAACTACGAGAATTATGCTGCTGAAATGAAGGCGCTAGAAGAAGAAGGTAAAAAGTACGAAGACATGTTTCCAGAGATCGAAGGACTTGAAATTAAGAACATGGAAGTAGATATAGAATATATCAACGAAGATGAGTCTCGTGTAGCTAGAAATGAAGAATGGATGAAATCACTCAAAAAAGATGTATACATCAAAGAGGTGCTTTCTATCTTGAAAGATATGGATGATCCAAAATATGCTAAAGAATAAAATCCATATTTAATAAAGCCTGATCAGGTTCTTAAAAGACCTTTCAAAGTACTACCTTTGAAAGGTCTTTTTTGATGAAACAGATAAGTGGAGAATAGAATTAATTGCAATACTATATCTGTCAAAGGCAAAAAAAATGATTTAATACTTAATATTCAATACCTTATTTTAATACATAGAACATTTGAATTACCTCACAATAGAAAAGGTTACTAAGACCTACGGCGAAAAAGTACTCTTTCGGGATATCGACCTCCATATAAACCATGGCGATAAAGTAGCTCTGGTAGCCCAAAATGGTACAGGTAAAACGACCCTGCTTAGATTGATAGCAGGTGAAGAAAAGGGAGAGGGAGAACAAAGTAGAGTGTTCGTCCATAAAAATATCCGCATTGGATATCTAAGGCAAGAGCCAAATTTCCCAAATGACTGGACTGTGATGGAAACTATTTTTGAAAGTGAAAACCCAATGATCAATGCGGTTCGTCAATATGAGGAAGCTTTACTCTTTCCCGAAGATGAAACGAAGATGCAGTCAGCCTTGACCATTATGGAAGATCTCAAAGCCTGGGATTTTGAATCGAAGATCAAAGAGATTCTGTTTAAACTAAATATCACTGAACTTGAAAAGACGGTTGGAACATTATCAGGAGGTCAACAAAAACGATTGGCTTTAGCGAAGTTGTTGATCGATGAGCCAGAGTTTCTCATTTTGGATGAGCCTACAAATCATCTGGATTTAGATATGATCGAATGGTTAGAGGATTATCTGAGTCAAGCCAATCGAACGCTTTTTATGGTGACGCATGATCGCTATTTTTTAGAAAGAGTTTGTAATGTCATTGTTGAATTGGATCAAGGTAATTTGTATAAATATCAAGGTAATTACACAGATTTCTTAGAAAAGAAAGCAACGCGACATGAGAATGAAGGTATAGGTCTGGAGAAGGCGCAGAAGCTGATGAAAAAGGAGTTGGAATGGATCCGCCGGGCGCCTAAAGCTCGTGGGACTAAAGCTAAATCAAGAATAGATGCATTTGATGTTATCAAAGAAAAAGCAACCAATAAAGTAGATGATCAAAAAGTCCAAATAGAGATTAAAGGTACTCGATTAGGAAGCAAAATTTTAGAAGTCAATTACATTAACAAAGCTTATGATGATAAGGTCTTGGTCAAAGATTTTTTCTACAAGTTTAAAAAGAATGAAAGAGTTGGAATCGTTGGGAAAAACGGCGTTGGAAAATCAACATTCCTAAAGTTAATCACCAAAGAAATCCGACCAGATTCCGGAACCGTTGTGATTGGAGGTACTGTTCAGTTTGGGCACTTTACTCAGGATGGTATCCAACTGAAACAAGATAAAAGAGTCATTGAAGTAATCACAGACATTGCAGAATTTATTCCTTTGGCCAAAGGTTTGAAATTGAGTGCAAGTAAACTTTTAGAACGATTTCTTTTCAGTAAAAATCATCAACAAGTTTATGTTAGCCAATTGAGTGGAGGAGAGCGACGGCGATTATACCTTTTGACTGTTTTGATGAAAAATCCAAACTTTCTGATTCTGGATGAGCCGACAAATGATTTGGATATTCTGACATTAAATGTGCTCGAAAATTTCCTGGCAGACTTTCCTGGTTGCGTGTTAATTGTAAGTCACGATCGATTTTTTATGGACAAATTAGTTGACCATCTTTTCGTGTTTGAAGGAGATGGAAAAATAAAAGATTACAATGGAAACTATACGGAATATAGAGCTAATAAAAAGATCGAAGATCGACAAAAAGAAAAAGCACCTAAAGAGAAAAAAGGAAAAATAAAATCAGATAGTGATAAACCTAAGATGTCCTATTTAGAAAGAAAAGAATATAACCGTCTCGAAAAAGAAATTGAAAAATTAGAAAAAAAGAAATCGGAAATTACTGAGAAGTTTAATGATCAAAATTTAAGTTCCGAAGAAATTCAAAAGATGTCAATTGAACTTGGGGAGATAAATAACAGCATAGATGAGAAAGAAATGCGTTGGTTAGAGCTTTCTGAAATTGCCTGATTTTTGATGTAAAACAGAATACAGAATGCGTAATTATTTTAGCATTGTGAGATCCATTGGTCTAATCCTATTTGGTGTTGGAGTATTTATCGTTGGTCTGACTTTGCCGGAATTTATGGATCGATTATATAATGACTATGCTTACAACAGAAGTATTTGGGAAAAAGGTTTAGTCGTGTATTTGTTTACAGGTGTAGGATATTTGATTGTTGGTTTTTCAGGTTTGTTAAAAACGAAGTGGTTTCCCAAATCAGGGCTATTACTTTTAGCTTTCTCTTTTTTGTTTTTTTCTTGGACTTGGTATACCGTATTATTCCCAAATTTAAGAGGAGAAGATTTATATATCGGGCTAGGTATACTCACGATGGGGTACAGCTTTTTGATAATCCTTAGTTTGTTGCTAAGAAACGAAAACTTTTTAGCGGCCTTGGATAGAGAAGATGTGAAAGGAGATGAAGATGATAGAATTCTAGATGCTTAGGAGAAGCGGAAATGTTGAATAAGGAGAGTGAGTAGAATAGGTTTTCGATATTAGGCTTTCCGAAATACTGAAAACCTAATACCGAATACTGTTTTTATTTCTTAGATAATTTTGCAATCTCATCTTCCAATTCTTCTTCATCACCAGGTAAGTAACCAGAGTGATTCCAAACAATTTTTCCACTTTTATCAATAATGAATGTTTGAGGAATCGTCTGAAAGTTAAGCGCATTTTGAGCTTCTTGCTCATTGGCACTTAATACAGTGTACTCCCAACCTTTAGTCTCAACAATGCCAGGAACTTTAGCCAATGCTCGACGCGTATCGATCGTAACTGCGATTAATTCAACATCATATTCGTCTTTCCACTCTGGATATAAATCAGCGATAGCATCCAATTCTTTTTTACAAGGAGAGCACCAAGTTGCCCAAAAACTAACCACCGTAATTTTGCCATCAGTGCCATAGTCTTCTAAATTGACTGTTTTGCCATCCAATGTTTTTAAACTTAAATTTGGAACTGCATTCTGAGCAAACATTGAAGTAGCGATCATTAGACACAAGACAGAGGTAAATAACTTTGCAATTTTCATATATTATTAGATTTTTTTTAAAAAGGATATTATAATTTTAATTAGTTTAAATCTGCTATTTCAGGACTTTTGGGAAGATTCAATTCAATTCTCTTCAAAGTCTGGAAAAAACGCTCTAATTTTAGAAATCGGGAGGAAGTGTATACGTAATTTAGACGATTTTAAGATTTCATGGTCACTTTTCCCCTACGTTTAACTTAGTTTTAACTCAATATAGATGAAAAGAATAATAACGACTTTTTTCAGCCTGCTATTTTTAACGCTTTGTCAAATTTCTTACGGGCAAGATGTCGCGAGAGTGTCAGGAAGTCTTCAAGCTCAAGGAAATTTCTTTTTTAGAGATTCTCTGATTGGAGCAGCTAACACTCCACAGTATGACCATCAGCTTTATGGAGCAGATACTTGGTTACAATTAAATTATGCATATAAAGGCTTTGATGTAGGAGTTCGATTTGATGTTTTTCAAAATTCTAATCTATTAGATCCTTCTAGTTCTTACACAGCTCAAGGCATTGGTCGATGGTATGCTAAAAAGACAATTAATAAGCTTGGGATCTCTGGAGGGTATCTATATGATCAAATCGGTTCTGGTCTCATCTTTCGAGCATTCGAACAAAGGCCGCTATTGATAGACAATGCTTTGTACGGAATTCGCTTGACTTATGATTTTAATGAAGATTGGATCATGAAAGTTTTCTCGGGAAAACAAAAACAACAGTTCAGTACTTATGGGACGATCATCAAAGGAATAAATTTTGAAGGATTTATTGCATCTGAAAAAGAAGGCCAGAATTGGACCTTGTCTCCTGGAGTTGGAGTCGTTGCCAAGACTTTAGATGATGATGTCATGCGGACTGTTGTTGGAACGATCAATAGTTATAATGTTGCGGATAGTATTGGGGCGAAATACAACTCTTATGCAATGACGGCTTACAATACGTTGTCTGCCGGAAAATTCAACTGGTATGTAGAAGCAGCTTATAAAACGGACGAAAATTTTTTCAATCCTAGAGCCATTCGAACCATCAACGATACGACTAGTTCACCAGGAAAATTAGTACTTGAAAACGGAACCGTTTTTTACACATCCATGAGTTATGCAGATAAAGGATTTGGAATAACCTTAGAAGCAAAACGTACCCAGAATTTTTCATTTAGAACGAATCCTTTTGTAACACTTAATCAAGGAGCAATAAACTTCTTACCTCCTATGACTCGGTTCAATACTTACCGATTGACCACTCGATATCAGGCAGCTACTCAGGAGTTAGGAGAAAATGCTATTCAAGCTGATATCAAATATGCTTTTAGTAGAAAATTTCAGATTGGAGTAAATGGATCTTATATCACAGACCTTGACAATGAACTTTTATATAACGAAATTTATACGAATGTAACTTATAAGTATAAGCGAAAATGGCAAATTACTGGAGGGGTTCAATACCAGGAGTATAACCAAGCCTTGTACGAAGAAAAACCAGGAAAACCCAATGTAAAAGCAATTACACCTTATGCGGATTTCCTTTATAAATTCTCTAGGAAAAAAGCAATCCGAGTCGAAGGTCAGTATATGAATACTAAAGAAGATTTTGGAAGCTGGATATTTGGCTTAGTAGAATTTACCATGGCCCCGCATTGGACCTTTACCGTTTCGGATATGTATAACGTAAGTCCAAACCCTAAGAAAGAAGAAATTCCGACAGCATCGAATGGTGAAAAAATGAAAATACATTATCCTCGATTTGATGTTTTCTATACTTATAAATCTAACCGGTTTTCAATCAGTTATGTAAAACAGGTTGAGGGGATTGTTTGTACAGGAGGTATCTGCCGACTAGAGCCTGCATTTAGTGGTGTGAAAGTTGGTGTTAATTCTACATTTTAAAAAAAATATAAATCATGAAAAATCAATTAAGATCTCAAATGCTTTTTGGAAAGAAATATATTTTTCTACTCTTAGCTCTATCAGGATTCTTCTTGGCTTGTAATGAAAACATGCCAGTGATTGATTGTTTGAGTTGCGAAGATAATGGAGGGGGAGGAGGTCCAACAGGCCCTCAAGTGAAAAATGTTTTGATCGAAGAATTTACAGGAGTACGTTGTATCGGTTGTCCTGCAGGAAGTACAGAAATTCAAAATCTAATCAGCCAAAGCAATGGCCGTTTAGTTGCCGTGTCTATTCATGCAGGTTTCTTTTCATTACCTTATCCAGAAAATGATTATGATTTTCGTACAGACGGAGGGACTTCTATTTTGAATTTCCTAGGTCAACCTGAAGCAAACCCTGCAGCAGTTGTTGATCGGAAACAGTTTCCAGGAGAAGCGGATCTTCAGTTTGTAAATACCTCTGCATGGGCCGGAATTATTTCTCAACAGTATGATGAAATGGCGAAGTTAAGTATGACCCTAGAGAATACTTATAATGAGAATAATAGAACTTTGACGATGAAGGTAAGCGGCGAATCTCAAGAGTTAATCACTGAAGAGGTTAAATTGACTATCATGATTACTGAATCTGGAATTGTTGATAACCAGCTAACACCAGAATCTTCACCAGATAGCAATCCTGATTATGTTCACAACCATGTTCTTAGAAAAGTTATAACTGCTTTTGAAGGAGATGTAATTGCTAGTACATTAGGTGAAGGAGCTACTTTTGAAGAAACTTATACTTTTATAATCCCTAATGATTGGGTAGTAGCAGACTGTGAAGTAATTGCTTTTACACATCTTTCTGAAAGTAACAAAGAGGTTTTACAGGCAGTGCAAGAGCATTTAGCGGACTAAATCAAATCTTGATAAAAATAAAGAGGTCAGGCGACAAGTTTCGTTTGGCCTCTTTGTTTGTATGGTCACTCTGTTAAGTTTTAAATAAGCTTGTTCTGAGTTTTATCGAAGGGGCAAGAGTAAGTTATAAATGGAAGTCAGTATAATGGCAAGTTTGTAAATGCATATCTAGGGAAGATAAATCCTTGCTAGATTTCCTCTCCCTCCCATTTCTTTAAAAAAAAATTATCTTTGCAGCTTGAAAACCGCCTGATATGGAATCTAATTCGATTAAATGGCGTTTGTAGGGAAAGAAAATAAAGTAGCAATAAAAATATCATAGAATGAATGTTTCTTTAAATTGGTTAAAAGACTATCTGGACATCAACCTCAATGTAGAGGAGACCTCGGAATTATTGACCGCAATAGGATTAGAGGTAGAAGGACAAGAAGAGATTGAAAGTATCAAAGGAGGACTACGTGGTCTTGTGGTTGGATTTGTAAAAGAATGTGGAAAACACCCTGGTGCAGATAAATTATCATTAACAAAAGTAGATGTTGGTGGCGAAGAAGATTTACAAATTGTTTGCGGAGCACCCAATGTTGCTGCCGGACAAAAAGTAATCGTTGCAACCATCGGTACGGTTTTATACGATGCAGAAGGCCGAGATTTTAAAATTAAAAAAGGAAAAATCAGAGGTGAAGTTTCCGAAGGGATGATCTGTGCTGAAGATGAATTAGGAATTGGAAATGATCATAGCGGAATTATTGTCCTTCCAGAGAATACTAAAGTTGGAATGTTGGCCAGTGAGTATTATAATATTGAAAATGATGTAGTGTATGAAATTGGTTTGACACCAAATCGTTCAGATGCGACCTCTCATTTAGGTGTTGCAAAAGATTTAGCTGCAGCTTTGAAAATCAATCACGGTCATAATGGAAGTGTAAAAGCACCAGATGTATCTGCTTTTAAAGCACAAAGCAATGAAATGCCAATCGACGTGGTGGTAGAAAACGCAGAAGCTTGTCCAAGATATTCTGGCCTTACCATTAAAGGTGTCACTGTTAAAGAATCTCCAGATTGGCTTAAGAACAGACTGAATTCTATTGGAGTACGTCCAATCAATAACATCGTTGATATCACCAATTTTGTTTTACACGAATTAGGTCAACCACTTCACGCATTTGATGCGGACAAGATTCAAGGATCTAAAATTATTGTGAAAACACTTGCGGATGGTTCTATTTTCAAATCACTTGATGAAGTAGATCGGAAATTAACAGCAACGGATTTAATGATCTGTGATGGAGAATCCAATGGAATGTGTATCGCTGGAGTTTTTGGAGGCATCAACTCAGGGGTTACAGACTCAACAACAAATATCTTCCTTGAGTCAGCACATTTCAATGCAAAATGGGTTAGAAAATCTAGTATGCATCATATCTTAAGAACAGATGCTGCTCAATGTTTTGAAAAAGGTAGCGATCCAAATATTACGCTTTACGCTTTGAAACGTGCAGCCTTATTATTCCAAGAATTAGCAGGAGGAGAGATTGCGTCTGATGTGATCGATTTGTATCCTAGTAAAATTGAAAAGAAAGAGATCGTTGTTCGATATAATCAAATCAATCGCTTGATTGGTGTGGAAATTCCTGTGGATAAGGTGAAAGAAATCTTCGCAGCACTAGAGATGGATATCCTCAAAGAAAGCGCTGAAGAATTAACTATTAGTATTCCGACGAACAAGGCAGATGTGCTTCGAGAAGTAGATGTCATAGAAGAAGTTTTGCGGATTTATGGTTTTAACAAAGTCCCTTTTACTGATCAGTTGAGCAGTACAATTGTAGTCGGTGCTAAGCCCGATCAGCATAAATTGCGGAATACCGTGAGTGATTTTTTAGCCTCTTCTGGATTCAATGAAATCATGGCGGTTTCTTTGACTGAGTCTAAATATTTTGAAGAGATTTTTCCTGTAGATAAAGAAAAACTAGTTTTTGTAAACAATACCTCAAATAGTCATTTGGATGTGATGCGTCCGACGATGTTGTTTAGTGGAATGGAAGCGATTGTCCGAAATCAAAACCGCCAAAATGCGGACTTAAAGCTATTTGAATACGGTAGAACTTACGAAAAAACAGAAGAAGGTTTCAATGAGCGTTCACATTATAGCTTGTTTGTAACAGGTGGGAAATATAACGAAAGCTGGCTGACCGATGATAAAAGCCAGGTTGATTACTATTCTTTAAAAGCTTATGTTCAAAATGTGTTGAGCCGATTAGGTGTGGCACGTTTCCAACAAAGTGCTATCCAGGATGATTTATTCGTTTATGGCTTGAAATATCATAGAGGACCAAAAGAATTAGTTAGCTTTGGAATGGTACAAAAAGGTATCTTGCGGAAGATGGACATTAAGAGACCTGTGTTTTACGCAGAATTCCAGTGGGATAACATTGTCCAGAGCTTGAAAAAGCATAAAGTCCAGTTTAAAGAATTAACCAAATATCCTTCAGTTCGAAGAGATTTAGCTCTAGTTATTGATAATTCGGTTAATTTTCAGGATATTGCAGATGTCGCTCATAAGACTGGCAAGAGTATTTTGAAAGAAGTCAATCTTTTTGATGTTTATGAAAACAAAGAGCAATTAGGAGAAAATAAAAAATCTTACGCAATAAGCTTTGTTTTTGAGGATGAATCCAAGACATTAAAGGATAAAGACGTAGAAAAAGTGATGAGCAAACTAATTGAAACGTACGAAGGGAAACTTGGCGCGGTAATTCGACGTTAAACCCTACAAAAGCGCCTAAATTATAATGGCAATACAATCAGTAACAGATAAATTAAGTAATATAGAACTCAAGGTCAGACAACTAGCCTTAAAGCTGGAGCGTCTGAACAATGAAAATAGTACGCTTTTATTAGAAAATAAAAGATTAAAGTCTGAGCTTTTGCAAAATTCGAATAAGCTCGGACAAATGGAAGAAAAAGTGGTGCGGTCAAAAGTAGCTCTTGATACAACTAAAGGAGACAAGGACCCGGAATATTCTAGAAAGCTGAGGAACGAGATCGAACAATACATTGGCGAAATTGATAAATGTATTGAATGGTTGCAAAATAATTGATCATGGAGGAGAAAGACATGACAAATATAACGGTATTAATAGCTGGACGACCTTATCCATTAAAGGTAAAGGTAGGAGATGAGGATGCTATCAGAAAGATCGTTAAAGATGTCAACGAAAAAGTCAACCGTTTTCAACTCACGTATAACAAAAAAGACAAACAAGATTGCTTGTCGATGGCACTGTTAACCTATGCAGTAGATTTACACAAATCTAAAACAGGTGGCAGTGGCGAAAATACTCCCAGTTTTGATCCGGTAATCTCTGAAAAGATAAATCAACTTGACGAGTTACTAAACCACCTGCTGAAGTAATTTCTTACTCAGTTTAACTTTTTCTATTCCATTACTTTTGGGCTATTTTGCCCTAGCTTTTTTCGTGATTTTCGAAATTCATGTTTTCTTTTTTATGAAATCATGTCTTTTCAAACGAAGCCGAGAAAAGCTCATAAACCCTTTTTATTCATGTGTTAAATAAAATGATATGGAAATTGGAATCGGAATCGCAGGACTAGTGGTCGGTGCTATCATCAGTTATCTGTTTTTGCAGATGGGAGGCAAAAAAGCCCAGCAAGCAAAAATTGATGAGATGAATAGCAAAGCAGATTTGGTTGTCAAAGAAGCTAGACTAACTGCCAGCAGAATTACAGATGAAGCTCAAACTAAAGCAGATCGGATTGTTTCGAAAGCAGACAGCAAAAACGAATCAATCAAGCAAAAGAAAATTTCTGAAGCAAAAGAAAGGTTTGCTGGTTTGAAATCAGATTTTGAAAGTTACAAATCTACACACAAGGTAGAAATCAAAGAGAGAGAAATGGAGATCGTAAAATTAGAAAACGATCTTAAAGACAAGCAATCAAAATTTCAATCACGAGAAGACAAACTAAAGAATCGTCTTGAAGATATTGAAACAAGAGAAGTGGAGATTAAAACAATCCGCGAAAACTTAGACACCCAAATTCGAGTAATTAATAAAAAGAAAGAGGAATTAGAAACAGCCAATGAAAAACACATTAAAGCATTGGAGGTAGTTTCTAAATTGTCAGAAGCCGAAGCGAAAGAACAATTACTTGAAGCAGTAAAAGCAAAAGCAGAGACAGACTCAATGGCCTTGATTAAAAATACCATCGAGCAAGCTAAAATTACCGCAAACAAAGAATCTAAAAAAATCGTAATCCAAACCATTCAAAGGATGTGTGCAGAGTATACGATTGAGAACACGGTTTCTGTTTTCAATTTGGATTCTGATGATCTTAAAGGACAAATTATCGGTCGTGAAGGTCGTAACATTCGAGCATTAGAAGCAGCGACAGGAGCAGAGATCGTAGTAGATGATACGCCGGAAGCAATTGTAATTTCTAGTTTCGATCCAATCCGAAGAGAGGTTTGTCGATTGTCTTTAAAACGTTTAGTAGCGGATGGTCGTATCCACCCAGCTCGAATTGAAGAAGTAGTGGCGAAGACACGTAAAGAACTGGATGAACAGATTATCGAAATTGGAGAACGTACCGTTATCGAATTAGATATTCATGGCTTAGATGCCTATTTAGTGAAAATGGTTGGACGTATGCGTTTCCGATCTTCTTATGGTCAAAACTTATTAAAGCACTCTATTGAAACTGCTCACCTTTGTGCAGCTATGGCTGCAGAATTAGGATTGACGCCTAAGCAAGTCAAAATGGCTAAGCGTGGTGGATTGCTTCACGATATTGGAAAAGTATCTGAAGAGGATACAGAATTATCACACGCAATCTTAGGTATGAAACTTTGTGAAAAACACAAAGAACATGCAGTAATTTGTAATGCGGTAGGAGCACACCACGATGAAGTAGAAATGAATAATATTATTTCTCCGATCGTTCAGGCATGTGATGCCATCTCTGGTGCACGACCAGGAGCAAGACGTGAAATCTTGGAAAGTTACCTTAAACGTATTGGTGATCTTGAAGAGTTGGCAATGGCACACGAAGGTGTTCAGAAAGCTTACGCAATGCAAGCCGGTAGAGAGCTAAGAGTAATTGTTGAGAGTGATAAAGTAAGCGATCAGTTTGCTGATGATCTTTCTTTCATGATCTCTCAAAAGATCCAAGATGAGATGCAGTATCCAGGTCAGGTAAAAGTTACCGTGATCCGTGAGAAACGCGCAGTATCATTTGCGAGATAAATTTTTTCAAGTTTAAGGAGGTACTCATAGAAAGTAACCTTAACTTGAATTCAGATATAATGGCAAGTTTGTAACATTGCCTTAATGTAAAAATACAAAAAGCGTAGATCGAAAGGTCTACGCTTTTTTTTATCCCCTTTTATTTTAAATTCCTAATCGTATCAAAAAAAAACAATTCCCAAACTTGCATCCAACAGACTCAAACCCATTCACTTTTTCAAAATCATACCCATGCTGGTGTATTTATATTCTAAGTAATTTTTACCTTTAAAGGACAAGACATATAGATGTCTTTTCTGTTTAATCAAAAAAATATGAACGAAAACGAAAAGAATAAAATAGAACAGCTAACCCAGAAAGTGTTTGAACTTTTAGAAGCTGATTTTAAAACGGGAGAGCAATCTGAAAACAACTCATCACAAAAAGAAAACGGACCAAATGATTATAGTTCCGTTCATATTGTTCATACAGCTAAAAACATATCGCTTGAAGAAATTATTCTGCTAGAGAAAGCAGCCCTTCAAAGAGAAGAAGCATTGACAGAACTTCGGAAAAATGAGTTTGAAGAAGGACGTAAAAAATTAGAAGAAACCCGAGAGATGGTGGCGGAGGCTAGTCTTTGTAGAGAAGCTTTTCTAATTGCAGCTACTTACCAAGCGTCTGCGGATGGGTTTGTTTTTCTTAAAAATAGAGATTACTCTAAAGCAGTAGATGCAATGTTTAAAGCAATCGATACAAATCAAGAATTACATGAGGATTATGGTCATCGGGTCGAACAAAGGAGGATTCATCTTGGTCGAAATATAGCGAAGGTGTTTTATTTAGAAGGTAAAAAAGAGGAATCATTTAAAATAGCTTTGGATTTGGTCAAGTACACTGTCGTAGATTCTGTAAAATGGCCTTTGGGAAAAGGGAAGACAGGTCAGGTTGATGTGATTGATCAAGAAATGAAATTGTTTGTCCTTGATCAATTAGTCAGTCAGTTGGGAGAAATTTTAGTTATTGAGATACCAGCCTCATCTGCCATACTTGATAATTTGAAAAATATAATAGAAGAATTAGAAAAAAGTATTTTACCAGAGTATGGAGTGATTTTAAGTTGGTGTAAGTCTTTTTTCGAAATTCACAACGACAACCAAAGCCAGTTTCTGGAAAATGTGATTCTCTTTTTGAAGAGCCATAAAGGTACATTGCCAAAAACTTATAATAGATTACTTCAGGTTTTAAAAACCTCCCTTACCTAAGAATGAGCAGGACTACACGTTCGAATTTATTGAAAACTCCTCCTATAATGTAAGTTTCCAAACTTACATTGAGCTAAGCTCCTTAACTTTTTTCAAATTTTGTATAAAACAAAAAGCCATAATTAGGAAATAACGCAAGAAAAAAATCAAGCCCAAAATTAATTTTTATACAAAAATCAAAGAATTAAGAAGAACATCAACCCCTCTCAAATGTTCTAATTACAAGGAATCCAAAGAATATTCTGATTTTACACTATTAATTTAGCAATACAGAAGTATGTTTTGTGTAGGCCAAATATGGCTATTATTAACTTAACTGAAAAAAAGTACAAATTCATTGCAAAAAAAATATTATTTGGCTTTCAAAAACTACCTATTATAACTACCTTTGCAGCGATTTTGACGTAACACGTACTTTCAGCCTTAAAATTAGGTATCAATGCGTAAGATTTTAATAAGTTTTTTATCTGTATTCTGCTTCGCTTTCTTAGCGACTGCTCAGAACGACCATAGTGGCCACGATCACTCTGCTCACGACCATAGTTCACATGCTGAAGGCGCTCATGGCGACGATGCTCATGGAGATGGACATAGTAGTCATGACCACACCAACGAATGTGGTTACACACATCAAGATGTGTTCGAACCGGGAGCGGTAGCTTTCCATCACATATCTGACCAAAATGTTTACAGCATTGGGCCAATCAACATTCCATTACCTTGTATCATGTATGTTCCAGGAGAAGGATTTGATTTTTTCTCTTCAGGGAATTTTAAAGCAGATGCACACGGAAATGGTTTCTACGCTTATGACCGATGGGTGATCTATGAAGGATCAGTTAGACGGATCATGGATGAGAGCTTCCCAATGGGGAAAGTTGAAATAGGTGATGTAGCAAGTGGACACATGTATAATCTTTTTTCTAAAACTAAAGAGGTTGATGGAAAAGATAAAACAACCGTTTACTTATGTCATAATGGAGATGCAATACCATGTGATAGTAAAAGTTATGCAGACGGCGGATTTCTTGGAGGAGGAATGAGTTCTTACTATGACTTTTCAATTACCAAGAATGTATTTACGATGCTATTGATGTTTATTTTGTTAGCTTGGTTATTTATCGCAATGGCTAGAAAATATGCAAACAACATAGGGAAAGCACCAAGTGGAGCACAGAACTTGATGGAAACGATGTTCGTTTTTATTCAAGATGAAGTTGCAAAACCTTTCCTTGGTAACAAATGGGAAAAATACACACCATTCTTAATGGCTTTATTCTTTTTCATTCTTGCATTAAATCTATTTGGCCAGGTTCCATTTTTTGGAGGATCAAATGTTACAGGGAATCTTTCTTTTACTGTAGTGATTGCAGTAATAGCCTTTTTTGTGGTTACTTTCAGTGGTAACAAACATTACTGGGAGCACATCCTTTGGATGCCAGGATTGCCAGCATGGGTAAAAGTAATTATCACACCAGTAGAGATTATGGGAATGTTCATCAAGCCTTTGACTTTGACACTACGTCTTTTTGGAAATATCACTGCAGGTCACATGGTTATCGTGATCTTCGTAGGTTTGATTTTTATCTTCGGACAAAATGGAATGAATCCAGCAGCAGGATATGGGACTATAATTGCTTCTACAGTCTTGACAATGTTTATGATGGCGATTGAGTTGTTGGTAGCATTTTTACAAGCATTTGTGTTTACGATCTTGACTGCATCTTATATCGGTGCAGCAGTTGAAGAACACCACCATGCTGAAGAACACTAGAAAATAAATAGCCTTTAGTAATAGAACTGAAGACTTTTAATAGATAATAAGACTTTTTTTAATTTATCAAAATTCAATTATTATGATAGCTATTGGAGCTGGATTAGCAGTAATTGGTGCAGGATTAGGCATCGGAATTATTGGTTCAAAAGCAATGGAAGCAATTGCACGTCAACCTGAAGCTGTAGGTGATATTCGTTCGAATATGATCTTAATGGCTGCACTTATTGAGGGTGCTGCGTTGATCGCGATTCTTCTTGCATTCTTCGTAAAATAATTCGAAGGATCAAAAAACTGGAGTATCCGGCAACGGTTGGTTCGATCGGGTACTCCTACTTATTTAAAACATTATAATTAACCCAAGTTGTGAGGAATGAGCAGTTGTAAGGAAGCTTTTGAAAGAAATTGTGCTTCCAAGCTTATTTCGTATCAAATAGCTGACGCATAACTGCTCTTGATAATGAAGCGCAACTTGTATTAAAAAATATAGAGATGATTTATTTAGCAGAATTTTCAGTGATACGCCCAGAATGGGGATTACTACTTTGGTCTACTGTTATTTTTCTATTGTTTTGGGCTTTAGTCGGAAAGTTTGCTTTCGGACCAATCCGAGATGCATTAAAGAAAAGAGAAGGTGATATTCAAGATGCTTTAGATGAGGCAAAAAATGCTAGAGAAGAAATGGCAAACCTAAAAGCAGAGAACGAGCAAATTCTTGCACAAGCAAGAGAGGAACGTTCTAATATCCTTAAAGAAGCTAAAGCTGCAAAAGACTCAATCGTTAACGAAGCGAAGACAAAGGCAAAAGAAGAGTCACAACGTATTGTTGCTAATGCAAAAGCTGAGATCGAAACTCAGAAAACAGCTGCTATACTTGAAGTTAAAAATCAAGCAGGAATGATGGCTTTATCTATTGCAGAAAAAATCATCAAGAAGCAATTGACTGGAGATAGCGAGCAAGAGAAATTTGCGAACAGCTTAGTCGACGAAATTAAATTAAACTAACATCAGATTTGAAATCAAGTTTCCTTTGAAATTTTGATTTTGATTTTAATTTTGATTGAAATATGTCAGTAATAAGAATTGCATCACGATACGCTAAGTCTATAATTGATCTTGCTGTAGAGACGAATCAATTAGAAGAGGTTTTGGCAGACATGAAGTCTTTTAAAAAGGCAACTGAAAATCGCGACTTATATCTTTTGATAAAAAGTCCGATTGTCAATGTGACCAAAAAACAGCAGGTTTTTACTGCCTTGTTTGATGGAAAACAAACCGAGTTGACCTCTAAGTTTTTCAAAATCGTTTTGACGAAAGGAAGAGAAATGTATTTGCCAGAAATTGCTGATGAATTTATGGTTCAATACAAGAAGTTCAAACACATCTCTTCTGTAAAATTGATTACCGCTTCTGCATTGACTGCGGAAACCGTTTCAAAAATTAAACAGAAGCTTGTTGGTAGTGAAGTGACAGATGATAACGTAGAGTTACAAACGGAAGTAAATCCAGATATCCTTGGTGGATTCGTATTGGATTTTGGAGACAGATTATATGATGCAAGTGTCGCACATAAATTAGAAGAACTCAAAAAAGAGTTTACTAAATAAATAATAGATTAAACAGGCCTAAGCGAAAGCGATTAGAACTGTTCTTATACAACAATATTTTTTGTACAAATAAAATTTCAAAGACATGGTTGATGTAAAACCTGATGAAATATCAGCAATCTTAAAACAACAGCTCTCTGGTTTCAAAACGACAACTGAACTTGAAGAAGTAGGTACAGTACTTCAGGTCGGTGATGGTATTGCTCGTGTTTACGGATTGACTAAAGCACAAGCTGGTGAGTTAGTAGAATTCGAAACTGGCGTTCAAGCTATCGTATTGAACCTTGAGGAAGACAACGTTGGTGTTGTACTTTTGGGACAAGGTGATGGTATCAAAGAAGGTTCGACCGTTCGTCGTACAGGTGTAATTGCATCTATTGATGTTGGAGAAGAGATGATTGGTCGAGTGGTGAATCCTTTAGGTGTACCTATTGATGGAAAAGGTCCAATCGGTGGAACAAAATACAATATGCCTTTAGAGCGTAAAGCTCCTGGTGTAATTTATAGACAACCAGTATCTGAGCCACTTCAGACAGGTATCAAGGCGATCGATGCGATGATTCCAATTGGTCGTGGACAACGGGAGTTAATCATTGGTGACCGTCAGACTGGAAAGACTGCGATTGCGATTGATACGATCATAAATCAGAAAGAATTTTACGATAGAGGAGAGACGGTATACTGTATTTATGTAGCATCAGGTCAGAAAGCATCAACAGTTGCTCAGGTAGCAAAAGTATTAGAAGAAAACGGAGCAATGGCTTATACCACGATCGTTTCTTCTTCTGCATCTGATCCTGCACCGCTTCAGTATTATGCTCCATTCGCCGGTGCATCCATTGGAGAATTTTTCAGAGATACTGGACGTCCAGCATTGATCGTATATGATGACTTGTCTAAGCAAGCAGTAGCATACCGTGAGGTTTCTTTATTACTTCGTCGTCCTCCAGGAAGAGAGGCATATCCTGGTGATGTATTCTACCTTCACTCTCGTTTATTAGAGCGTGCTGCAAAAATCATCAACGATGATGGAATCGCAAATGATATGAACGATCTTCCGGAGTCTTTGAAAAAAGCGGGTATTGTAAAAGGTGGTGGATCATTAACAGCGCTTCCAATTATTGAAACTCAGGCAGGTGACGTTTCTGCATATATTCCAACCAACGTAATCTCGATTACAGATGGTCAGATTTTCTTAGAGTCTAACCTTTTCAACGCTGGTGTACGTCCTGCAATTAATGTAGGTATCTCTGTATCACGGGTAGGTGGAAATGCACAGATCAAATCAATGAAAAAAGTATCTGGTACTTTGAAATTAGACCAGGCACAATATAGAGAATTAGAAGCATTCTCAAAATTCGGTTCTGATTTAGATGCAGCGACGACGTCTATCCTTGAAAAAGGAAAACGTAACGTGGAAATCTTAAAGCAACCTCAGTATTCTCCAATGTCAGTTGAGAAGCAAGTTGCGATGGTATACATCGGAACCAAAGGTTTGGCAAGAACAGTACCTGTAGAGAAGATGAAAGAATTTGAGGAAGTGTTATTGACAACTTTGGAAGCTAAACACCCAGAAGTTTTAGCGAGTTTCAAAGCTGGTAAATTAACACCTGAAGCAACGGGGGCATTAACTAGCCTTGCTGCAGAAATTTCTGGTCAGTATAAATAATTAATCATCTTGTGAGGAATGAGAGGTGAGGAGTGAGTGGATAAAACCCTCACTCCTCGCAGATCACAACTCACCAAATGTATAAACATGGGTGCTAATTTAAAAGAGGTCCGAGAAAGAATTCAATCTGTAAAATCTACGCAGCAGATTACCAAAGCCATGAAAATGGTTTCGGCTGCTAAGCTTAGAAGAGCGCAACAAGCGATCACACAGATGCGTCCTTATGCGAACAAACTAAATGCTATGTTGGTTAATATTCTTTCCAATTTGGAAGGAGATGCCAGCACTGTTTTTGGTCAGCACAGAGAGGTGAAGAAAGCAATGATCGTAGTAGTAACTTCTAATAGAGGTCTTTGTGGAGCTTTCAATACCAATGTGATCAAAGAGGTGAACAAAGCGATTGAAGGAAAGTATGCGGCATTAAAAGAATCAGGAGATTTAACCATTCTTTGTATTGGAAAAAAAGGATACGATTTTTATAAAAAACGTTTCCCTGCTGAAAATATAATTGCTGACTACGTAGAAATTTTTAGTGATTTGAGTTTCGATAACGTTGCGCAGGTTTCTCAAAAATTAATGGATCTTTTCGAATCTGGAGAGTATGACGCAATAGATGCAGCTTACGGAAGATTCAAAAATGCAGCAATGCAATTTCCTGAGTTCGTAGCTTTTCTTCCTGTTGAAAAATTAGAAGTTAAAGAAGGTGCAAGCAAAGCTAAAGCTGATTACATCTTCGAACCAGATAAGGAATCTTTGTTAAAGCACTTAGTTCCTAGTATTCTTCAAACGCAGTTTCAAAAATTCTTGCTCGATACTCACGCTTCAGAACACGGAGCTCGTATGACTGCAATGGATGCTGCAACAGAAAATGCAGAGGACTTAATGAAAGACTTGAAAATTACCTACAATAAAGCTCGTCAAGAAGCGATCACCAGAGAACTTTCTGAGATTGTTGGTGGTGCTGCAGCTTTGGAAGGTAGTTAATAAATAAATAAATAAATAAGTTAATAAATGAGCAATAGAGCCGTAAGGTTTTATTGCTTATTTGTTTTTAGAGCAAGCTAAGTAACAAGTTAGCAATAGCTTCTGAGTCCCATTGCTAACTTATTCCTCTATTGACTTATTCCCTTGCTAACTTGTTCCTCTGTTCTTCTACTTATACTTCCCAATCTTTCTTCCCAAACCTCTTTTACAAGCTGACATCACTTTTACAATTTCATTGGCTTCGGTGAGTACCTTTTCTGGCACTTTAATATCGAGGTGGCATTTATTGAAGAGTTCTAACCAGTAGATCGTTTCATCTGCTTCTTCGACTACAATGCAAAATTTAGAAAACTTTTCATTTAAAGAACGAGATAATCCAGCAGTTCTAAAATTGGCTCCAACGGAAGTTGTAGATCTTATTAATTGCTTCCCCATTATTCTAACTGCATCATTTTTCTTTAAAATGGAATAAAATTTCATGATGTCTAAAGCGAGTTGCATTGTACGATTTTTGAAATGGCTATTAAATTCTTTGTTGTCCATTTTGTATGGTGTTTAAAGTTAAAAATTAGTGCTTTCATTAATATAGACTCCATAACCCGGCAAATTCCATAAAAAATGAGACTGAATCCGATAATTTTTTAAATCATATATTAATCAATTGCGAGTAATTGTTAACTTATTACTTTAATAAGTTGTTAACTTAACCTCTGGCAATATTTCGAATTTGATTCTTCTTTAAAAAAATCCTTATCTTACCAGCCTAAATTCTTCCAATCAATGAAAGCCATCATCCCAGTAGCAGGTGCCGGAACTAGACTAAGGCCCCATACTTATACTCAACCTAAACCATTGATCCCGGTTGCAGGGAAAACCATTATTTCATTTATAATAGATGAGCTAGTAGAAGTAGGCATCACCGACTTTGTATTTATCATCGGTTACCTTGGAGAAAAAATTCAAAATTATCTTGAAAAAAAATACCCAAACCTCAACAAAGAATTTGTCCAACAAACCTCTAGAGAAGGAATTGCACATGCCCTTTGGATTGCAAAAGAAACCTTCAAAGATGCTGAAGAAATAATCATTGTTTTTGGAGATACAATTATAGATCTAGATTTGAAAAATGTTTTAGAAGCACCAAACTCTTGTCTTTGTGTCAAGCAAGTCAAAGATCCAAGAGAATTCGGAGTTGTAGAGTTCGATGAAAATGGGATTGTAAAAAAAGTAGTAGAAAAACCCAATATCCCTAAGTCAAATATGGCAATGGTTGGTTTTTATAAAATAAAAGAAGTATCAACGCTCATTGAAGTCATAGAGCATAATATTAAAAATAATATCAAAACCCATGGCGAATTTCAATTCACAGATGCACTTATGGGAATGATCGAAAGAGGCGTGAAATTCAGTACCATCACTGTTGATAACTGGTTTGATTGTGGAAAAAGAGAAATTCTTTTAGAAACCAATGCGATGTTACTCGATAAAGAAGGTTACGCTTCAGATTATCTTGACCTCCCCGCATTTGAAAATACAATCATCATCCATCCGGTAAGTATTGGCAAGGATTGTGAGATCTCCAATTCTATCATCGGACCACATGTCACCATCGGGCCGAATGTCAAAATAGAATATTCAATCGTCAAAGAATCCATCATCGGGAGCTATGCTTCCATCTCCGAAGTAGTGCTTCACAATTCCCTTGTAGGTAGCGATGCGGCCATCAAAGGACTTTCTCAAAGTCTGAACATTGGAGATAATACGGAGATTGATTTTAGTTAGAATTTTTAAGTAGGTATATTTCTTTTGATTTAATAGCAAGGGCACAAATAGCGATTTAAGATGTTGAGCCTTGTTTAGAATACTATTAATAAACCAAAAAGGATTGTACCGTAG
>CAKZTD010000240.1 GCA_937921595.1 uncultured Saprospiraceae bacterium
TATTGCAGCTAACTTGCCAGAGGAAACCGCATTGATAGAATTTTTTGTTGGCGAAAAGAATCTCTTTATTTTTACTATTTCTTCAAAAGGATTAAAACATTATGCCTTACCTAAACCTAAAAGATTGTTTACGAGAACTCGAGCTTTTAGAAAAATGTTGCAAGACAGCAATAATCCACCGACCAATAGCGAATACTTCGAAGTGGCTTATTCCCTTTACCAATCCTTGCTCGAAACTCCGCTTGCAGATTTACAAAAACAAGAAGAGATTAAACGGCTCATAATTATTCCAGATAATCAATTACTTCAGGTTTCTTTTGATGCTTTGTTATACAATACTTTTGAATCAGCAAAAGAAAATCTCACTTGGGGTAATCCTGAAATACCATTTATGATGAGTAAGTATGCCATAAGTTATGCTTATTCTAACCAATTAATTTCGGATTCAGAATCTAATAAACGCATTCAAAAATCATTAAACACTTTTGCTGGTTTTGGTTTGGAATATGATGATTATACTTTAGAAGGGATCAAGGAGCTTTCAAAGCTTGAGGTAGATACCACTTTAAGTAGAGGAATGGGTAAGCTATACCATTCGGTAAACGAGATAGAAGAAGTAAAAAACGTTATTGGAACAGGGGAATTGTGGCGTAATGAAAAAGCCACTAAGAAATATTTTTTAAAATATGCACCAAAATCCAAGGTCTTGCATTTAGCCATGCATGGATATGAGTCGGCTGAAAACCCGCTAAATTCTGCTTTAATTTTTACTCGTGAAAAAGGAGATACTGATTTTTTATTAAAGGCGGCAGATTTATATACCATGTCTCTACCTGCAGATATGGTGGTTCTGAGTGCTTGTCATACGGCTTCTGGTCGAGTATATAAAGGAGAAGGTGTTCGTTCCTTAGCACGAGCTTTTCGGTATGCTGGTTGCCCTAGTATGGTGGCTACGCTTTGGTCGGTTTCAGACTACTCTACGAAAGAAATTATGGTCGATTTTTATAAGCATTTGAAAAGCGGAGATAGTAAAGATGTGGCCTTACAAAAGGCTAAATTGAATTACTTAAGAACTGGACAACCATCTCAGAAGATGCCTTACTTTTGGACTAATTTAGTTTTGATTGGGGACGCAGGACCGTTGGAGTTTTAGCTTCTTTCAGTATCTAACAAATTAGCAATTTTTCTTCCTTTTGTCAATCGTGAAATTTGTACAAGTTTTAAAATTTGTTCAAAACAAAACGGTCTATTCCTGAAAATCTAATGGGATGGGGTGATCTTCTTTTGTCTAATCCAAATCTGGATTTAGTAACAACTTCTAATTTAAAAAAGATTGGAAATGTTGTCACAACGATTAACTCCTGCGACATTTTATTTATAGAAGACATTTTTTATAATCGCTATAGCAGCATTTAAAAAATCAATCCTATTCTGTTTTTGAACAACTTCTATATTTAAATCTGCAATAGCTATGATTACAACTGTTATTATCGATAATGAAAGTCAGAGTCGAAAGTTGCTGCGTAAAATGTTGGTTGATTCTTGTGATGAAGTGATCGTTATAGGAGAGGCGAAAGATGTTAAATCAGGTATTGAATTGTTGCAGCGAGTAAAACCTGATATTGTCTTTTTAGACATAGAGATGCCAGACGGCGATGGCTTCGATATTTTAAATGCCTTTAATAATGTTCGTCTCAATACCATTGTTGTAACAGGTTATGATCATTATGCATTCAAAGCGATTAAATATGCTGCACAGGATTATTTACTAAAACCAGTTGATCTTAGAGAGTTACAAATTGCAATCAATAAAATAAAAAAGAGTAGGGTAGAAGAGCGTAACAGATTAGGTATGCTTGATGTTAATTATAAAAATCGGACAGAACCTTTGCGGAAAATTGTACTTCCTGGCCGTGAAAATCATGTTGTTGTAGAGCTCGAAAGAATCATTCGGATTGAAGCAAATGGAAGTTATGTAATGATTTATATAGAAGGCCATAAATCTCATCTCGTTGTAAATTCGCTAAGCTATTATGAAGAACTTTTACCGGCGAATAACTTTTTTCGTATTCATAAATCACATCTCATCAATGTCCATAAAATTGAACGCTTTGCTCCTGGTAGAATTGGAAAAGTATTTCTTAAAGACGGTTCAGAATTAGATATCGCTGCACGTCGAAAAACTGCTTTTAGTCAGTTGATAAAACAATTAGGAAACGTTTGAAATTTCAAAATTCAACGTTAAAAAATAAATCAGACACGTTTAATTTTTCTAATCGTTTTTTTTCTTCTGCTTCTTTGCAATGGCTATATATTAGTAATGTTCTCTAGTTAAATATTCTAGATCAATCTATAAAATTACAATTTTATTTTTTCTTATAACCGGACTTTATGTCCACAAAATTCCTCTTTATGAAAAAGCTTATTAATGTTTTTACACTCATTGCTTGTTTTTCTTTTTTAGCTACTTCCTCAAATGCTCAAACTGTGAGAAATGATATCGGCTGTAGTTTTATAGTAGAAGTTACCTATGCAAAAATTGGAGATTGTGCACCTGAAGGATCCGTATTTGTGCCTGTTTCAGCATTTTCAAATACACCCATAACAGGTATTCCAGCAGGTTATGAGATGATTCAGGCCAGAGGTGCTTCAAGCACTTTTTGTGGTTTCGGTGTCGGAGGAGCCTGTAGTGCCTTTGATGTTACAGATGTTGTGAATTGTTCTCCAGGGAACCTTTCCACTGCCTGCGACAATTATACGGTTGATTACGTTTCTTCACTACTTGTTCGAATTCACCATTAATTTATTAGGATAAAAAATACCCGATATTTTCAAAAGAAGATATCGGGATTTTTTATGCAATAAGTAGTTGACCTTTTTTAAAATTGATCGAAGTTGTGGACGATTTAAAACACAGTTTGACCATCAAGTTATTGAGCTTTCAAATAGCTTGATCACTATATTAAAGAACATAAAAAAAACCGGATGAGTTTCCTCATCCGGTTCTATATAAATCAAAATTTGATTTTCAATTATCTTCCTAAGATTCTTATCGAAGCACCTCGGCGATCTCCAATACCTTCTCCCTGGAAGTTCATTCGACTATCGTCGATTCCTCCTTTCTTAAGATAGTTGTAAACGGCTCTAGCTCGGTCATCATCAAGAGAAACCTCTTTGTTACCGGTTCCAGATTCGTTATCTGTAAGATAACCATAGATATCGATTCGAGCATTAGGATACTCTTTTAATAATGCGATGACATTATCCAGTTGTTTTTTAGCTGCAGAATTTAATCTTGAAGAGTTTCTACTAAATGAAACACCATCTGCATCAAAATTACCACTAGGGAATCCACTATCATAACCAGCTAAGTGATTAGCCATTTTATATTCTAGTGTGCCTTCATCGTAACCCATACCTGCTCCATCTTTACCATAAGGTACTGGATCTGGTGTTGGTTCAGCTGGTTTGATTGGTTCCTCTTTTACAGGAGGAGGTACAATCGTCTCCGCTTTATTACAGCCATTACAAGCATCGAAATAGTAAAGCAAAAATAAGAGTAATCCTAATGCTAGTAAAGCAGGGATTAACCACTTTAAGCATCCAGAATTTCCTCCTCCTCCAGTACCAGCAGCAGCTTCTGCATAAGCAGTAGCTTTAGCGGCAGCCTCTTCTTTTTTCATATTTGCGGCAGCAGTTGCAGCGGCAGCAGCAGCGATGGCAGCAGCTTTTGCTTTTTCCTCTTCAGCAGCTCTCAAACGTAATGCTTGAGCTTCTTGTTCTGCTTTTGCAGCAGCAGCCAATCGAGCTTTTTCTGCATCAGCTTTTGCCTTAGCGGCGGCAGCGGCAGCAGCCTCTTCTTCTTTTTTCTTCGAGGCAGCAAGTGCAGCAGCGGCGGCAGCAGCGGCAAGAGCAGCAGCATTAGCTTTTTCTTCTTCAGCAGCTTTTAATCGAAGTGCTTCAGCTTCAGCATCAGCTTTCGCTTTTGCAGCAAGACGAGCTTCTTCTTCGGCTTTTGCTTTCGCAGCAGCTTCGGCTTCGGCAGCAAGACGAGCTTCCTCAGCTTTTGCAGCAGCAGCCTCCTCTTCTTTTTTCTTTGCAGCAAGAGCGGCAGCAGCAGCGGCGGCGGCAAGAGCAGCAGCATTAGCTTTTTCTTCTTCTTCAGCTTTTAATCGAAGTGCTTCAGCATCAGCTTTCGCTTTTGCTTCTGCAGCAAGACGTGCTTCTTCATCGGCTTTCGCTTTTGCAGCAGCAGCTTCAGCAGCAGCATTATCTTGATCTCTTTGGAAGAGCATGTTAGCAGACATCATTGATCCTCCAACAAGAGCAGAGCCGATTCCAATTGGAGAATCTTTTCCTTGTACCCAACCAAAATCTGCCATCATAGCAGCTTGATCTTTATAATAACAGCTACGAGCAATCTCTTGATGATTTCCTGCCTTTAAGAAGAAGTAATGATATTTATCATTCAATGCCGTTCCAGTTCCCCATCGTGCTTCGATAGGTGAATTTTTAAGAACGGATTGTATGCCATTATCTCTTGCAGAAGTTTGAGTATAACCTTCTGATCTTAATATTGTTTTATTATCAGAAGCTCTGTTATATGCGAAGTAATGTTCTCCATTTTCTTCATTTGTAAATGAATAGAAACCACTGTCTCCAGCATATGCTTCACAAGGAAGGTAATCATCGACAACAACTTCTGGTTTAGGAGCAGCAGCAACAACTTCAGGTTCTGGAGCAAACATTTTTCCAGTAAGCGCAAATGCCGCAAGCATGTCTGCTTCATTGTCACTATAACAACTACGAGCAATCTCTTGATGATTTCCAGCTTTCAAAGCATAATAATGGTGCTTGCCATTTAAAACAGTTCCTTTAGTCCATCTTTCATCAAGTGGAGCATTTTTTTCAACAGAAGCCATACCATTATCTCTGGCAGCTTCAGTAGTATATCCCTCAGATCTCAATAATACATTTCCATCATTATCATTGTATGAAAAGTAATGTTCTTTTTTATCTTCAGCGAAGAATTTGTGGAAACCTGGACCATCAGATTTATATCTTTCACAAGGAAGATAATCATCTACGGCAGCGGCTGGTTTAGGAGCTGCGGGTGCAGCACCAACCATAGTTGCGCCTACACATTGCAATAAGGCCATTGCTTTTCGCATGTCTTCTTCAGTCGCATAGAAGAGACTACTTCTTGCGATATTCTTTCCGTCCTTGTCTTGGATGTAGAAATATACTTTTCCATTTTTAGTAGAACGGATATCGTATTTCGCATCTTTAGGTCCAAATTCGAGTACTGCTTTGATCCCTTCTTCCATGTCCTCCTGTGTCGCAAAACCTCTAACATCTCCATTGATCAAAACCGCTTTTTCATCTTTGTCTCTAAAAACGAAATAGAATTTTCCATTACCTCCACTTTGGAAAGTATCATAAGTGATATTGTTACAAAGGTAAGGTTGACCTTTTGAGAGATATGTTCTTTCTACTGCAGGTTTTTTCTCTTTAACAGCTTTCTTTCTTTTTCTTGTACCTCCAGTATTGGTCAGCCAGTAGATGGCTTTTTCCATATCTTTTTTGCTTTCAAACCATCGGCTTGTCGCAATCTCTTGTTTGTTTCCAGCTAATAAGTTGAAATAGTGATTTCCATTAGGATGGACCATTCTAACATACCGCTTTTCGTTTTTGACATTCTTTTTGACAGACTTAATACCATTGTCTCGGCCTGATTCAGAAGTATAGTCTTCACTAATTAAGATTGGGTTTCCTTCTTGGTTCACACTGAAATAATAGGCATCATCTTTAGCAAAAGAATCATAACCAAAATCTTCTCCGGCAATGTTTTCTTCATAGAAAGAAAGTGGCTTGTAATCTTTATAGATTTTTCCATCACCATCACCAGATGCAGTTTGCATCAATCCAGCAGCAACTAATTGTGTTGTAGAAGGAGTACCTCCGGCAGCAAGAATAGCTATGGTGCTATCCATTTCACCTTCAGAAGTAAACCATCGACTGGTTGCAATTTCTTGATGGTTACCCGCTTTTAGGTTGAAATAATGATTACCGTTTTTATGAACTTGTTTTTGATATCGAGCATCGATAGGAAGATTCTTCGTGACTGATGCGATTCCATTATCTCTGGATTTGTCAGTTTTGTATCCTTCACTAATCAATACAACCTTACCTGCAAGGTTATAAGTGAAGTAAAACTCACCATCATCAGCATCGAATTGATCGAAACCATTTTCAGTGCCTGAGATTCTACTTTCGTAAAAAGCTAGAGGACGATAGTCGTCAGCAGTGCTAGCACTTTTTTGTGAAGGAGTATCGGAAGCTTTTGCTTCATCCGATTTAGGTTGGCTATCAGTTTGTTCTGCTGCTTTTGAAGAAGCACCTGGTCCATTTGCAATAAAATCCGATATTGCATTATCTAAACCTGCTGCTGAATCATACTTTACACTTCGTCCAATCTCTTGACCGTTACCGGCTTTTAAAATAAAAAAGTGCTTACCATCTCCGTCGATACTTTTCTCGTATCGATTGTCATCTCCGGCATTACTGATAACCGAGCGTATCCCATTGAAGCAAGTGTCCTTGTCAGCATAGGATTGACTGTTTAATAATACATTGTTATCCTCAGCTAAAAATTGAAAATAAAAGAGATTATCTTTTTTTCGTCTAAATGCTCGATATCTCATAGTTTTTGTTGAATTGTTAAAAAATGATATTTATACATTAGTTTCAATGCCAATATAATGTTAAAATTCGAAATATTGGACAATTTCAGGGAGAAACTACACAAGTAGAGACGAAGATTATTTGGTATTTGTCACAAGAAACAAATAAATATTTTTTTATATTAAAAATATTTTTAATTCGTTTTTAAAAAATAACAAAAACTTAACTTGGTCGAATTTTTAATTTTGAATACCTTTTAAGTGAGTAATTTTTGAAGGTGAAGAGGACCTTTTTTAACTAAAATCGGTCATAATGGGCTTTAGAGATAGATGTAGGACTTTTGATTGGATCTTTTGAAAATTTATTTAGCTAGTATTTTTACTAAAAATATTTATGTTTAAATATGCAAAAAAGTGACGGGATAATTTTAGATATATTGTAAATATTGATGTAAGTCTTAGTAGAATAAATATTGATATGAGCTGTTTCTTAGGCGAAAATTACTCTTTTTTCATCTTAGATTGCCCCAAATAACTGAAGAAATCACTTGTTTCGGGCTGACAAAAAGGTACTTATGGACATTGTTTGAGGTAGGGATTCCTGCTAATTTGGGTCAACATCGACATTAAATCTGACCGTAGAGAAGCCTTTCATAGCCTTGGTCTGGTGGATATTTGCAGTAATAAATTGCTTTATAGCGGCTCCTTTCTTAGAGTTTTTATCCATTTTTATTAAAAAATCGAGAATAAAATAGCCTCTTACTCTGGGAATACTTGGAATAGCCGGCCCGATGATTTGATGACCTAAACGTTCTTTCATCAGTTTTGAAAAAGCTTTAGCGGCTTCGTTTAATAACTGCGGTTTTCGGTGTCTTAGCGTTATCTTAATTAGGCGAAAATAGGGTGGATAAGAGAATTCATGACGCTCAGCAGTCTCTCTGTTGAAAAATTCAGTAAAATCATTTTCAATAACTTCTCTCAATACCGGATGGCTCATATTGAATGCCTGAATGATGACTTTTCCTCTTTTACGCTTTCGGCCAGCTCGACCACTTACCTGAGTCATCAATTGAAAGGATCGCTCTGTTGCTCTAAAATCAGGAAACTGGAACAAGTGATCTGCGCTTAATATGCCGACGATACTCACATTATCAAAGTCCAATCCTTTGGTCACCATCTGAGTACCAACGAGAATATCTAATCGTTTTTCTTCAAAATCATTGATGATTCTTGAATGTGCATTTTTGGTTTTTACGGTATCAAAATCTAGTCGACCGATCTTCGCATCAGGAAGAAAGATTTGTAATTCGTCTTCAATTTTTTCAGTACCAAAGCCTTTTATGGTCAATTGCTTATCGCCACATGCTGGACATTCTACGGGTAAAGAAGTTTGATAACCGCAGTAGTGGCAACGAAGATTTTTAAAAAATTTATGGTAAGTCAAACTGACATCGCAGTTGATACATTCCGCATGCCAATCACAAGAATTACAACTCATATTGGGCGAATAGCCTCTACGATTTTGAAATAAAATGGCTTGTTCTCCTCGTTCCAATGCAGCCTTCAATTCTTCTATTAAAACGGAGGTGAAATGAGATTGCATTTTCTGCTTTTTCATTTCATCTTTAATATCAACAAGGACAACTTCAGGAAGCTCTATGCCTCCAAATCGTTCAGGCATTTTTAGCAATTGGTATTTGCCACTTTTCGCATTAAAGTAAGATTCGAGAGAAGGAGTTGCTGTTCCCAAAATTACTTTTGCATCATATAAATGACTTAAGTAAACGGCCAAATCTCTGGCGTGATATCTGGGGGCTGGATCATTTTGTTTGAAGGATGGATCATGCTCTTCGTCAACGATGATGAGTTTTAAATTTTCGAAAGGAAGAAATAATCCGGAACGAGCTCCCATGACAATTGCTTTGCCTTTGATTACACTTTGCCAGATTTCGACCCGCTCAGGATTACTCATTCGAGAATGATAAACAGCAATTTGATCACCATATATTTTTTGAAGACGGTTGACCAATTGAGTCGTCAATGCAATTTCAGGCAATAAATAAAGCACCTGTTCTCCTTTGGCAATCGCTTCATTGATTAGTTCGATATAAACCCTGGTTTTTCCACTCCCTGTTACTCCATGAATCAAACTCACGGCTTGTTCCTCTTTAGGTTTGAGTTCAGCAAGTACTCTTTTTTGCTGCTCGGCAAGTTCAAAAGAATCAATGAGCTCTTCTTCATAGCCAGCAATTCTACTGACTTCTTTTTTATAAATTTCTAAAACCCCTTTTTTCTCCATCGCCTTTAAAACACCGAGGTCAACATTCGCTTTTTTATAGACTTCCTGAGATCTGACGAATTCTTGTTTTTGATTCAATTGTAAAAAAGCCATCATAGCTTCTACCTGCCGATCTGAGCGGCTCAATTTTTCAAAAGCAATCTCTAACATCGCAGATGCTGAAGCGTAAGGCTCTTGTAAACGCACACAGGAAATTTCTTTGGGTTTATATTTAGAACGTAATTCTTCTTTTAAATAAATGACCTTTCTTTGTAAAAGTCTATTGATCAAGGGGTATACTGTTTTTTGTTGTAAAATATCCCGAATATCACTGATGCTCAATTCATTTTGAATACTCAAAGCTTCAGCAATCATGTATTCTTTATCATTGAAGCCATCGTAATCGCCATCAAAAATAGGACTTAAGATGATTCTGGTTTCGCTGGCTAATTTCAACCCCGTAGGTAAGGCCGCATTCATAACCTCCCCAATTGTACAAGCATAATATGCCGCAATCCATTGCCACATTTTTAACTGCGTTTCCAAAACAATCGGTTCGGTATCAATAATGGAAAGTATGGGTTTCGATTTTTGATTCTCTGGAGCTTTATCCAGAATTTTCATCACCAGCCCAGAATATAGTTTATTCCTTCCAAATTGAACCTCTACCCGAATGCCAACCTTAATATCCTTGATCATCTCACTAGGAACCATGTAAGTATAAGGCTTAGGCACTGCAATCGGTACGATTACGGCGATGTACATATTAGAGGAATGATCTGGATGAAAAGATATTGAATCCAAGGAGTTTATTTTTTACACAATGTAGGGCAAAGTAACAAGTTAGCAAAGTAATAAAGTAACAAGTTAATAATGGAAAAAGTTTGTAAATAAATAATGGGGTTCGTTAATGTTAGCTTATTGGCTTGCTAACTTATTAACTTGTCAAAAATAAATTTCCTGTGCCAATCGAAAAGTATTCGCATGAGCTTCCACAATATGAGCAACCCGTTCTGAATATCCACCACCCATGCTAACTGCTACTGGGATCGCATTTTTCTTACATTGATTTAAAACAATTTTATCGCGTTTTTTACAACCATCCATAGACAGACTTAAGCGGCCTAGTTTATCGGATTCCAAAACATCGACACCAGATAAGTAGAAAATGAAATCCGGTTGAACCTGATCAATTAGAGCTGGTATCGTTTCTATTAATTTGGAAAGATATAGATCATCATTGGTCTTATCTGGCATTCCAATATCGAGATCTGATTGCTCTTTCTTTGTAGGATAGTTTTTTGCTCCATGCATACTGAAAGTAAAAACTTGATCTTTATTTTTAAAAATCTGCGCAGTACCATTTCCTTGATGGACGTCTAAATCTATGATTAATATTTTTTTAGATAATTTTTTTTGTAGCAAATAATTAGAAGCCATGGCGATATCATTTAAGATGCAAAAACCTTCTCCATGATCGGTAAAAGAATGATGAGTTCCGCCAGCAACATTCATGGCTATTCCATGTTCTTGAGCAAACAAAGCGCATTGAATGGTACCCTGAGAAATATGTGTTCCTCTACGAATTAAAAGCTCGGAGATTGGGAAACCAATTTTGCGAATTTCTTTAGCGGTGAGATCCAATACCTTGAGTTTTTCCCAGTAAGTTTTATCATGAGTTAAAAGAATGGTTTCTTCTGTTGCAGCTTCAGGATGGAAAAGATTGCTTTCTGAAATGGTGCCTTCGTAGATCAATTGCTCTGGAATCAATTCGTATTTAATCATCGGGAATCGATGTCCGTCAGGTAGTTCGTATTTATAAATAGGGGAGTAAGCGATTTTAAGCATATAGAAAACAATGTGGTTAAATACAAAGTAGTTAAAAAATAAAAAAGGGTTAAGGTGAGATCATCTTAACTCTCCTTAACCCTTTTTAATGTCTTAATTAATTTACCGTTATTTCATCAAAGTCACATCCCCTTTATACAATTCAACCCTTCCATCCACAAATTGAATCTCTATCAAGTATACAAAAACACCAGGGTTTAAAGGTTCGCCTTTGAACTGACCATCCCAAGCCATTGAGTTATCATTCGGAGCCATGTTATTCACACCGTAGATGGTTTCTCCCCAACGATTGAAAATTCTAAATTTCGAAATGATAACTGCACTTTGATCTGTGTTTACAAAAAAGAGATCATTAAAGCCATCTCCATTTGGACTAAATACAGAAGGGATAAAAACGTTTCTATCTTTTTTGACGTAAACGATAATATCATCAGTAGTTGAACAACCAAATGTATCAACCACAGTGATTGAATATTCTGCAGTTTGGAGTGGCTGTACAAAAGGATCAAGACAATCGAAACATTCAATTTCCGAATTACTCCATGTAATTTCTGTAATATCAAAATTCGGAATCGCTTCGATCTGAATACTATCTCCAAGATCTATTGTAATGTCTTCTCCAAGGTCAATTTGATTTTCAATAGGTGTATTAATCAGTACTTGTTCTGTGTTTGAACAATCATTAATATCCAGAATAGTCAAGTCATAACTTCCTGCTCCTAAAGATGGAATCGTGTATGGGAAACCTGGAATGTTTGAAAAGATCTCTCCATCTAATGAAAAGTCGAATGGACTACCAACTCCACTAATGTCATCAATGATAATTGCTCCATCTGTATCACCAAAACACTCAGGTGCAATGGTTTGAAAACTAATATTGATTGCTGGTGGTTCTGATAATTGGATTGAACTTTCAGTTGTACAACCAACACCATCGGTAATCGTTACATTGTAACTTCCTGCAGCGATATTTTGTAAGCTGTTTGTTGTTTCATTATTGTCCCAGAGATAACTAAATGGAGCCGTTCCACTTAAAGGAATTGCTTCAATTGATCCATCGCTAAGTCCATTACAGCTTACTCCGAATCCTTGGTATTCTGCTAGTAAATTAATTTCACTGTTGATGTTCGTTACATCTATCGTGATAGTATTAGTTGGTAGGGTCGCATCACATGGAACGTTGATTCCTAGGACATCTAATAAGGTGTAAGTGGTTGTAATATTTGGAGATACATTAATGGTATGACCGTCAAGTACATTATTTAAAACAACTGGCGGATTGATGCCGTCAGTATAAGTTACATCATAAGTATTTGCTCCAGAAAGATTAAAAGTAATTTGAGTAGATTGTCCATCACAGATACTATTGGTTCCTTCGATGCTTCCAATTATTGGGTCAAAGAAATCAAGTTGCACGGCAAGAATACTATCGCAGCCATTCGCTGCACCACCTATAAAGGTTTCAATTCCAGAAGGCATATTGATATCATAAACAGTTCCGTTGATGATTACACTTTCGTCGCTACATATTTCATCAAAGAAGTTTGAACTACTAGGTAATAAAACTCCCAAGTCAACGGGAACGGGTGCTGAAGTACAACCTGTTGGTCCTTCGACAATCGCATAAACCGTTGTTGCAAAAGAAGAGAAATTAGTATCAGTAATTGGAATAGTCGCAGCCATATCTTGATACCAGTTTACTGTGTTTCCTGTTCCGCCGTTTACATCATTTTCAATATCTGAAAGTTCAAATTCTCCCAGAGCACTTCCTGTAGTACAAGCATCTAATGAACTTGGATTAGCAATTGGTAAATCCGTCACATTTAGATTGATTTCGACAGTAGCAGAAGAACAATTCCCATTTTCTACAACCGCATAGATAATTGTTGTATTCGTATTGAAATTTGAAGCTACAGGAATAGTAGCTGCAGCATCTTCAAAGAAGTTTACGGTATTGCCTGTTCCGTTATTGATTGTGTTTTCTAAAGTAGATAAATCAAAAGTAGCCGTTCCTGTTCCATCATCACAAAGCTGAGTTGTAGCTGGACTCGCAGTAGTTTGATTTTCTAAAGTCAAAACGATTTCTACAATCGGCGAAGTACAGCCTCCATCGCTGACGATTGCAAAAACAGAAGTGGCAGCGGAGTTGAAAATATTAGGATCGATAATTTCTATAGTAGCTGCCGCATCTTCGTAATAAGTTACGGTGTTTGTTCCACCAACAGTTGCGTCAAGATCAGTCAAATTAAAAGTAGCAGTTCCTGATCCATCATCACAAGCCTGATCAGAAGTTGGATTAGCAGCCAATTGATTTTCTAAAGTCAAAACAATTTCTACAATCGGCGAAGTACAATCACCGTCGCTGACAATTGCAAAAACGGAAGTGGCAGCGGAATTGAAAATATTAGGATCGATAATTTCAATGGTAGCTGCTGCATCTTCGTAATAAGTTACGGTGTTTGTTCCACCAACAGTTGCGTCAAGGTCAGTCAAATTAAAAGTAGCAGTTCCCGATCCATCATC
>CAKZTD010000241.1 GCA_937921595.1 uncultured Saprospiraceae bacterium
CGCTACAAATTTTATTTCAAAAGACCAGTACACTCCACTTTTCAATCTCACCCAAGAGGTAAAAAGAATGGTCACCAGTTCAATCCTTACCAGGAAAAGAAATCTAGGACTACTCAACAAACGATAATCAAAATCTAAAAAACCCCTCTATTCTCAAACCTAAAACCTCCCTATCGACACAGTCGATCTATCCCTTCAAAAAAGCTCCGCTTTTTTGAGCCACCGTTTCCCCAATCGCCAAACTAGAAGTCGCAGCCGGAGAAGGAGCATTCAGCACATTCACCACATTCCCATCATCAGCGAAAATATAATCATCCGCCATTTCTCCGCTAGGAGAACAAGCAACTGCCCTCACTCCTGCCCTACCTGGTACCACATCATCCATTGTGATTTCTGGAATCAATTTTTGAAGTGCATTGACAAATAATCTTTTAGAATAAGAACGGCGCATTTCCATCAAACCATCCTTCCAATACTTACTGGCTATCTTTCGAAAACCACTATAAGAAATCGTTTCCCAAAACTCACTGCCTTTGAATTGCCGATTGGTATACCCTTCCCGCTTAAAAGCCAAAACCGCGTTTGGCCCAGCTTCGATTCCGCCTTTTATCATCCGTGTAAAGTGTACACCAAGAAAAGGAAAATTAATATTCGGAACGGGGTAAATTAAATTTTTTACAAGATATTGTTTCTCCGGTTTCACCTCATAGTATTCCCCTCTGAATGGAAGAATTTTAATCGGTACATCTGTCGTATTTTGTAATGCTAATTTATCAGAATACAAGCCTGCACAATTGATCAATTGTTTACAAGAAAAACTTTGAGAATTGGTTTCTAAAATAATTCCATCAGATGTTTTTGTCGTTTTGACAACCTCTTGATTACATAAAACAGCATGCCCTTTTTCTTGAATTAACTGAGCATATTTTTTAGCTACTTCAAGGTAATCAACGATTCCAGCCTGAGGCACTAAAATGGATTGCACCGCTTTTACATGGGGTTCAAATTCCTTCGTTTCTTCTGCACTAATTTTACGAATACCTTCCAAACCATTCTTTACTCCTTTTTGAAAAATAGTATCCAATACCGGTAATTCTGATTCATCAGTCGCAACAATTACTTTCCCACAGATTTCATAATCAATCTCATGTTTTTGACAAAAATCTAACAACAAATCATAGCCTCGTTTACAATTTGTTGCTTTCAAACTTCCAGGTTTGTAATAAATCCCAGAATGAATGACTCCACTATTATGACTACTCTGATGCTGAGCAACTTCCGCTTCTTTTTCTAAAACAGCAATTCGTTTATCTGGATATTTCATGGACAATTGGTAAGCAGTAGCTAGGCCAACGATACCTCCTCCGATAACGATTACATCAAATTGATTTTGCTTAGACATTATTTATTGTTGTGATTTTTTAAAGATAGATTAAAAGCTATTATCTTCGTGACTGATACAAGTAAAACTATTTCACAAATTAAGCCAAGCTGTTTTAAAAAATAGCTTAATCTGATTACGTAAAGCACCATTAATTGTTTTTAAAAGCCTTAATCAATGAATGATAAAATCAAAATTTTAGAAGAGAAGATAGAAAAAGCGAAGTTAGGAGGAGGAGAAAGTCGAATTGAGAAGCAACATACCAAAGGAAAGTTAACGGCTAGAGAGCGTGTCCATTTCTTGATGGATGATGGTTCCTTCGAAGAGATTGGTGCATTGGTGACCCACCGAAGTATGGATTTTGGAATGGAAAAACAGCTTTTCTATGGTGATGGAGTAATCACAGGTTATGGAACGATCCATGGACGCTTGGTCTACGTATTTGCACAGGATTTCACCGTCTTTGGAGGATCGCTTTCAGAGACTCATGCTGAAAAAATCGTCAAAATCATGGAAATGGCGATGAAAAACGGCGCACCTTTAATCGGTTTGAATGACTCCGGTGGAGCAAGAATACAAGAAGGTGTAAAATCTTTGGGCGGCTATGCGGACATTTTTTATAGAAATGTAATGGCTAGTGGTGTGATTCCTCAGATTTCTGCCATTATGGGACCTTGTGCTGGAGGTGCCGTTTATTCTCCTGCAATGACGGATTTCACCATTATGGTGGAAAACACTTCCTATATGTTTGTTACAGGACCGAATGTTGTAAAAACAGTGACCAATGAGGAAGTTACAGCCGAGGAATTAGGTGGTGCTTCTGCTCACTCTACTAAATCCGGTGTTACACATCTTACTGCATCCAATGATATTGATTGTATTGAAAAAATAAAAAGACTCCTTAGTTATATGCCTCAAAATTGTGAGGAGAAACCAATTTTGGAGCCTTATATCATTGGCGATGAAATCAGAAAAGAGCTAGATAATATCATCCCTGAAAGTGCCAACCAGCCTTATGATATGCGTGAGGTAATCCGAGGTATTATGGATGAGGATTCTTTTATGGAAATCCATGAGAGTTATGCTGAAAACATCGTCGTTGGTTTCTCTCGACTTGCTGGTAGAAAAATCGGAATCGTGGCCAATCAACCGATTAACCTCGCGGGTGTTTTAGATGTTGATAGTTCTAAAAAGGCAGCACGATTTGTTCGCTTTTGTGATTGTTTTAATATTCCATTATTGGTCTTGGTTGATGTTCCTGGATTTCTACCGGGTACCGATCAAGAGTGGAATGGGATCATTGTAAATGGTGCGAAATTGCTTTTTGCATTTAGTGAAGCTACGGTTCCTAGAGTGACATTAATTACTCGAAAAGCTTACGGTGGTGCTTATGATGTAATGAATTCAAAACACATCGGCGCAGATTTAAATTACGCTTGGCCTTCTGCAGAAATTGCAGTAATGGGAGCCAAAGGTGCTTCCGAAATTATCTTCCGTAGAGAAATAAAAGCTGCAGATGATCCTGCTGCGAAACTTACCGAAAAGGAAGCAGAGTATGCTGAAAAATTTGCGAACCCTTATAGTGCTACTCAACGTGGTTTTATCGATGAAGTTATTCTTCCGCATAATACTCGACGTAAATTAATCAAGGCATTTTCTATGCTGAAAAACAAAGTAGATAAATTACCTAAGAAAAAACACGGTAACATTCCTCTATAAATAACAGTACGGAGTGAGAGGTGAGAAGTGAGCTTTTTCTCCTCACCTCTCACTCCTAATTCCTCACCCCTAACTCCTGTACACATGTCTTGGATCAAAGAAATCTCTTACGAAAATGCTACGGGTCGCCTCAAAAGAATCTATGAAAAAGTCAAAGGTCCAAATAATAATGTAGACAATGTCTTATCTGTTCATAGCCTTCGACCACATTCCTTAGTTGGACATATGACCCTTTATAAAAACGTCCTTCATAATTCGAATAACACTTTACCGAAATGGTATCTCGAAGCTTTAGGCATATACGTTAGTCATCTTAACAAATGTCATTATTGTGTAGATCATCATACCGCTGGCATGAAACGACTCGTCAATGATGATCAAAAAAATACGGCTATTTTAAAATGTATTTCGGATAATAAATTTGAAAGTACTTTTGATGGAAAGTATCTTGCTGGTTTTCATTATGCTGAAAAATTGACCAAACAAATTGCTTCTATTTCCGAAAAGGATTTGGAACCGCTTAGGGCTGCGGGACTTGATGATGGTGAAATTCTGGAAATCAATCAGGTGGTGAGCTATTTTAATTATGCCAATCGAACGGTCCTTGGTCTTGGTGTCAATACGGAGGGTGATATCATTGGCCTTTCTCCAAATAATAGCGATGATCCAGATAATTGGAATCACGACTAAACTAAATCAAAGATGCCTTCGATCTATATTACTCCTGCTCTCAAAGACCTAATCCACCTCTATGGCAGCACGCTCTATTCCTATGATATTTCAATCAAAGATCGTCTTCGTGAGCAAGCCAATATTCTTTGGGAAGCTTTTCAAAATAAAAAAGAAATCGCTTGTATAGAAATCAATAATTATCATCCTGAGTATTTAAGTCAAAAACCAAAAGTATTATTTGATGCAAATCTAACTTTTCAGGAAATGCTAAAAACGATTGCCTGCGAATATGGGTTTCAATCATGGGATCAAATCGAAAATCTTGGCAAAGAAAAATTAAATATCCATTTTGAAAAAGCTGTAGATACTTTGCTTAGTGGTGATCTCGAAACTTTAAAAATACAGATCAACAATCATCCCGATCTGATCAATCAAGTTTCTCAATATCCACACCAGGCTACCCTTCTCCATTATGTCAGTAGCAACGGTTTCGAAATTCACCGTCAAGTTGTCCCAATGAATTTACCAGAGATTACAAAATATTTACTCCAAGTTGGAGCTGATCCAAATGCGAAAATGCAAGTTTATGGTGGAGCATTTTCAGTTTATGAATTATTAACGACCAGCGCTCATCCACTGAATGCCGGAATTATGGAAGCGATGAAAAGTATTTTTAAATAAAAGAATGGTGATCATCAACTTATTCATGCAATGTTTATTTGTCTAAAGAATCTTACAAATGTTATACTGATGAATTTCAAAAGACAATTTATCATAAAAATAGATTTAAAAATCAAATCAGATTTTTTTTTGATCTATCTTGTATTAAAGCCTATCGCTTAAATAAAGTTGTTCAAAAAATAAATAATGAATCGAATAATCATAAGTCTCCTTTTATTAGTTTTCTCTACGAATTTGATTGGACAAGAAACAGAACAAGAATCGAGCAAGCCTATTTTTAGATTTCAAGGGGACTCTCGTAAAACTTTTGTAGACAAAAAATCTGTAAACATATTCGGTGTCAGAGGAGGTCTTTTGTTTAAAAATAAATATGAACTTGGTCTAGGAGTTTATAGTTCTAACTTATTCGGCATTCTAGGTCGAGCAGTAGAAAAAGAATATTTTGATAATAGTCTGGAACAACCTATAGGAATTCCAGCTGAGATAGGATTTCATTACTTCTCTATCTATGGAGAATATGTCGCAGTAGAAAATGATAGATTGAAACTAACTGTAAATAGTCAAATTGGCTTGGGAAGAGTAGACATCAATTTTGATGAACAGATTGATAAGGAAAGAATTCGAGAAGGGAAAAGCCTTTTAGAACATTCAGTAAAAGCGGATGTAAAAATTGTTAGCTGGTTTAGGATAATGGGAGGTGTCGGCTATCGGTATCTTATAGCTGGAGAATCTCAGATAAAAAAGGCTTTTAATGCTCCAATTTATATTGTTGGATTCTCTCTTGATTTCAAAAAGCTGTTTAAAAAGAAAGATAAAGATTAGTAAAAAAGGTAATATATTTCGGTTTGGGCAAAAAAATAAGTCAATGTTTGAGGACACTGACTTAGGAAACGAATCTTACAATTTTTAACCAAAACTTACATTTAGAATGTTTGCAATCACTATGCCAAAAGCATTATAATTGGTAAAAATTGTATCTTTTTAAAAAAAATATATCTTTTAGGGTATAAAAAAAGTGATTTAACTAGATTCTGAGCCGTTTTATAGGTTCTATCTATCTAAATCACTTTTTAATTGAAGGCTAAAACCTTCTTAATATTTTGCTACTATTCTGGGTGAACGTGAAATTCCATCATTTCTGTAACCTCCGCTGCACCAGCTTCATGTCCCCAAACTTTAGCTTCTACGATCCAATCCGTATGCTCTTGTACTCCAGTAGCATTATCAAGGCTTAGATCAGCGTGCAATTCAAATTTACCGCTAGCTTCCATCACATGTGCATCAGTAGGACCATCAAAGATTACAATGCTATCATCTGCTTTGTTATAAATCTTAAGGTTTACATGGTGAACAGTCATATCATTCCCACTGATAAAATCAACATGGATATGTATGTCATCATTGAGGTTCTTATCATCTGTAGTTGGTGAATTAAACGTGATGCTGTATTGTGGATCATCGTCCATGTGGTCGTCATCGTCTTTATCACAAGATACAAATACAGAAGTTGTAGCTAAAATTGCTAAAAAGAAAAATATACGTTTCATTATAATTGAGTTTTTAATTTTTTTAAAATATACACAAAGGCTTAAATTAGGAGCACTTCCTAATAAACCGAATTGACTAATAAAATAATATTTGAAATTTGAAAAACAATCAGAATTGTCGGGGAGGTTGGAATATTCTGTTTTTAAAAAGAATGGAATGCATGGTTTCAAAATTGATAAAATCACGCTTAGCGATGGTTAAGTCATCAATGTCTAAAGCGTCCAGTCTAAGATTCAACCACTTAAAATTACTCTTCTCTTTTATTAAATTTGGAGATTGATCTGAATCATGGCTTTCTTCAATTTTTTTATTTAGAAAGCATTTACCATCACATTTTGAATTCGGATTGTCTTTGTTGATACAAAGAATAGTGCTGATGAAATCTTTGTCCAGGTTGTAATAAGTATAGATGAGAATGTCCTTGAATGGAACACCTATTATCAAAACAATTAAAGAAATGGACAGAAGTTTATTCAAAATATATTTATCATTTGCTACACATGACAAATATAGAAAAGAGATCGCTTATGATCTGTCATCCTTTTTGCATATTCTACGAACTTCATTAACTAGTCGATAAAAATCTTACTATTTGTCAAAAACTAATCTCTTCTATTTTGACCTGATGCTGTACACGCTTTTTTAAACTTACATCATAAATAGTAAAACTCAAAGCAGGATCATTTTTCCAATCAATTTCAATCATGCCTACATTATTATCTCTGATCACATCCCCTACTCTATTTTTATTGGGTTCGACAGAATCCCAGTCCTGTGTGATTCCGCTAGAGGTAATATCATAGATAGGATATTGACCATCAACATTCATTTTTGAAATCTCTCCCCAATGCACATCTCCTGAAATAAACACCACTCCATTTGCTTTCGTTTCTTTAATCAAGTCAATCATCCGCTGTTGTTCATTAGGAACATTGGTCCAAGATTCCCAGCCATTATATTCATGAGCAAATTGATTACTAGAAGCGATGATTCGCAAATTTGCCGGTTCTTTAAAAGTTTGTTCCAACCATGCCCATTGCTCCCTTCCAAGCATCGTAGAATCTGGACTTAGATTTGGCTGGTAATCATTTTTATATAAAATCGTATCTCTCACGCCATGTAAATCATCTCTAAACGTTCGAGTATCCAGTATAATAATTTGTACTCTTTTACCTTTGGGGCCAAACATTTGCGAATGATAAATCCCTTTGTGCTTTCGGCGTTCTGAATCCATTGGTTCTTTCCAAAAATCCAGAAAGATCTCTTTGGATGCTTCTTTAAATGGATAATGCCTTCCAGCATCATTTTCACCATAATCGTGATCATCCCAAGTTGCCAATACTTTTGCTGTAGCTCTTAGTTTTTGAAATTCAGGCTTAGCTTCCAGCTTTTGATACTTCGCTTTAAGTACTTCCATATCTCTGGAATCACCATAAATATTATCACCCAAATAGATAAACAAATCTGGATTTAGAGAAGATATTTTTTCTAAGATGGGTTGAGGTTCATCTTGATCTGCACAAGAACCAAAAGCAATTTTAGTAATTGACGGTTCTTCATTTCTACTACATCCCAATAAACCAACTAGAAGGATAATTGAAAAAAGGTAATAGTGCATTTAATTTAATTTTTTGAATTCTTTCGAAAAACAAGCTTTATCACCTTATTTATTTTTTACAAATGAGGCAATATAAATTTTATTATTTTGAACAATCCTTAAGATATACATTCCATCTGCAAAATTACTTACATCAATTATTTTTTCTTCTGTTGAAAAAATCAGCTTATTTTCTACTAAAACAGTACGTCCAAGACTATCGTGAATGAATAATTCATAGACTCCTGAATCCGCATTTTTCAATTTCACATGCAGCAACTCTTCCACTGGGTTCGGGTAAACTACCACTAAATTCTTTTCAATTTCTTCAATTCCATCTACCAGGTTTACTTCAAAACTCTGTTCCACTTCTGGAGCTGCTTCATAGGTCATATCTCCCGATTGACTTGCTCGGACTACTACTATTCCTGCTACTCCATCTAATGTAATTGTATTGCCAGAAATGCTAGCTGGACCTGATACGATGCTAAAGTTCACCGCTAATCCAGAACTCGCTGTTGCTGTAATATCGAAAGGAACATCTGTTGTTATTTTATCCGATAGGTTTGCAAAATCTATACTCTGAGTCGTCAAGGCAACTTCAAAACTCTGTTCCACTTCTGGAGCTGCTTCATAGGTCATATCTCCCGATTGACTTGCGCGGACTACTACTGTTCCTGCTACTCCATCCAATGTAATTGTATTGCCAGTTATACTCGCTGGACCTGAAATGATACTCAGGTTTACTGCTAATCCAGAACTCGCTGTTGCTGAGATATCAAAAGGAACATCTGTTGTTATTTTATCCGATAGGTTTGCAAAATCTATACTCTGAGTCGTCAAGGCAACTTCAAAACTCTGTTCCACTTCTGGAGCTGCTTCATAGGTTATATCTCCCGATTGACTTGCTCGGACTACTACTGTTCCTGCTACTCCATCCAATGTAATTGTATTGCCAGTTATACTCGCTGGACCTGATACGATGCTAAAATTCACTGCTAATCCAGAACTCGCTGTTGCTGTGATATCGAAAGGAATATCTGTTGTTAATTTATCCGATAGGTTTGCAAAATCTATGCTCTGAGTAGTCAGTGTCACTTCGAAATTTTGTTCCACTTCTGAAGCTGCACCGTAAGTCATATCTCCGGCTTGGCTTGCTCGTACTACTACTGTTCCTGCTACTCCATCCAATGTAATTGTATTGCCAGTTATACTCGCTGGACCTGAAATGATACTCAAGTTTACCGCTAATCCAGAACTCGCTGTTGCTGTGATATCAAAAGGAATATCTGTTGTTAATTTATCCGATAGGTTTGCAAAATCTATACTTTGAGTCGTCAATGTAACTTCAAAACTTTGTTCCACTTCT
>CAKZTD010000242.1 GCA_937921595.1 uncultured Saprospiraceae bacterium
CTAAATTTGAAGGAATATATTTTAAATCAAAAACACTCTTCTATAATTTAATCTACCTTCATCATTTTAAACCTCCTCATCACATCCTTCTGCTGTAGACTCAAAATATAACTCCCCGAAACAATCGGTAATGAATTGATATCCAGTTCTACTTCATCCGATTCCGGAATAATCTCCCCACTTTTTATCGTTCTACCTGAAATGTCCTGAATGGAATAATAAATCGGAGCATTACTACAATAATTTGAAATAATGGCTTTTGAATTTTCATTTATCGGATTAGGAAATATCTGGGCAGAAAGGCAAGGAGGATTTATAAGTTCTTCATTTGAAACTACAACAATATCATCGGCAACATCAATTCTGATTTCACTCAAACCAAAACATGAACCACCGTGATTAGTCAGCCCTGTTATCAAAACATATTGAGCGCTTGTTCCATCAAAGTTAAAAAGATCAAGACCTTCATAAGTTGAAGTCCCATCTGCTATTGGAATTTGAAACTCACCTGCCTCTGTCCAATTAATACCATCATTGGAAATGTCAATAACGATATTTTGCATACCGTCTGCTAAATAATCTGGTGCATTCGTATTCCAAAAATGCATTTGGAATAACTCATAGGGGTAATTAAAATTATAAAGAATCCAATGCGACTCACCACGGATAGGATTTGGATTCACTGATGTCGTACAGGAAATCCACCCATCAAACCAGGTCGTATTATGCCGGTCGAGAAAACATTGCGCAGAAATATTTGCGGAAATAAAAACGAAAAAAAGGATGATTGATATTGTTTTTTTCATGAGGTAATTTTTTTAAATATTACAAATTCATAAGCCCTAAAGGAGGCATCGAAGAACTCGGGTCATAAAAATTTCCGATGTTCGGAAACAGCGTACTCAAATCCGAAGGGCTCACTCCAAACCACAATGCTAGTTCAGCGAAATATTGATCATTGGAAGTAGTAGGGATCAAGACCCCGTTGTGAATTTCATATTCTCCATCCAATGCTAAAGAAGGGAAAACCCCATACATGTCACCGCCATTAATATCACCACCCATAACCAAAGCATTGCCGCCCCAAGCGTGATCACTTCCGTTACCATTGGATGTTAAAGTCCTACCGAAATCTGAAATCGTAAAGGTCGTCACACCATCAAACATTTCTATTTCATTCAATCCATTATGGAATTCACTCAAAGCATTATCAACGACTGTTAGGTTTCTTTCATGGGAATCCAGCAATTCTCCATGCATATCCCAGCCGCCCATTTGAACAAAAAATATTTGACGTTTAAAACCAAGAATTTCACGAGCCTTGATCACTTCTGTAATTCGTTTAAAACTTTGTGAAATCCGATTATCGGAAAAGAAGGTACTCAACGCTCCAATTTGAGCCATCGCTGCTCGGAATTCTATACTCCCGTCAAGACTGCTTTTTAGAATATCGGTGTATGTTTTTTTATACATGTCGGGATGATCTACTCCTAGCAAAAGATCGATTCCTTCTTTTCTTTTTGCATTGAAAGGAGATGTTGGAGGATCATATCCAACAATCCCAGGACTACCGCCATACGGGTCGATCGCAAATTCAACCAAGGTTTCCCCGTATTGAAAAATATTAGTTCCTGCGAGAGAAATATTCATCGACACATTTTGATTGGTATTCATGTCATTCAGCATATCCGCCATTCGTCCACCCCACCCAAATTGAGTTCTGAGATGAGGCATTCCGGTTTGACAGTTTTTAATTTGATCAGAATGAGAAAACAAACCCAATGGAATTGGAGCACTATTATTTTGATAGGCAATTTTTGTCGTAGGCTCTATCAAAGGACCAACATTATTTATAAAAGATACTTTGCCAGTATTGAACAATTGATGGATGTTACTCATCGCGGGATTCAAACCATATTGTTTGCCGTCACTAGTTACCGGTGTGATCGGCAACAACTCATTTTGAGAGATAGCTAAGTCAGATCGTGTAACAGCGTATTCGTCGTATTCCGGATTGCCTCGTGGCACCACCATATTAAAAGAGTCGTTACCACCAGCGAAATAAAAACAGACGATCGCTTTATAATCGTTGGTCAGGAGGTTTGTTGAATTATTTAGAAAAGCGGCATTCATGGCTTTTAACTTTGTAATGGAGGAAGCGGCGGTTAGCCCCAAAGCACCTAAGCCAAATTCTTTTATAAATTTTCTTCTTGATTTATATTTCATATTTTCTTTGATTTTAATTGCTAATATAAAACTATAGCTAAGCGTAAAATTGGCCTATGCCAAACGAAGAACCATCAATAAATTTTTCTTCGAAAAATTTATTCTCTATGTGCCCTTATGTGTCTATGTGGTAAAAAAAAGCGTTTTGACTAAATACATAGGTTACCTAGTTTTCTCTCTTCAAGATAATTCTATGTATTGTTTGCAAATAGATTCATTATTTTAAAATGGTATAATCGGCGCTGATCACCATTAAGTAAATTGCTAATTTCACTTTCTCATATGGATCATTCATTGGATCTACAATGGTCGAAATGATTTGTCGAGTATCATCTTTAAGCATTCCATTGGTCAGTAATATGTCCAGGTAATTGAGAAGGTCTTCGGTATCTTGTGCATGTGTTATGATCTCATCAAGATTTGTTAAAACAATATCTTCATCACCCCCCTTTGATTCTAAAAGAGTTTCATTGACAGCCCATTCGTTTACAAAATTTACAAAGCCAATACTAGTGTTTGAATTAAAAATTTGAAACTCAGGAGCTACATAACCTTGGCTAGCGATAGGACCGATGGGCTGAAAATCAGGCCAGTAAAAGTTGAAAACCGAGAAAGAATACATCGGATGTTGACCTGCACCATTGCTGTAGTCAGGGCCATAATTCCAAAATTTTCCATCATCACTAATACCACCGATAGCTCTTGCAAAATGAGTAAACCTGATTATCGGTTCTTTAAGTTTTCCTTGGACTGAGTCATTGTACCAATTACAGGAACGGGCTTCTTCATCTAAGAGAATAGCTTTGATCACTGCTTTCATATCACCTCTGATTCCAGAGCCATTATCATTAAACGCCGCAGCAACTCGTGAAACATAAGCCGGTGATGGATTGGATTTGACCAATCGTTGGATCAGTTGTTTTCCAAAAAAAGGCCCAACATTTTGATGGTTGATAAGATGTTCGATAGCTGTGTTTACATCCTCCATTCCCGATTGACCGGCAGGGACTACAAAACCGTTTAATAAATATTTTGCACCAGGTTCGTGGTGGTCTTCATACATCGCCATTGGCTCTGACATATCGATGATATTAATGCCCATCCCAAATTCAGGCGGGACGATAGTATCCTCTGTTTGCACTGTAGCTCCACCTCCGAGGCCAGTCCATATTTTTGCAAATTCTCCAACATCTTCATTATCATAAGTCGGGATATCATTACCTCCAGTATCTTGAATCCGAGTACCATCTTGGTTCAATTGGTACAAGCCTATTGTGAAAAGTTGCATCATTTCCCTAGCATAATTTTGATCGGGATGAATGAACTGAGCAGGAACAGATTTTGGATTATTAAGGTGAGTTAGAAAAACGCCCATGCAGGGATGGAGGCTCACATCTGTTAAAATATCTTCAAAGTTTTCAAAGGAATTTTCAATCAACATATCGTAATAACTTGCGACACCTTCACCATGTCGATTCAATTCTGATTTGAAAGAAATTACAAAAATCTCACTCAGGGCAAATGCAATTCGTTGCCTCAATAGGTCGTCATTTGTCATATTGATTTGCCACCAAGCATAGTCAAAATGTTCATTCGTTGGGTTTTCAGGATAATCTTCTGGATCACCTCCATCGGCCAAATGACGCTGAAAAGTAGTATCGTATATTTCTTGAAGAAGCGGTCGAGTATAGCTCGGAGGCGCAGCAAATTGTTGATCGATCCATGTTTCAAAATCTAGTTTCGCAACTGAATCTATAGTCGTTCTGTCAGCTCCCAAGGTCGCTTGAGCCAAGAATCGGCCTGCATCAATTATTTTTCCAGTAAGCCCTGGAATGGCCAAGGTGTTTGAACCTTCAGCTACTTCTTCGAAGCCAGGAGGTTGAAATTCACTGCTTGTGGTTACGGTTATATTTTGATCATGGCCTCCACCAACGTAATCGCCATAGGTTTGAGCGTTTAGCAAAATGGAAGAAAAGAATAGGAGTGAAAGTACTAAAGTCTTCATGGGTGTAATTTTTAAAATGATAAAAAATGCACGTTTGTAAGACTCAGACAAATAGAAATAAAGGTTCGTCAGAACACTTTGGAAGGAGCACATTCAAATGCTTCTCCAAGATATTTTTAAAACACTTTTATAAGTGAATGTATAAAATTGTATTCTTTGTTCAGCGAGCTAGTGGGAATTTTAAAAGCAGCAATTGTGAAGTTTGTAAGATATGATCTGCCTTATTTAAGAATTGCTACAATGTATAAATGTTTTATTTGGGGGATTTATTTTGTGAACACTCATATAAATTCATATAAATTGTTGAAAAAATAATTTATAGCTAATTCAAGCTAAGGGTTTAAATGAATTTTGAGTAAAATCACTCCTCAATACACTCCAGTAACCACTTCTTCCAACCAATATTATTGATCGCCTCAATCTCCTTTCGGAGCTTCCCTTTAGCCGTTTTATCATAAGGATTCAGCGTAATAATTTTTCTCATAAAAAGAATCATATCCAAGGTCAATTGTTGATGATAGCCAATTTGCGGATGACGACGAGTAAAGGTTTCCATCGCTTTTAAATGACTTTGTAATACCTCGATCTCATTGGTTTCAAAATAAATTTTCATCATGGTAATCTTAGCATATAAATTATGCAAAAGATCTTCAAATTTTGCTTCTTGTAAAAAAGTAAGCGCTTTTTTATATTCTTTTCGTTTGTAAGCAAGGCTAGCTCTAGTCCAGGCAATCATCGCGTCTTGATGCTTCGTTTTTAATCGTGGTCCATACTCATTGATGAAGTCTTCCACCCATTGATATTTTTTATTGTGCAAACCAAAAGTGACAACATTTCTAAAAATAAACTGGTTGAGGTTTTTATAAACACCAAGTTGAATGGCGTGTTCATGAATTTCTTGAACTTCCAGCGTGAATCGTTCTTCGCCTCTGTTGTGTCGACTTGTACAAGAAATCGCTGCGCCTAAATGAAAGTAGATTAATTCTTTGTCGGAAAATAACTTTGCGTTTTTAAATAGTAATTTTTTAAACGCAAAATAATAATCTGAATTTTCAGTATCCAAAATAGATAGATGACATGCATGGAAAGTGTTGATAGCAGGGTTGTTTTTTATAGATTTGATGTTATCCTTTTCTTTTAAAATATAAGGCAAAAAACCTAAGTCATATTTCGTCGTATATACTTTTTGATGACTGATTGCTGTTGTTGAATAATTAAATTTTTCTAAAAGATAATAGGCATCGAGGTCGTCTAAAACTTCTTGAATTCCAATGTTTTGGGTTCGTTTATTGTGAACATTGTATTCTAGTTCATTCGTTTTTAAATCATAAATAAGACGATAATATTCTGCATTTCTTTTCTCACTTTTTTGAATAATACTTTTTGTTTCTTTTATCGTTTGCAGGTAATGCTTATCCAAGTTTTTTTCTTTGAAAACCTTAGCTAGAGTCAATTTTTTTGTTGCCTCCTTTTTTTCATTTTCTTGAAAAACTAAAAAACGTTCTACCAAACGATTTAAAAAACTCATAGCTAATCTGACTTTATGATCATCATAAGTTTGCTTTGGAAAGAGTTGTTTGAAAACTGATTCTTTATCAGGAAAATCTTTACCTCGTTTTTTATACTTCAGATATAAGTCAAATAGGTCGATAACATCTTGTCGTTGATTAAAAAAAGGAGAAGCGATCCATTTTTTCAAAGATTTTAATTCCCTTAATTCCAATGTGTCTAAGAGCTCTAAAAGACGGGAGTTTCTCATTTTTGGTTTAATTTTTTGCTGTTTGTATTTACAAAGTATAAGTGTAAATAATTGATTGTCTTATGTTTGAATATAAAAGTACGTTAATTAATTTTTACAAAACAACTTATTTGTTTTTGTATACCTTTTTTTCGTTTTACAACTTTGTATGATTAAAAGAGTCAGCAAATAAACACAGTATTGATAGTTCACTCGTCTAGAAATTTTTTTAAAAAGGATAGAAAATGCTCTACTTTTTACCTTTTCAAAGAATAACATTCTTTAAATGTTTACTAGAACGAAGTGAACAAGTATTTTAAACTAAAGCAAAGAATATAAAGCAATGAAAACAATTCTCCCCGCATTATTTTTAATGCTGTGCTTGACGCTACAAGCTCAGAACACACCTTCCTGGAGACTCCATTTGCAAGGATATAATGTGCTCCATTCCGGGCTAGAATTGGCATGGGAATATCCAATCTTGCACAAGGTCAAAACCAACAAAAAAGACAAGGACAGAATCTATCAATTACTCCTTGCTCCAACCTTTGATTTTTATCATCAAAAAGATAACCATACCGGATTGTCCCTTAATGGCGAAGTGATTTTAAAAACGATTGGAAGTAAAGGAATGGAATTTCAATTGTATGGCGGAGCAGGAGGAATACAAACCATTCTCGCTGGTGAAGTTTACGAAATGGATTCCAATGGTGATTTTTCCAGTAGCAAACTAAAAGGTAATCTTCATCGACATTGGAAAGTAGGTTTTGGGTTTGGTTACAATCTTTTTACTACAAAAGAAAAACCTTATGCGGTTAGTTTTAGAGCTGGAATTCGACAGTTGAACCTTCCCGCTTCTCCGATCACGCCTTCACTTGGAATTGGTGTCAATTATTATTTTTTGAAAAATAAAACTGATTAGCTATGAAAAAAATACTTTTCTTCCTGTCTGTATTATTTGTTTTTACGGCTTGTTACAAAGACGAAAATCCTGATGGCCAATTAAGTGATGAGTTTTATCTTCGGCATGAAGGCACAGATATGCCCGTTTGGGTCAGAGGAAATGATGATAAAGAAACCTTTATCATTTTTTTACACGGTGGGCCTTTATTGAGTGGAGTCGAAAATGCAGTTTACGATCATTTCGATCGCCTGGAATCTGACTATGCTATGGTTTATTATGACCAGCGGGGTGGGGGATTTACACATGGAAAACGAGCTGTAAATTTGAATGAAGAACAGTTTGTCGAAGATTTGGAAGTATTGACAAAGTTGATTAAGAATAAATATCCACAAGCAAAAAATCTATTCTTGATGGGACATAGTTGGGGCGGTTATTTAGCAACTGCTTTTTTGAAAAAAGGTGTTAATCAAGTAGATTTTAAAGGATGGATACAATTGAGTGGCAACCATAACTTTCCATTGAACTGGGCGAGTTCCAGATTGTTTGGAATTGATTATGCTCAAAATAGAATCGCAGAAAACGATCCTGATAAATCAGTATGGGAAGAGCGGCTGAAAGCTTTAGAAGACACACCAGAGATCACTAACATTCAAGAATTAAGAGTCATAAATTATATTGGTCAAATTATAGATCGAGAAGTCAATGCTGAGAAAAATCAATTTAGTGAACCGTCTCTTTTTTACTTGCTAAGTTCTCCAGTTGGTACTGGCAAAGATCAAAAAGATCTTGAGCTTTTGGAAGATTTAATTGTCTTTGGAGACCAAAGCCCGAATATGGATCGAATCGTTTTGCCTACCTTGTTGGTCTATGGAGGGAAAGATGCAATCGTACCAAAAAATCTTGGACAAAATGCTTACGACCTTATAGGAACGCCAGAAGAAGATAAAAAATTAGTAATTTTAGAAGAAAGTGGACACGATATTTGGGGAATTGAAGTAGATGCTTTTTTTAGTACGGTTAAAGATTTTGTAGAAGAATATAAATAAGTATGAACAGAATTAAGATAGGCATTTGGATTTTTATTTTTAGCTCATTTTTGAATAGCAGCAATGCACAAACAGCTCAAGAATTGATAAACGATAGTTTGTCAATAGCATACAAGAAATCCTCTCTTCCAGGGTTTGCAGTTGCTATGGTAACTAAAGACAAGATACTTTATCAGGAAGGATTCGGGTATGCTGATCTTCAAAAACAAACTCCTTTTACGATTAACACTGTTGAAAATATTGGCTCTATTTCCAAAACACTAATCGGTTTGAGTTTGATGAAAGCAGTGGAGCGAGGGCAATTAAAATTAGATGATCCAGTCAATAAATATTTGCCTTTCAAAGTTGTTCATCCGCGATTTCCTGAAATCGAAATTACGATTCGACATCTAGCAACTCATAACTCTGGTATAAAAGATCGTTCTTCAAGTTATTTTAAGAAATCGTATTATTTTAAAGATGAATTAAATAAAAAGAAGTTTTCGAAAAAAGGATTTAGCATTTTCGAACGATGGTATTTTAAAAAAATCAAAAATAATAAAGAGCTTTCACTTAAAGAATATCTTGGAAATGTGTTGCTTGAAAATGGCGAATGGTATTCTAAAAAGAATTTCACAAAATATGCTCCGGGAACAAATTATGAATACAGTAATGTAGGAGCAACACTTGCCGCTTTTGTCTTAGAAGAAGTTACCGGAATGCCGTATGATAAATTTGCAGAAACAGAAATTATCAATCCTTTAAAACTAAATGCCTCAGGTTGGAAACATCAAGATGTTGATTTAAAAAATTGGGCGACTCATTATATGGGAAAGAAAAATGCGATCCTTCCTTTTTATGACTTGACGACTTATCCCGATGGCTCATTCAAATCTTCTGTGGTCGATATGAGTACATATTTACAAGCTATGTTGAAAGGATATGCTGGTGAAGGTGATTTCTTAAAAACAAATTCATTTGAAACTTTATTTAAAAATAATTTGTCAAAAGAAAGGGATAAACAAAGCGGTATTTTTTGGGATGTATTTGGAACTGGTGAATTTGGAGATATCGGTCACGGAGGAAGTGATCCTGGAATTACAACGCTGATGTATTTTAGCCCAAAGACTCAAATCGGAAAAATAATTATTACGAATTGTAGTGGAAAAGAAAAAGAGCTGTTTGCAATTTGGGAGCAATTTATAAAAATGGAAACTTTGTTTTTAAATTAAAATTTTATGAAAAATTATTCGATAATTTATGCTTTATTTTTTCTCATAAACACTTGCGCTTATACGCAAACAGAAGAAGAAACTAAATACCAAGAATACAATGATCTCCAGTACCTCAATGCTAGTCTAGTCGAAAACGATACGGCTCAACGACTGAATCTAGTACTGCCAAATGAAGTGAAAGACGCTCCACTTTTAGTCTGGATAGGAGGAGGCGCCTGGTCATATGTTAATCGAAATATGGAGATGGATATCGCCAGACAATTTGCAAAAGAAGGCATTGCAGTTGCTTCTGTTGGCCATCGCTTAAGCTCAGCTTTTTGGCGAGATTCTACTCATAATGGAGGAGCACAACATCCTGATCATATTGAAGATATTGCTGCGGCATTTAAATGGCTTTACGATCGAGCTGATGAATATGGCTATGATACAAAAAAGATTTTCGTTGGCGGATTTTCATCCGGAGCACACCTTGCAGCCTTGTTGAGCTTAGATGAGAAATATTTAAAGGAGCATGGTTTGTCAAAAGAAAATATTCGAGGTGTAATTTCTATTTCGGGGGCTTACGATATTCCAAATTATCATGAAGTTTTTAAAAATGGAAATAATCCTCACTTAGCAGAATTACATGTTGAATCTGTATTTGGAAAAACAAAGAATCAATTGATTGATGGGTCGCCGACCAACTACTTAGAAAACCTATCTGTTCCAATGTTTTTGATCGCAGATAATATGGTTCATCGGTATACTCATTTGTTTGAAGATGAAATAATGGAGACTGATTTTAGAAATTTTGATGTTTTATACGTCTATAAATTGAACCATGGTGAGTTGTGGCGAGAGATGGCTCAGGATAACAGTAATTATAGAAATATGATCAAGAATTTTATTTTCAATCAAAGCAATTCATAGATGAGTCTGATAATCGAAAAATTAAACAAAACATATCCAAATGGAGTCAAAGCGATTGACCATCTTGATTTAGAAATTAAGAAAGGCATGTTTGGTCTTCTCGGGCCCAACGGTGCAGGAAAATCATCCTTGATGCGTACCATTGCGACTTTGCAACAAGCAGATTCTGGAAGTATCCACTTTGAAGATATTGAAGTTTTAAAAGACCCTATGAGTCTTCGGAAAGTCCTAGGCTATTTGCCTCAGGAGTTTGGTGTTTTTCCTGGGATGTCTGCTGAAGACCTTTTAAATTACTTTGCCATTTTAAAAGGAATTGCTTCTAAAAAAGAGCGACAGATTTTGATTCAACAGGTTCTGGAATTAACCAATCTTTACGAGGTTCGAAAGAAATATGTCAAAGGCTACTCTGGAGGAATGAAGCAACGTTTTGGAATTGCTCAGCTACTTTTAAACAATCCAAAACTAATCATTGTGGATGAACCAACTGCTGGCCTTGATCCTGCGGAACGCAATCGTTTTTTAAATGTGCTTAGAGAAGTTGGAGCACAAAATACGGTGATTTTTTCAACGCATATCGTGGAAGATGTTAAAGAACTTTGTACAGATATGGCGATCATGAATGATGGTAGAATTCTCTATCAAGAAACTCCGACAAAAGCTACTCAGAAAATTGAAAAAGAAATCTGGACGAAGTCTATTGCCGCAGAAGAGTTGGAAGATTATCAACAACAGTTTTCGGTACTTTCTTCTAGTTATAATCCGGATAATTCCTTGAGTATTCGAGTGCATTCTTCTGGACGTCCAACGGATGGTTTTGAAAATACGGACCCTAATTTAGAGGATGTGTATTTTATTGCTTTAAGAAAAGAATAAGGGTTTAAGAGCTTGTTTGAATTTCCATTAATCGGCTGCAAGTGGCAAATCTTATCCTGCATTTCGTTAAAAAGCCTCACCGATGCTATGGCATCGTCTACGTTTTTTGCCTTGTCCAGAATAAATTTTTCTTACTTTCGCTCAATCATAAAAGTTTAAACAAGCTCTAAGTAATTTTTAAATATTAACATCATGAAATTTTTACAAACTATTATTTTTTCGTTGTGCCTAATTGGAAGCTATTCTGTAAATGCCCAAGATGTTGCGATGTTGACCGCTCTTATTCCAGTTGATCAATTGCTTGAAGATATAGAAATCCTCAAAACGAATTTAGAAAAAATACATCCTGGATTATATAGATTTTCTTCCAAAGAAATTTTGGATAAGAAGTTTGCAGAATTAAAAACTGGAATTACTCAACCAATGGATGCTTCTGCATTTTATAAAAAAATAGCTTCTTTAAATAAGGTGATAAAAAACGGTCACACAATGGTTATCCCTTCTGAAACATTTGATAACTATAAAGCTACCGAAGGAAGATTGCTTCCCTTGGATGTTTATTGGGATAAAGAATCACTTTTTGTTTTAAGAAATAATTCTGATGAGGAGCAAATTGAAGATGGAATGCAAATCGATAGTATTAATGGGGAATCTGCAAAGCATGTTTTTTATTATTTATCGGATCAGTGGACAAGAGATGGAGATAATACGACCTTTCCGGAAGGCATAACTTATCGAGCGTTTCGAGATTTTTACGCAAACAGTATCGGGATGCCGGATACTTACGATTTGGTTTTAAGTGATGGGAATGGTGCTCGGAAAAATATCAAATTAGATGCACTCAAACAGTCGGTCATTTTAGGAAATCAGGAACAAAGATATGGTAAGATTTACGATTACTGGGAAAAGGGACAAGGAGATGCGCTTGCTCTTGAGATCAAAGGAAATACTGCTATTTTGAGTGTCAAAACTTGTTCTACTTCTGATGTCCGAAAATTTGGACGTTCTGTGAAAAAACTGATGAATCAACACTTTGATAAGATGCAATCCAATAATGTAGAACACTTGATTATTGATTTACGAAGTAATGGGGGAGGAGCGGAAATTATCTCAAGAGAATTAATTAAACATCTTAGCCAAGAAAAATTTGTACTATTCAAAGATTCTTATTTGATAACGAAAAAATTGCCTAACAAAAAATTATATAAAGAGAATATTTTTTGGACTAACCTTTTTGCATCGATAGGAATTAAGAAAGGTAAAGATGATCGTTATCGGTTGAATGGTTTAGGACGGTTATTTTATCGAGCCAATCCTATGCTTAAAGAACATAAACCTGTGAAGGAAATATTTACAGGTAAAGTATATACCTTGATTGATGCTTATTCTTTTTCTGCGGCAGGAGAAATGGCTGCCTTTTTAGATACCTATACAAATAGTGTTTTCATTGGAGAAGAGACTGGTGGTAATGCGACTAGTGTGGTAGCAGGTGAAATGTTTACTTTGGAATTACCTAATTCTAAAAATAGAGTAAGAATACCCGTAGTTCAACAAATCGTAAATTCAAAGTTTCAAACTCCTGGGAGAGGTGTTATTCCAGATTTTGAGGTTAAAAATAGTATTGAAGATTTGATCAATAAAAGGGATGCGGTTATGGAATATACGTTTGATTTGATTCGATCTTCTTATTAAAATAAGTAATGTGCTAAAGAACATCTTTTTACAAGAACTAAAATACTGGATAAAAAGACCTTCCATTTACATTTATGGAATTGCCTTTTTTAGTTTTGCTTTTCTGATGTTTATTGGAACAGGAGGGTTTTTTGATCCACCCCCTGAATCGTCTCAGGCCGTTCGAGTATTAAATTCTTCCTTTGAGATAAACTACATGATTCAATACTTCAATAAGTTCTTTTTGTTCTTACTGCCAGCGATAATTGGAGCTTCGATTTATCGAGATTACAAACACCGGATGCATTCGATCATCTATACTTTTCCTATTGAAAAATCAGCTTATCTTTTAGGGAAATTCTTTAGCGCATTTTTGATTGTTGCAGGGATTACTTCTTTAGTCGTGTTGGCTTTTATGCTCGGTGAGCAAGTGCCTGGCTTGCATGAAAATAAAATTGGACCATTTAATATCGCTACTTACCTGCATGTCTTCTTTTTATATACACTTCCCAATATGTTCGTCTTTGGAGCGATCGTTTTTGCTGTCGTTACTTTGACTAGAAATATCTATGCAGGATTTATTAGTGTAGTCATTTTGTTTTTTATTCAGATGATCGTTGAGAGTATATTGGCTGGAATAAATCAACCTTATGCACTCGCTTTACTTGATCCTTTTGCTCAAAATACAACAGGTTATCTGACTCAAAATTGGAATCTCGATGATCGAAATACTAAAGCTCTACCTATTGCTTCGGTGCTGATTTTCAATAGATTGATTTGGCTAGGAATTGCCACTTTGATCTTTGGAACGGTTTATAGAAAGTTTAGATTCAGCGAGCATGGCATATTGAAAGGATTTAAAAAAATAAAAAATGATGCTGGAAAAACATTAATAAAAAAGGGGCAAAGGATAAGAATAAAATCTGCCAATTTCGATTTTTCATTAATGCAACAATGGAAAACACTTTGGCAACTTTCAAACATCGATTTAAAATTCATCGTTAAAAGTTGGATGTTTTTGATACTGGTTGGCTTTGGAATATTTGGAGTAGTTTTTACTTTGGCGAGAGTCGTGAATTTGGAAGAAATTACTTTAATGCCTGTAACACGAATCATGTTTACTGTACCAGCTATTGTTTTTTCGATGATCATTGTTTTACTAACATTTTTATATGCGGGGATGTTGGTAAACCGATCTCAAACGACAAGAATGCATCAATTAGTGGATACGACTCCGATTCCGAATTGGGTGTTGATGGGGTCCAAAGTATTGGCCTTGATCAAAATGCAAATGGTTTTACTTTTGATCCTAATGATCGCCGGGATGATTATTCAAACCATCAATGGATTTTATAATTATGAAATCGGAATTTACTTGTTTCACCTTTATGCGGTGATGTTGTTTCCGCTGGCTATCTGGAGTTTCGTCGCCATCTTTTTTCAAACGCT
>CAKZTD010000243.1 GCA_937921595.1 uncultured Saprospiraceae bacterium
TTAATGATAACGGCAAATAACCTTTTTGTGAAATATGGAGATCGGGTACTGATGGATTCTATCAATGTCGTGATCAAAGAACGTGATAAGATTGGCTTAGTAGGCCGTAATGGTGCTGGAAAATCTACTTTTCTAAAAATATTGGCTGGGGAACAATCTGCTGATTCTGGACAGATTACTAGGCCAACAGGCAGTACCTTAGGATTTTTGCATCAAGAGATGACTTTACCAAAAGGGAAAACGGTAATTGATGAAACGTTGACTGCTTTTGATGAACTCAAAAAGCTAGAAGAACGAATCGATGAGATTAATATCGAATTGGGAGAGCGAGAAGATTATGAAAGTGATTCTTACGCCAGGTTGATTGAGGAAATGACTTCTGCAAACGAGCGTTTTTCTATCCTTGGAGGTCAAGCGATGGAAGCTGAAGCAGAAAAGATTTTGCAAGGACTTGGTTTCAAAACAAGTGATATGCAAAGAATGGTGGAAGAGTTTAGTGGTGGATGGCAAATGCGGATCGAATTGGCAAAAATGCTTTTAGCGAAACCAGATTATTTGCTACTGGATGAGCCGACCAATCACTTGGATATTGAATCGATTCTTTGGTTAGAACATTTTCTAAAAGACTATCCTGGAGCAGTTATTTTGATTTCTCACGACAGGATGTTTTTGGATAATATTACAAAACGAACTGTTGAGATAGAATTGGGAAATGCTTACGACTACAAAGCATCTTATTCTAAGTATCTCGAAATGCGGAAAGAGCGAAAAGAAAAGACCATCGCTGCATTTAAAAATCAACAATCAAAAATTGCTCACACAGAACAACTTATTGAAAAGTTCCGAGCAAAAGCGAATAAAGCCAAAATGGCACAATCGCTGATCAAGCAATTGAACAAAGTGGATCGGATCGAATTAGATACCGAAGACACAGCGACAATGAAAATTAAGTTTCCACCAGCGCCGAGATCTGGTGATGTAGCTGTCAAGGCAACGAAACTTTCTAAAAGTTATGGAGATCTTCAGGTTTTAAATGAAGTAAGTTTTCAACTGGATAGGGGAGATCGTGTTGCTTTTGTCGGACAGAACGGACAAGGGAAAACGACTTTAGCAAAAATATTGGTCAAAGAAATCCAAGCAAGTGGTGGAGAATTTAAACTAGGGCATAACGTCCAAATCGGATATTATGCGCAAAACCAATCAGATAGTCTCCAACCAAAACAGACGCTTCTAAAAACTATGGAAGATGCTGCACCACCAGAACTAAGAACAAAGGTGCGAAGTATTCTTGGTGCATTTATGTTTAGTGGAGAAGACGTTGAGAAAAAAGTTTCAGTACTTTCAGGAGGGGAGCGAGCGAGATTAGCGATGGCTTGTCTATTGTTGAGACCAATTAATTTATTGGTACTGGATGAGCCGACGAATCACTTGGATATTTTATCGAAAGAGGTTTTGAAAAAAGCGGTGATGGAATTTGATGGAACTTTGATCGTCGTTTCTCACGATCGGGATTTCTTAAAAGGTTTAACTACTCGAACTTTTGAGTTTAGAGATAAAAAATTACATGAATACCTTGGCGATGTGAATTTCTTCTTAGAAAAAAGAAGACTAGATGACATGCGTGCGGTTGAAATGAAGTCTAAACAATCTCAACAAGCTAAGACTCAGAAAGCTGGAAGTCCTAAGGTTGAACTTACTTACGAAGAACGAAAGGAACAGAAAAAATTAGAACGTGCTGTTCAAAATGCAGAGCGTAAAATCGAAGATATTGAATCTAAGATTACTAAGTTGGAAACAGAAATGGGTGTTGATGGTTTTTACCAAAGTGCCGGTGCTGACGTGGTTTTGGAAAAGTATAATCAATTGAAAAAGGATCTTGAAAAAGCGATGGAAGCTTGGGAGGTTGCGACGGAGAAATTGGAGTAATTCATTTCTCGCTACGCTTGAAAATGAAGTGCTGGTTCCCTTTGGGAAGAGATAAGTCAAGATTCGCTTCGCTTATCTTGAAGTGATGATGCCTTCGGCAGGGATAGATTCCGATAAATCGGAATAGTGAGTCTCGCGATAGATTGAGTGAAAGTCAAAATAGAGAGTTAGGTATTGAAGACTTATATGTATCTAATGTGACTTATGTGTTTCAAAAAAAGATCAAAAATAATCAATTAAACTTTTCTAAAATTATTCTATTTTTTCCTAGAATGAAACCATCAGCTAATTCTTCTTTACCATTATTGAGGATAATTTCATTTTTAAATTCTACTAAAATAAGTTTGTCGCTTGTGAATTTCCAATGGAAGTATTTTTCTTGAATCCCCGAATTAAGCTTTATCATATCCATATTTTTAAATGGATGGTGAGTTCCAAAATAAGTGTTTACTTCAAATTGATCAAATTTTGCCCATCCAGAAATATCTCCATTTTTTTGAAAAATTATTGTATCCTTTTCTAGGGTAGTATATGTTCCAGAAAGTAGGATATCATTAAAATGTTGTTGGATGAGTTGATCAAAATAATATCCATTTCTTGAATAATGAATAGAGTCTATTTTTATTTCAGGGATTCTTTTATAAATATATTCTAATGTATCAGGATAGAAATCATTAGGAATTTTTCTTACTGCCAAATACTCGCCTTTTTTATAAACTAAATATTCTGGCCAATCTTCATCCACTGAAATATTTTCAAATTGATTCATCGAACCCAGTGTATCTCTACACTGATTAATTTTAAATCCAAATCCAAATTTATAAATAGAGCCAAGAATTCTGGCTGAATCGTTTTTGATATCTAGTGTAATGGCATGCCACGTAAGTTCCTGTATTCTATATTTAGCTACTTTTTTATTTGTTTGGATACTATCAAAATACTGAGATAAACCCCAAAGACCATCTAAATGATGAGTAGAACAAACTGTAGTTTTGTTCTTATTTTGATCTATAGAAGTACAGCTTCCAATACTTAACAAAAGAAAACACATCCAGTATGATGTAGAATACCTAATATCCATACAGATTGTATTTTTAAAAGAAATAAATCTAAAAAAACACTGAACTCAAATTCCTCCAGTAACCACACTATTCCGCAGGAATCTATCTCTGCCGAAGGCATTATCATTTTATTTCAAATGAAGTTAGAAATGACTAATCGTTTCCCGAAGGGAACCATCACTTCCAGAACTCTGGAATTTTATTCCTTTTTCAAAAAAACAAACCCATTCTTCCGCCCAACTTCTTTCAAATTCTCAAACTGCTCCAGGTTTTTCAACTTATGAATTTTCGTAATCACATAAACGGGCTTATCCGCTTTGTCACTCATCAACCAAAAAATATCTCTACTCTCCTGTGGTAAATCATTTTGCCTTTGGCCATACCAAAGATGAGCATAGGTTTTATACCCCATCGGTTTGACATAACAATCCTCGCCGATTTTGCTTTCAAAAAACTCAATCGCAGCTCGTTGTGAATAATGTTCAATGTTTCCAACAGAAAAGTATAAGGTGAGATTTATGAAAATTGCAGTACCTAAAAATAGTAACACGATTCGTTTTGCAGAACGAAGAAAGAAAACAGAGGTAAAAATAACCCAGGATAAAAAGATACCAGGGATGACTTCCCAGCCTGTCCAATTAACAGATGCTTTAAGATTAGCAACAGCAAAAGGATCGTTAAATAATGGCGCTAAGATATCAGCGTTCATCCCTACTAATGGAAGCGCAATAGCGGCAATCGCAAATAAACAACCAATAAAAAGGATGCCTATTTTTAATCGAACCCCGAAAGTAATTTTATGATTTAAATATCTGTAAACAACTAAAGTTGCTAAGTAGGTTAATGGAAAATAACAAAGTGAAGAGTAGTGAACGATTTTTGATTGGACGATACTGAAAAGAATAAGTACAACCCAAAAAAACATTTTCATCCATCGGGTAAAATCTTTTTGATGATCAAACTTATAGGAAGGCATTTTAAAAAAAGATCGAATCAGAAATATTGAGGCTGGAAAACATCCGATCAGTAAAACCACAAAATGATAACCCGGAAATCCCTTATGTCCAGCGTCAGGTGTGCTGAATAAACGATATTGGTATTTATTAAATTCGTAAATAAACCAAGGGCCATTTTGCAAGGTTTCCAAACCATACCAAGTCAAAGAAACCAAAGCAGAAGCAATTACAAAGAATAAAAATTCTGGAACATTGATGTAAAAACGGAATCTTTTATAAATCCAGTACACAAAGAAAGTCAAGCAACAAACAATCAAAGCAGTCTGTCCTTTAGTCAGAATAGCTAGCCCGATAAGGAATCCACCCCAAAACAAATATGTCCATTTTGATTTTTTTAATTCTGGATCTATTCCGTTTTTTTTCCAATGAAATTGAATGAAATAATATAAGCCAGTAAAAATAAAAAGATTAAACCAAGGGTCAATAATGCCAGAATGACAATAGAGATTTGGAAGGATAGTTCCAAAATAAATCAGTGCCCAAAAGAAGCCAAAGAATCGATTATAAAGTCGTTCTCCAATTCGATATAAAATGACCAGCGTAAAAATTCCGCATATTGCATTTGGTAGTCGAGCTGCAAATTCATTGACACCAAACATTTTAATGCTTGAAGCTTGAAGCCAGAAATAGAGTGGGGGCTTTTCCCAAAAAGGAAGAAAGTCAACATAGATTCTAAAAAAATCTTCAGTGATCAACATCTCTCTACTGATCTCCGCAAAATTTACTTCGTCCCAATCAAATAAATGAACACCTCCAAGGAATGGAATAAAAAATACAATACCCAAAAGGATAAAGAAAAGGATGTTTTTTTTGGAAGTATTGAACAACTTTATTTCGGTTTTTTTCGATTGAAAAAATTTAAAACTTTACTCGCAAAATCATCATTGATTCCGAGAATGCCTTTTAGACTACTATAAAGTGCAATCAGTTTTTTATCTAAATAAATTAAAATACTTTTTGCACCATCTCCAGGTCTTGCTCTATAATTGGTTGCTCGTTTGATAGGTTTTGATTCCTCGGTAAAATAATACAAAGCGATTGATTTTCGAGTCATTTCCTTTGGACAAAGTATAGGTTCTGGCAAACCATGATAACTATCTTCATCCGTATTAAAGATTACACAACGATTAAAAATCGGGCTCACTTTCTGTACACAGGCCTTCATATCTCTAGACCATAATTCCAAGTGACCATTATACGAGTCTTTCCAATCTTTGTTCAGGTATATCAATAAATTTACCCGACGGCGGAGTTTCCGTTTATGAGGATGAACCGTAAAATCAGCATGAATATTCAAAAAACCATTTCGTTGACTTTGATGCAATCCGCCACCTTCCAAAGATTCATCTGCTACCAAATTTTTAATACCAGTGAGTTCACTGATATAATCTACACAATCTTTACTATTTAAAACCTTGATCACTTTCTGAATATAATCCGGCAATAATTCCATTTTATTTAAGCCATGCTTTTTTTCATTGACATGAACATAATGAATCCATCCTTCATCTTTCACAGCCGGAAAGGCACCCATCGCACTATTCGCAGCTTCAGGGTTTAGAAAGTCGTTTAGGACAATATGAGGAAAAGGCTGATCAGTTTGATAGGCTTTTTGGAGCTTTGGAAGCTGTGCTCGCCAATGTTCAATATTTAAAATTTCGGATGATTCCAACATCGTCTTTTTTGCAGTGTAACTCATTTTCTTATAGCAGTCTATGTTCTATCGGGATATACCCAAGCCCAAAATTATAGTTTTAAAATCAATACCTGATATTTTTAATCGACTTTCTTAGAAAGTAATTGACAGAATGCCGAAAGTGCACATTAAACTTAAAAAAGCCAGAATCAAATAATGACCCTGGCTTTTTTAATATTTTAAAAACAAATTAAGCTTCCTCGTTCTTGACCGCTTAATTAGTTATTTACTTATTATGGCGCTCCAGTCACAGGACTAGGAACTGTTCCTCCAGCCAATTCAATCATCATCGTCATCTCATCGACAAGTGCTGCATCATTTCCACCAAATCCAACACTCTTAAATCGAATCACACCATTTTTGTCTATCACAAATTTAGTAGGGATTCCACTCACACCGAAAGAAGCAACTACTTTTGCATCTAGGTCCATTAAGACATTAAATGAATACTTATTGTCCTCAATAAACTTAGAAACTTTATCAGTAACACCTTCTCCAGATTCCCAAGTATCAATAAAAACAAACTCTACATCTTCACTATCTGCAAATTTGTTAACCGCTTGCTGCATCCCAGGAAAGGAAGCTTTACATGGTCCACACCAAGTTGCCCAGAAGTCAACCACAACGACTTTTCCTTTCAGATCATCGATGTTTACTTTATTACCTTCAAGATTGACGAGGTTGAATTTAGGAGAAGGCATATCCAACATTTTCTCTTCAAGCTCTGCTCGTTTTTTCTCTAATGCAGATTTTTCTAATTGAACAACATATTTGTCATAAGCAGTATCCATGGTATTATTAGCCATGTATAAACGCTTGTGTTGTTCCTTCATCATAGAAGAAGCTTTACCCTCTGAAATAAAATTAGCAACCAATGCCTCAGTTTCTTTTGGACTGTTTACTTTTTCGTAGTAAGCACAATAACGTTGCGTCATTTCACCATTACTAAATTTATTGTTCTCACAAGAAATCAATTGATAGTTAAGTGCCTCTTCCATTTGGCCATTTTTATAAGCCAACAAAGCATACGTATCTGCAAACATTGCGTAAGAACTTTTTAACATTCTTTCATACTGTCTTTGTGTATAAGCCTTTGGCTTAGAAGTCATGTCTTTCATTTCAGCTTCTAAAATTTCAAGAGACTGTTTAGAAAGCTTCTGTGCCATTTCCGGATTCTTTGCTTCTCCTTTAAGACTCTCGCCGGTCATCGGCCAGGTAACACTATTTAATGATCCTGCTCTACGACTAGGATCGGCAATCATGTTCAAGTATTTTTTGTAATTATCCCAATCTTCTTCCTTGCTATAAGCTGAAGCGACAACACCTAGCATGTAATTTTTAGTATTACTTAAAGATTCATCATCGCCAAACGTTTTATTGAAATCTTCTAAAACTGCAACTTTAGCAGCAAGATCTTTAGCACTTCTGATTTTACTACTTGCCTCATTTGCAGCCATTGATCCTTTTGGAAAAGCAGCAATAATTTGAGCTTTTACTTTTTCACCACCTTCTTTATCTTTCTTGATGCGTGTATAAGAATAGGCATGAGCCAGTTCCTCTTTGGTAGCTTTTTTATTTTTTAAAATTTGAGCAACCCTAACACCGTGAGCTTCAATAGCCTCTTCGTTTTTAGTAGCAGAAGCCATTCCTAAATGAAGACTTTGATAGTTGATGTTTTTTTCAGAAGTAGGGTAGTGCTTGAATTCTTTAGCGAGCAATTTCATCGCTTTTTCAGCATCTGTATCCATACCAGTCATGCGACCGTACCTTCCAACGATATAAGCTTTCGAAGCATAAGCACCTTCAACAGGTGTTTTGCGATCTGCTTGATAGCAAATGGTTTTATACCCCTTTTTATCACGAGTATCTTCGATGTCTGTTTCTGTATTAGTAATCCCAAAAAGGACAGCTTTAGTCGATTTTGCTGTTGTAAATGAACCAGTAAACTTTCCTGCATCAAATTTTACAGGAATCTCTACTACTTCGAATTCTTCATTATCAAATTGATAAACATTGATAATAATTGCTTCTTCACTTTCCAAAGGAGTTCCTTGTGGATCATAAGAAACACTTACTTTTTCTCCAGCCATGATTTTCTCAGGAGAGAATGTCAATTGTGCAAATACACTTGAAGTTGAAAATAAGAGCAAACCAAATAAGGAGAGCATTTGAATTTTTTTCATATTAAGGTTTTTTGTGAAAAATGATCCTAAATATAACTATTGATCATAGGAAGCCCAATTTATATTAAAGGTACTTTCTGCTCAAGATGTTAAAAGTTAGAGAAAGCCCATTTGGAGACATTTGGAAGAGATATAGTCATATTGCTATATAATCACATAGCTAAGTCATCTGAAATTGAAGTAAAATGCTTATCTCTGATTTATTTTGGAGCATTAATAATGTCCAAGTTCTATCTTTTACGCAGCGCCCCATTTTCTAAGTTGCTTTAAAACAGCATTAAAATCCTTTGGAAGTTCCGCTGTAAATTCAAGAACTTCATTCGTCGATGGATGATTGAAACATAGGCGATGCGCATGTAAAGCAGAGCGACTCATCAATGGTCTTTCTTCTTTTTCACGTGATCCACGATATTTTTTACCTTTTAATTCAGACAGAAAAAAGGCTTCTTTTTTTGAATAAATTGGATCAACGGCAAGTGGAAAACCAATAGATTCTAAATGTACTCGAATCTGGTGAGTACGACCAGTTTTGATGTTTACATCGAGCAGTGTAAAGTTTTTAAAACGTTCCAAAACCGTGTATTCAGAAATCGAAGGTTTCCCTTTTTGACTGATGATCATTCGACCTTTGATGACTGGATGCTTTCCTATTGGTTTGTCAATGACCGCATTGTCATTATTCATAACGCCCATTGTTAAAGCGAGATAATGTTTTTCTATTTTACGATTTTCAAATTGATCATTAAGCGTTTTATGCGTAACTTCATCCTTAGCAAAAATCATGATTCCACTCGTCTCTTTATCTATTCGATGGACCGTAAATATTTGCCCAAATTTTGCTTTTAAAAAACCTTGGATATTTGGCAAATCCGGCTTGAATCGATCTGGAATAGCCAGGTAGTTTGCTGGTTTATTGATGAGGATAATTTGATCGTCTTCGTGTATGATTTGAGGATGATTTTTCATAATATATTTTCAGGAAAGAAATGAATGAATGAGCGAATTTAAAAATGAGTGAATGACCTTCAAAATGTAAAAGAAAAAAAACTTAGAACTTAGGTTTTTCCTAATATTTGCTCATTCACTCATTCGCTCATTTGAACAAGAAATAAGAATGAAAAACTAAAATTTAAAATTGTATTAAAAATGTAAAACAACTTAATTAAAAAACTTACAAATCCTTAAACACTTTCTTCTGTCGAACATAATACTGCCAAATAATACTCTTGTCTAAAATACCTGTTTTGTTAGGAGTAGAAGAGATACTAACCTTTTGAATCAGCTCATTATAATGTTTCTTTTTTTTGAGCAATTTCGGATAATTCCGATACATCGAAAAATGAGCTTTAAGGATAGCGGTCATGTTTTTAAATTGACCTTTCAATAAAAACATCAAACCAGCAACACCATCTAAAACCAATCGTAAAGGAATCAGCCACATTAATTTTCCAAAAGGCTCATTTTTTATTATGCTATAAAAACTATTTCTAAAATTTAAATAAACCTTCTTAGGATTTTGATAATCCAAGGTTCCACCACCATAATGGAAGACCACCGATTCGGGTTGAACCATAACTTTATAACCCGCTCTTTTGATTCTCCAACACAGATCAATTTCCTCCTGATGCGCAAAATAGTCTGCGTCAAAGCCCTCTAATTGCTTATAAAGCTGATTTTTGACTAGCATAGCAGCTCCTGAAGCCCAAAAGATTTCGCTGACTTGATCATATTGACCGAGATCTTTTTCAACTTTGTCAAAGATCCTTCCGATACAAAAAGGATA
>CAKZTD010000244.1 GCA_937921595.1 uncultured Saprospiraceae bacterium
GAATTGAAATGCGTCTTTTACGCTTTCCCATTTGTTGATATAAAAACTTTTAATCGAACCATCTTGGAATTGAAATTGGACTTGGTGTGATAGTTTTGACTGCGAATTAACACTTTTAATCGAACCATCTTGGAATTGAAATCCCTTAAATACCCATGCGTAACCACCTGCTAATCCGCTTTTAATCGAACCATCTTGGAATTAAAATCACTCTGTTCCTGATCCTGCGAATGGTGCTAATACTCTTTTAATCGAACCATCTTGGAATTGAAATTTCTTTCTTGACTATGTAAGTCAGGAAACAACGCACCTTTTAATCGAACCATCTTGGAATTGAAATGAGAATAAAGATGTTTCAAAATCTAAAGTACCAAAACTTTTAATCGAACCATCTTGGAATTGAAATAAAAACAAGTTCATTATTTACAGCTGAATATGGAACCTTTTAATCGAACCATCTTGGAATTGAAATTAATTTGTAAAGTAACCCGTAGTAGATTCACCATCACTTTTAATCGAACCATCTTGGAATTGAAATGTTAAGTAAAAATTAATCTAATAATCTAAAAATTAAGCTTTTAATCGAACCATCTTGGAATTGAAATAGGTATAATGCATCGTTATCCGAGGCAACGTAAAAACTTTTAATCGAACCATCTTGGAATTGAAATTTGCTTGTGTTGTTGCTAATTTAATGAAGTCTTGACTTTTAATCGAACCATCTTGGAATTGAAATTACAGAGAGGATACTCTGCAAATGAATTGATAAACGCTTTTAATCGAACCATTTTGGAATTGAAATTAATTGAGCAAGTAAAAGCCATGATGGAAACTGATTTCTTTTAATCGAATCAATCTGAATAGACTAACACATGTTTTATCAAAAAAACAGATTGTTTAAGTTTCATCAAGCACAATCCCCGGCAAAGCCCCAATAGCCTCCGTCTTCAAAGCGTCCACATAATTCAAATACTTCACCGTATGCGTCGTCGAAGTATGCCCCAAACAATCCGCCACAGTTTTCAAGTTAGCGCCATTCAACAATAGCTGAGTAGCAAAAGTATGGCGTCCACAATAAAAAGAAATATTCTTTTGAATACCAGCTAGTTTGACCCAAGTCTTCAAAATTTTTCCAACAGCAGTATCTGTAGGGAGAGAGAATATCTTTTCATTCGGAATACCTTGTCGACCGAGCAACTGGATGGCAACAGGATGAAGGTCATTGATAACTTGTTCGCCAGTTTTTTCGCGATAGATTTTGAGTTTATTGTTAAGGATTTTTGACCAGGTAAGATTTCGGATTTCGGCAGCACCTAATCCAGTGAAACAAGCGAATAGAAAGGCCCGTTTCACCTCTTGGTTTCCACATGGCGTTTGCGCAATCAACTGAAGTTCTTCGGTTGTAAGGACATTTTTTTTAAGTTGCTTAGTAGTTCTTCTGACAATAATATCTTCGGTAGGATTCTTAATGATAATTCCTTCTTTGATTGCTTTACGAATGACCTTTCTAAATTTCGTCCAGTAGTTATATGGGGTCTCACCTCTTAAGCCACTTTCCGGAGATTTTAAAAAATTAGCGTATTGTTCGCATACATCAGAAGTAAGAGATTTGATAGGGAGGTTATTTTTGCCAATTGCTATTTTAAATTTCTCTAATGCATACTTCACCAAACGGATATCCTTTCCAGGATAGACGGCTAGAAAATCTTCATAGAATTTTATGAAGTCAATATTCTTTCGATGACGTGGTATAAAACCATATTCATAGCTTCCAATTTCAAGTTCTCTTTTTGCTCGAATCTTTTCAACTAATAACTTCTTCTCCTTGAAATCTGGATCTCCTTGTTTTGAATAAATTTTCAAAAATTCATAGTTCCGTTTTCCATCTTGAAAGATGTCAAGGTAATAGCTTCTCCTTCCGTCGGATAATTTTTTTGCTCTAAGTTTAACAGACATTTTTTTATAGATTTAATTTTACAGGATATACCCGAGCCTAAAACGGGTAACAAATTAGTAACAAAAGTATGTTAAATAGCTATAATTATCAATGTTTGAATAGAATTATTTTTACGTAAATAATTGATAATCAGCTGTTTATTTATTGTTGTTTATTGATATTTAACATAGCGTCATTCTGCCTCCGCTACTAAAAATAAAAGATCAGTCGTTTCGGCTGGTCTTTTTTTTGTTTAAAAAAAACCTTGATAATTTAAACCTAGAAAATTATCCTAAATTATAAATAGCTGGAAAAAAATCGATCGCAGAACTAGATCAATTATAACAAGAAGACAATTTACCATATGGTGAATTGTCTTCTTTCTGTTTTTATAAATATTGAAAAGTAAAAGCCTTAAAGTAAATAAAACAGAACATTTGTGATTTGTAAAACTAAAAGAATGAGAACTACTTCGCTCAATTTAATATCGACTTCTTCATTATCGACTTTTGAATCTTAATAATAAATGACTAATTTCAACTTTTTCAAATTCCATCATTTTAAATTCAACTCATCAATTATTGCGAAGACTTGGTTTTTTTTCATAACTTTAAGTACACGCCAAAATCTAAGTGTTGAGAAAGAAATCTGATTCTTATAGAAATACAAAGTTTAGAATGTCTTAGATAAAGCTGAAAACAAATTATACTTTTCCCATGGAGGTTACTTTTTATAAGTTTAAAACCGAAAACCATGAAAAAGATTTGCCCTGAAATCCAACTCTTAGCACTCTTGCTTGTGATTGCACTTAATCTAAATGCGCAAAATTTAGTTCCTAATCCTAGTTTCGAATCTTTTACAATCTGCCCGAATACACTTGGGCAAATTAATTTTTGCAATAACTGGAATTCTCCAACTCTTGGAACTGTTGACTATTATAATGCATGCGGAGGGCCGGGATCTATTGTAGATGTTCCTGATAATTATGCTGGGATTCAAGATGCCTTAACTGGAAATGGTTATGGAGGAATTGTTACCTATTTAGATGGTGGCGATCCATATAAAGAATATCTTCAAACACAACTTACCGAACCGCTTATTGCTGGAGTGTGTTATGATGTAGAAATGTTTTCAAGTTTGGCGGACGGTGTTAATTTTGCAACAAGTTCTCTTGGAATATTCTTTTCACCAACCCCTCCTCCTACTGCACCGGATGGACACATTTATTTGACGCCACACTTGATGTATCCAAATGTTATTCTGGATACTGAAAACTGGGTGCCACTTACAGGAACTTATACCGCTACTGGAGGTGAACAATATATTACGATTGGTCTATTTGCTCAATTAGGAGGATTTGATGTTGAACCAGCAGTACCTCCCGGAAATGTAGAAAGTGTAGCTTATTACTTTATCGAAGATGTGAGTGTTGTACAATCTCAACCGGAAGAAATAGAAGCGACAATATGTGAAGGAGAATGTTTTGAATATGAAAATGAATTATACTGTGAAGGAGGTGTGTACATTATTTCAGCGCAAGGTCTTTGTGTGAATTCTGTAACCTTGACAGTTATTGAAGGTGAAACAGGAATTGCAGACATAGCTCCGCCACTAATGTTGGATTGTACAACAACTTCAATAACGCTGGATGCTTCAAATTCTACTTCAGGTCCGGGGGTGATTTATGAGTGGACAGGTCCGAATGGTTTTACTTCAGAGATTCAAAACCCTCAAGTTTCAGAACCAGGGATTTATACCTTAGCTGTCAGAGGAAATAATCTTTGTCCAGCGGAAATAAGTATTGAAGTCTTTCAAGATGTTATCGAACCTGATGTTTCTGCAGCAGTTGATGGAACCATTAATTGTAATACTTCCTCTGTCATTTTAAATGGTTCATCAAATACCCCAAATACTACTTATCATTGGATTGGTCCTGGTGTAAATACTAATACGCCGAATACATCTGCGGAGTTAGCGGGGATTTATATTCTTACAGTGACCGGAGAGAATGGTTGTACGAATACTGCAGAAGTACAAGTAATAGAAGATTTAGAATTACCCAATATTACTGCGGAAGCTCTAGGAAGTCTCGACTGTAATAGTCCTGCAGTAGTTTTATCAGGAAACTCTATTACTCCTGGAGTAACTTATGCTTGGAGTGGGCCTGGTGTAAATACAAACCTACCTTTTACTAGTACAAATTTACCAGGAGATTACACTTTTGCAGTTTTTGGTCCTAATGGCTGCGTTAGTACCTTGATCGTTACTGTCGAAGAAGAAGTGGTAGATTTAGATATTTCGGCAGCAGTAGATGGGGTGATTAATTGTGTAGACAGTACGGTAACTTTGACTGGTGTTACCACAGTGCCGGATGTTACCTACCAATGGACCGGCCCAGGCTTATCTATTGATTCTGCAATTGTACAAATTTCGGAAGCAGGCGAATATACTTTTACGATCATGACTGATAATGGTTGTACAACAGACACGACTATTACTGTTTTGGAAAATACAGAAGCGCCGATTGTAAGTACAATGAATCCCGACTCATTGAATTGTATTAATTTAATTTCTACATTGATCGGAATAGACACTGGCCAAGGAACTAATAATTCCTATGAGTGGTTCGATCCTGCAAATAGTTCAATTTCTGATGAATTACAAGTAGACGTAAGTCTTCCTGGGATTTATACTCTTATAATTACCAATGATCTGAATGGCTGTTCCGCTTCTTCATCGGTTGAACTTTTTGAAGATACTGAAGTTCCGACTGCTGATGCAGGAGAAGATCAGGAAATTACTTGTATCGAAACAACGGCTACATTAGATGCTTCTGGATCCTCAGGTGGGACTTTATCTTACGAATGGCAAAACGCTAGTGGCGATAGTATTGGGCAAGGCTTGACTTATGAATCTGACATGTCAGGTGTATATACTTTGATCATAACAGATTCTGAAAACGGTTGTACTAATTCCACGTCTGTTGAAATTTTTCAAAATTCTAATTTGCCAAATGTAGCAGCTGCGGTATCAGATGTTTTGACCTGTACCAATGATATGGTTACCCTCGATGGTTCTGCTTCTAGTGGAATAGGGATACTTTCTTATGAGTGGCTAGATTCAATGAATATGATTG
>CAKZTD010000245.1 GCA_937921595.1 uncultured Saprospiraceae bacterium
GCTTCCATAGTCAACCAATCTTCTGGACTATCAGGCAAATTGTAATACAAATCTCCACCTCCTAAATTTGAAATATCAAAAGAAAGATCAATCTGATCTCCTGCATTTAAGGTAACACAGATTGTATCTGGATTGACCAAAGCGATACCGCTTTCTCCGACAGTTATCTCGCTAGTCAATGTGGATTCTCCTTCACAGTTAATCACCGTTTGAGTGACGGTAAAAGTTCCCGACTGTGTGTATTGATGAACAGGGTTAATTTCATCTGAAGTATTCCCGTCTCCAAAATCCCAAAAGTAACGTCCAGCTCCAACCGAACTGTCATTAAACAGAACTGGAGCATTCAAAGCAACCATATTATTAGAAACAGAAAATCCTGCAACCGGTGCATCCAAAACTTCTTCCGCTGGAGAATAAGAAAATATAAAACCTTCTAAAGTATCAGACGCATTAGATGTAAAATGTACGGTAAAAGCTCCGCCTGTTGTTACAATCATTTGTCCTTGACCAATACTATTGGTGTATTGAGCGAGGATTGGGGAAGCTAAACTATTTCCATCATAGACTCTTACAAAATCTCCACCTCGTAGTCGGCACTCTTCAAAAGTAATGATCAAAGGATCATTTATCGGTGGATCAACAATGACCACAGAATTAGCATCACTATCATAGAATTCTAATCCTCCCGGATCAAGAATCGTTGCAGAGCAATCATTTAACAATAGGGTATCTACGTTTTCTAACGTCACTGCGGAACAGGTCGGATTGGTATCATCAATAATGATATAAGATGTTTTAGAAACAGTCTCTGTCTGACCATCACAGAAAGTAAGTGTCAAGGCTACATCATAAGTACCTGGCATCATGTAAGTATGTACCGGACTGAATTCCGTACTCATATTTCCATCTCCAAAATCCCAAGAAACGGATTCATAATTATTGCTATTATTGATAAAAGCGACATCAACTGGGCTTGTACAAAAAATTCTTTGTGATAAAAAATCTGCAACAATTTCATCTCCAATCGCTTCTCCTAATCCAACCGCATGCCAAGCATTAACTGTAGATTCATATTCTTGAGAACATGCACCGTATAATTCTAAAGCACTAAGGCTCGCGTAATATGCCGCATCATGAAAATGAGAACTTGGCGTCAAGTAGGTTGATAAATTCCGATAAGCAACCGCCAATGCTTTTTCGTATCCTATTCCCTGAACTTCAAATGCTTCTCCATTGTCATTCGTTCCTGAGCCTCCTTCTGTCAATAAATAAAACCAATGGTTTTGCACTCCACTATTAATATGTACTCCTCCTTGATCAAAATTATCGTATAGCCAGCTGTCTCCAAAATAAGTATCCGGATGATTAAATTCATTTGGATTTTCAGCATTACGAATTCCAGCATTATTTGCTGTTGCCTCATTCCCTATTCGCCAATCAAATTGATCAGGTCTTGCATAGAGATCCGTCGCCAATCCAAAGATATCACTGAACGATTCGTTCAATGCTCCTGGCTCATAACGATAAATCAAACCCGCAGTAAATTGGGTAAGTCCATGTGTAAATTCATGCGCAACAACATCGACAGTCGTCAATGGATTACTTAAATTTCCTGAACCATCTCCATCTCCATAAAATGATGCCGAACCATTCCAAAAAGCATTAGCCACTCCATTTCCAAAGTGGACATAAAGCAATAAAGGCAAAGAATCATTTCCTTCTTGTAATACTGTTCTATTGAAAAAAGAATCCAACAATAGATAATATTGTTCTGCTCCATAATGAGCATCTAAGGCATATCTATTTTCAAATCCTACATCATTTCCCCAAATTGAATCTTCATGAACGAAGTCAAAAGCATTACCTGGATCCTCTTGATAATTCAAATTCAAAGTAATGATGCCATTTCCATATTCGGACTGTCGCAAACGAAATTGATCGTCGGTACCTTTCTCTGTGAGTATTGTTTTTGTTCCGCTATAAATCGTATTGGCTGGAGACGGTACATCGATTTCACAAACCCTGTTTTCTTCAGCTACGATGTCTCCGGTTTGTGCATCTACATAAACCCAAGATCGATGATGATGGCCATGATCGATCGCATAGATATCCATTTTATAAGCCAATCGAAAATCGTTGCTTTTAAAATTAAAGTCTTTTTGAACCCAAACTAACTCAGGATCTGGATACTCGGAAAGTGCCTGACGGCTCCCTCCTCCTTGTGTCGTTTCCCATCCGTAAATTGCATTCGGAAAAGGAGCAATTCCTTTTTCAATAGCAAAATCTTTAGAGATCGATGCTTGGGCATTATTGGTTTTTATTTTATACAATTGCCCATTCATGGATTGTACCATTCCATTTTTAGTATGGAACAAATATACACCGCCAATTACAGGCTTGCCATCAGCCATTTGCTGATAACGATGATGAGTCATCCCTAGATGGTCATCACTACTTCTTAGGAATTGAAAAGTATATTCAGGGCCTAATGCTGTATTTTTTGTTAAATATTCTATGGATTGATCGATCGTCATACGGACAGATGGATCAAGTTCGATGTGTTTTGGGAGTTGGCTTTGTTTATCTAGACGTACTTGATTTGCTCCGGGGAAGGTTCTTTGAGCATCTGCTCCAGTTAAAATCTGTGAAAAACCGCTAGCAACAATAAAACTACATAGTAGTAAAAGGGTAATTTTTCGAATCATAAGTATGAGATTTCGGATAGTTTATTTTTTAGGTACATGTTGATACTAAGATGCAACAAGATAGCAAAGAGATTGTTCTCGGAAGGTATTTCATATTTAAAAAATGTGAAAATGTCGTGAAGTTTTTCTTATTGAATAGGTTCAATCGATTGTGAAAGGAATTTACTAAAGCTAACTTCTTTTATTTAGACGAATCCTCCAGGCGAAGTCTATGCTAATCAAACTTTCGAAAGTGGAGGATTTTACATTGTTTAAATGAAAAAACGTAGGTCGAAAGATGAGTCCAAGATTAAAGGACTTCCAGAACTTAACGTAAGTATTTAGATTTAAACCAAGTGTACTATTAGTATTTTTAAAACCTGTAGAAGGTGTCATGTTATCGAAAGACCTGAAACCAATTGCATGAGTATTTCTGGCATAATTTAAACCATAACCAATTGTGAATCGCTTGATTTCATGATTATGAATCAGACTAAAATAGGTCGAGTATAAATTTTCATAAGCTCCTTCTTTTTCCAAAGGGAGCGGATGATCGAAGCTCCCTACTAGCGAAAAACTGATTTCCAAAAATAAATCATTATGATACGAATATTCTAAACCAATACTTTCTCCGATGAAACCTGCTTTGCTTATCCTACTTCCTCCTCGAGGTTTTAAAGAAAGATGGTTTAAATATGGCAGCGATAGTTTTAATCGTATTTGATCTTTCACAAAATCTGTTGGTAGATTTTGAGAACTGGCGGAGAGGCAAATGAGAAGAAAAAAAGTAGCGAGTGTAATTTTCATTTAATAGTACTTTTAAAAACAGAGTAGTAATTCTTTATTAAAAATTCTATTTTGTTAAACCAATAACATTTTTCATTTCCGCTATTATTTCATCCATTTCTTTTAAACATTCAAATTCCACAATGTCGCTATTTCCTCCATCAAGCAGAAGTTGACTACTTAAGATATTCGTTCGTTTATTAGATTGATTCAATAAAATTATATGACTCGCCATCCAATATTGTTCAATCTTATTGTTATCTTTTATAATACTTATAGAAGTATCAAACCCCGAGATTTCTGAAAAATTAATCCTTTGGGAATTAAACATTTTTGATTTTGTATAAAGTATTTGATCTTCAATATGTAAAACAAAATAATGTTTAGCATTGAACTGCGAAGTGATGGTCAAAGACTGGTCTTTTTTTTCTCTAGAAAAACTCTTTCTACTGAAACGTTCTTTCTGTTTCAAGTGTGTCTCGATCGTATACTCGTATAATGATCGTGATCTAGTCAATGGGTATTTTTGAAAAAAGACTAAACCCATGCTATGCATAAAAAGATCTAGAACTTCACGGGTCGATAGTTGTTTTTCATTTTGATAATTAAACGCTAAAATAGGTTGCCTTTGGTAATTTTGGAATACTTCTAATTTTGGACTAAATGTGGGGGAATTCACTACTACTATTCTCATCCGATTTATCTTTTTGATCGGCAGTATTTTCTCAGTTGATTTATCTTTCTGGTGATTTAATCTAATTCCGTTTTTATCAAAAATCAAATAGGACAACATCGATGTGGAATTTCTTTTATTTATCAAATTCCGAACACTATTAACTCCCAAGGCAAAACTCAATAGTACCAAAACAATACTTACCCAAGAGGGAATCCATTCTTCAAGTTGAGGCAAGACAAACATGAAGGTTATAAAAGAAATCAAAAAAAGAATGGAAAATATTTTTACTTGTAGCCAATTATTATTTCCTACAAGATGGATTTCTTGATTGAGGTTTATTTTCTTGTTTTTTAATAAGGTAGAATACCGCAACATTTAGAGTATTTTTAAAAACTATTTTTTATTACTCTCCTTCTTAATTTTTCCAAAATCAAATACAAACCCTACAAATACATGATTACTTGTGAGAAAAGAAGGTACTCTTTTTAATAAGCCAAATTCAAAATTAGCTCCCAAAAAGAAACCAACTATTCCTTTGCCAACATTAATCTGATAATTAAATTCCCCGGTATCCATAACTGCTTCTTTCTCCAATTGTTCTGCCCTTCTGAAAGTTCTTGAATCCAAGTCCAAACGCCCAGCAGTTCCTGAATAAAACCTTAGCCTATTTTGTTTTAATCGTAAGCCAAAGCCCCAATGTTTCATCTCATAATCAAACCCAAATAGAATAAACGGTTTTCCGAATTTCAAATTGATATACCCTCTATCTATATCAGTATTAATATTACCATAAGAATAACCAAATTGAGCACTAAATACCATTTCAATTGGCTTATCATCCCTTTTACTTACTTTATTCAGCGTACGGTAAGTCCCAACTGCGCAAGTGAATAAATTGCCATTTCGGGCTTCTCTACCATCCTCATGCTTAACTCTAAAATAACCAGCAGAAACACTTAATTTTTCTTTCGGACTATAAATAGAAGAGAGTAACATCCCCTGATATTCCATAGGTATATGGAAACTAACTTTTAGTTCCTTCGCCTTAGAAACAGAAAATAAATTTAGTGCATTTTCATTGATGTATAAATCTTGCCCTACTGATGTACTTACATTTAAAAACAATAAAAAAATTGGCAGGAATATGAGAAGGTTTTTATTTTCCATTGTTCACTTTTTATCTTAGTTAAAATACCATGATTTTCTCTCAAGTATTTATTTTAAATATCCATACCGGAAAAAGCTAAAAACATTGAGAAGACAAAAAGTAGAAATATCAAAAAACTTAAGACTGTCCCAATTATTTTAACCATACCCCAAGGTTCTTTTAGAATAATACTAACCAAACTGAATCCAAAACTTAGTATACTCAAAATAAAAAATCCACCTCCTAATAAAAGTTCAGTTGGTACAACTACATCATTAACTTCAACTCCTTGAATTAATTGATTGATCATTACACCGATGGAAAAAATTGCTAGCGAAGAGCATAGCAAGGCAATTCTTGCAAAAGTTTGTTTTTTTATTTTTTCACCTTCATGATCTAGAATCTCTTCCATCCTGTTAGTTAGTTATTTCTTTATAAAAATCATCTATATCGATATTGATTCCAATATAAAGAGGTCTGTTTAATTTATAAGTAATACTTGGTTCGCTATCTTTTTTTGGAAAAAAAATGGGAATCCCAGTTATCAAGGAGATATAACCACCTCCAATTTCTCCTTGAATATTTAACTCTGATTCTTTAAAAAGATTATTCTCTGCAAAATTTTCATTTATCAAATTATAATACCCGTTAAATTCTCCATAAATATTTCCGTTGAATTCTCCATTCAAGTACTTGATATAGGTATTTTTAAAATTAAAATCAATTTTTGCTTTTTTTGTAATGACTTGCACACCCAGTTCAAAATATAATTTTTCATACTCGAAAGTTGCAATCATAAAATCACCCCTTAAGCTAAATTCGTTTCTTATATTAGATTGTGAATATCCAATTTTCGAGTAAAACAAAACCCCTTTTGCTCGTTCTTTTTCTTCATAAAAACTTCCTTCAAACATATTTTTAAAATAATAAAAACCAATTGCGGTATTAAAGCCTTTTCCTTTTCCTATTATCGCATGTTTAGGAATAACAGAAAATTCTTGCTCTTGCTTATTCGAATAATATCCAGCATAAACTCCAATATGTTTGATTGGACTGTATCCCATATTCACAAAATTATTGTTTCCAATAAAAAGGGAAGAAGATAATTTTATGTCTTTAGCATTTGTTAGGTTTAACGAACTAGTTCCTACATCGTTGATATAGAAATATTGAGCTTCTGTTTTCACCGTCAAAAACAGAAGAGCGACAATTGGAATAATTTTTAAAATCCTCGTGATGTTAATAGCCATTCTATTTGAACCAAATAACAATAGGCTAGGTAAGGCTA
>CAKZTD010000246.1 GCA_937921595.1 uncultured Saprospiraceae bacterium
GCATCAACGATTTCAATGGTATGGGACATTCCATCGCCATCGACATTTACACTAATTGAAGTTGTGCCAGAAGGATCATAATTAAAAGTTCCGGCATTGACACCATCAACTAAAACATCAAAACCATTAAAGCTTCCGCCAGTTTCATCAAAAGAAATGGAAACGCTGACCTGTCCATCTGTACAATTCGCTTGAACGGTAATCGTACCCGACATTCCATCACCACCAGGATTCCCATGTGGCTCACAATAGTACTGATGCAATCCTGTCGTAAGGACAGGTGATTGATAAGTCGCCCCAGTACCAAGTAAACCAGAATTCCAGGAATCTGCACCTGTTTCAATATCAGAAGTAGAGGTGTGATCTACATCTCCCGTCCATTGCCACTCGACAATATCACCGTCAGCGATGGTAATATTTACCGGATTAAAAACGAAGTCTTCCACAAAAACGACATGCGTAGTTGAAGTTCCAGTACTAATATTTAGGTTAGTAATAGAGCAGGGGATAGTACAATTAGTGGTAGTAATCGCCACGGAACCTGAACAAGCCTGATCGGCTACATCCGTAGCTTCAATAGTATGATTATTACCATCCCCTGGCACCTGAATACTTATTGTTGTATTGCCTCCCACTGTATACGAAAATGGATTCCCTGGATCAGGAATTCCATCAACAGTAATATTAAAACCTGAAGATCCTTCATTAATAGCAGAAATTGTTACTTCTACTGGAACATCATTATTCGCATCGCAAGCTCCATTTTCAATGGCTTCTAAAGAAAGACTGCATTGAGGAGCTGCACCACAATCTGGAGCGATCCAGTTTTTTGAAATAATGCAAGTAGGATCAGCGATATCTTCAATTTCAATATTGTGTTCTACTCCATCACCAGCCAAAGTTATTTGCACACTTTGAGGCCCCGTTCCATTATAATTATAAGGACTACCTCCATTTAAAATACCATCAACATAAAGATTAAAACCTTGGGGATCTGCTTGCGTTGCATTGAAAGTAATATCCAAAGTGAAGTTATTTCCCGCAGGGCAATTCGCAATGATTGTCCCAGACATTCCGGAACCTCCTGGTCCTCCATGAGGGATACAATAATAAGGATGTACACCCGGATTTATAATGTTGACATCGTAAGATGAACCAGCACCAATGACACCAGAGTTCCAACTATCTGGGCCAGTGTTAACATCTGAAGTCGTAGAATGTCCACTACCAACCCAGTTAAAATTTACGACATCTGAAATTTCTATAGTTGTACTGACAGGACTGAAAAAGTCATCTCCTACGTTTACAGTATGAGTCGTTCCGCCTGAGATATTTACGGCCATACTTGATAAAAAACAATCAGAACTACAATCCTCTACTGTGATTTCTACCGACTTACTACAGGTCTCAATATCATCTGATATTATATCAATGGTATGGCTAAGGCCATCACCCATAATATCATGATTAACCGTCACTGGATTTTCAGCATCTATATCATAGGGGCTTCCAGGAATGATTACACCATCTATTAAAATATTAATAGCGTCTGCATTATCATAAACGTCATTGACCGTTATTGTCAGTGTGATGTTTCCATTCGCATCACAATCGCTTTGAGTAATATTCACTGTAAAAACACAAGTCTCAAGCCTGACCTCAAGTTCTGAAGTACAGCCATTGGCAGTAGTGATTACTAAAACGACATCATATCTTTCTGGTTCAGGAAAAGTATGTAGTGGGTTTTGCTCAGTGGAAGTAGTACCATCATCAAAATCCCAAAACCAAGAGACAATCGGGTCGCCAGGATCTGAAGTAGAGAGATCAGTAAATTGAATACTGATATCTGTTTCGCCAAAAGTAAACAAGGCTTCACATTGTCCTTTGAGACTGTAATTAGAAGATAAGAATAGGACAAATAGGATGGTCGTTTGTAGGAGGTTTTTCATCGCTTAAGTTATTTAGGCGTTCTTTATTTCTCTAATTTAAAACGAACATATAAAATTTATGAATTTGAGTGAAGGTGAAATTCCGAACAGGAATAAAAGTATACTGAATGGGAAGATTGGGGAAATATTTTAAAAAAGTGGCTACTGATCACCAGTAAGCCATCTTTTAAACCTCCCTGATCGCTCTGTACTAACAATCGTTTCCATTGCTTCAGGTTCAAGATAAACCTTGACTCTAGATTTAGATACAGCGACCATTTTAGAAATGGCTTTTATACTAATAATAAATTGTCGATTGATTCTAAAAAAGGCATCTGTATCCAGTTCTTCTTCCAGTTTCTCCAAGGAGAAATCAATAGGGTAACGTTTTCCTTCTTTTGAAATCAAAAAGGTAATCTTGTTTTCAGTATAGAAATAAACCACATCTTCAATTTCTACTGTTCGTAGATTTTTTCCCATTCTGATCAGAAATCTTTTTATTCCCTTGGGTTGATTATTTTGTAAATGTTTTGCCAATTCTGAGTAATTAATAGAAGCACCTGGTTGTAATGCTTTATACTTATTGACAGCTGTTTCCAAGGCTTCTTGCTTAATTGGTTTTAATAAATAATCTACCGCATTTACCTTAAAAGCATCGATAGCATACTGGTCATAAGCAGTGGTAAAAATGATGGGCTTTTTTATATTAATATGATTGAAAATTTCAAATGCGGAACCATCTGCAAGATGAATATCCATGAACAAAAGATCAGGAGCTATTTGAGTATCAAACCAGTCTATAACGGATTCAATGCTATCCAATTGATCGACGACTTCAATAGAAGCATCGATTTCTTTGATTAGTTTTTCTAGGCGTTGAGCAGCCCTTTGTTCATCTTCTACGATTAGTACTTTCATTAGGAGTGACTTATTTGTTAAGAACCAGAACAATAATCATCATACAAAATAAATCAAAAGTGAGTGTTGTGATTTTAGTTCTAAATGATATAGTGATATAGTCATGTGATTATATGACCACATGACCACATCACTATATTTTTATTTTTTTATCCCTTCAGTTAATCTGAACTAATGATAGGAAAGGTGACTTTATATTCGTTTTCGGTTTCTTTTATTTCTACCTGACCTTTACCTAGCAATGCAAAACGTGATTGTATGCTTTGTAAACCAAATTGTGTTGATTTTTCTACGGTTAATTTCTTTTGTAAATTATTGCTGACATAAATTTTCTCACCTTCTATTCCTAATTTTATATATAGCGGTTTTCGTTTGGAAACAATATTATGTTTGATTGCATTTTCAACTAACATTTGTAAAGTCAGTGGAGGGATAAATGCAGGTCTACCATTGATGTCCGGGATTTCGAGATGGATGTTTTCACCGAATCTCTTTTTTAAAAGATAAGAAAAATTGCGAAGTAGCTCCAATTCTTCTTGCAAAGGGATTAGATCTTTTTGACGATATTGTAACAAGCTTCTATAAAAATCAGAAAGCTTTTCCACATAGATCGTTGCAGAAGCCGGTTCTTCTTCAATCAAGGAAATCAAGGTGTTGAAACTATTGAATAAAAAGTGTGGATTGATCTGACTTTTTAAAACCTCTAGTTGACTTTCTACACGTTCGCGTTGGATCGCTGCTTCTCGCTGTAGTCGACTTGTTTTCCATCTTGTCCATGCATATATAAGTCCTCCTAAAAACAAAGTTGCCAATACTATAAACCAAGCTTGTTGCCAAAAAGGAGCTTTGATCGTAAAAGCATAAGTGGCAACAGGTTCATTGTCAAAAGCACCATTTTCAGTAGAGCTTACTTTAAAAGTATAGTCTCCAGGTTTTAAATCAGAATAATGTGCCTGCTTGTCTTTGGAGTAAATCCAAGATGGATTATATCCTTCCAATTGGTAACGGTATTCTACCTTCTTTGGATTAGAATACCATAAACCAATGTAATCGAAAACGAGACTATTTTGAGTCGGTTCGAAATGATTTACTTGTTTGAAGTCAACAGCTTCGAAGAATACATTTACATTTTTAATCTGATTTCGGGGATGAATTTCTAGGTATCCATCCAAAGCAGAATATCGAATAATTCGATCTTTCGCACCGAGATAAATATTCCCATGTTTATCATTACACACCGCATTGAGTACCGGTTCCATATCCGTAAGCCCTACCTCTTCATCATAGTAAATCAAGTGCTTGGTTTTCGGATTTAAAATATCAATACCTGAAGGGTGTATGATAATAATATTGCCCAAATCATCAGTGGCCAAACCTGTAATTTCTAAATCATGGATACCTTCTTTTACATTTAGTTGATGGAAATTCTGACCGTCAAATTCGAAGATGCCATGCTCTGCTGTGCTAAACCAAATATGACCTTCATGGTCTTCTGTAATGGCATAGACTGCTTTGAGCGGAACACCATTTGCTTCCGGGTAGTTGATGATTTTTCCATTGTCCAAGACACTGATCCCCTTGCCGTCTGTGCCGAACCAAGTTTTGTTTTTACTGTCTAAAAAAGCTTTGAAAATAAAACTAGTACCTAAGCCGTCTTCATGATTATAGTTTCTCAAAGTAATCTGATCTTTTTCAAGAATACCTTTTTGAATGTCCATCTCAAAAACTCCTCCCAGAGTGGCCAGCCAAATTTGATTTTCAGAACCGGCAATAGATAAAATATTTCCATTATCAAGCCCTTGTTTTTCGGAGAATCGCTTGTATTGATTACTTTTCACATCGAAACAGTACAAGCCCTGACCAAATGTACCAATCCAAATACATCCAAAACCATCTTCATAAAGGCTAATAATATTAATCTTTTCTTTTTGAAGAAAAGGTTCGAATATGGCTTCTTTATCTCCGTTGCTTTTCATAAGAAATAAGCCCTTCGGTGTGCCCACCCATAAGCGATTTTGATGATCGGCCAATACCGCTTGAATATCACCAAGTTCATGTTCTATTTGTTCAAATTGCCGGTTGGCGGAACTGATTCCCGTCGTATTATTTAATACCCAGAGATTGCCTTCAACATCTTTGTGAAGATCAAATATTTTAGAGTTTTTAAACTTCGGAATGTCAACCGAATTTAATTTTTCTGTATTGAAATCAAATCTAAAAAGGCCATTACCATTGGTGCCGATCCACAATTCTTTATTTTTAAAAATAGCCAATTGATTAATTTCGCCATGACTCCAATTTGGAATAAGAGATTGAAAAGATTGAGATTTGCTATCCCAATAATCAATACCCTTGTCGTAAGTACCTGCCCAGAAGTTACCATTTCCATCAGATAAAATACTCTTTACAATTTCATCTGACAAACCATCGGAAGTGGTCAATTGCTGAATCTGTTTTGTTCCATCGTTTATCTTACAAATATTGATACCTCCATCTGTTGCAGCTAGGATATGATTTTGACGATGCAGAGCTATTTCATAAATTTCATCATCAATCAATCCGTCTTGTGTATCTAAATTATAGAGTCGATTATTCTTAAAATAATAGATGCCTTCTCCATAAGTACTGATCCAGAAAATACTGTCTTCCGTTTCTATAAATCCGGTAATCTTGACTTGTGGTGTTCCTTCCTCGGGGAGCCATTTTTCTAGTTGATTTTTATAATTTAGAAAATAAATATCTCCTATTTTTGTACCGATCCATACTCTCGAATCCTTATCCTCAAAAAGTGACGTCACTTCAATATCTGGAATGGAGTCATTAAATAGATAGGGAGTGAATTCTTGTCCATCATATTCAAATAAACCTTTTGAAGTGCCAAATAAAAGAAATCCTCCTTTAGTTTCTAGAATTTTGTTGACCTGGATTTGGTTGAAGTTTCCTGGAAAAGAATGTGTTGTAAAATAGGGAACCTGTCCATTTAATGATATAAATGGGATACATAAGATCAGGACTAAAAGGATAGTTTGAACTTTATTCATTGTTTAAATTCGGCTGCTATGCTTACAAGTATTTCCTGCGCAATTTTTTGATAAACTACTTTAGGAACTCTGATGTCATGCTCTTCCAAAAGGATAGTAAAATTAGTCTTTACGAGAATATTCCCTTTTTTGATTTCTAATTGACTTTTTATGATTCGCTCTTGTTCCACATTATGAATCTTTAGTTTTCCTTTTGCCCGAACGGTATAAACTCCATCTTTAGTGAAATCAATTTTTTCAATAATTTTTCCACTAAAAGTAGCATTCGCATAAGCATCACTTTCAAGATAGTTCTCATTAAAATGAACCCTTTGCAAAGCACTGTTGAAACCTTTAAAAGATTGAATAGGGATACTAAAAGCAAAAGTTCTTTTTGCAGCATTAATAACACCTCTAAGCTTTTTGGATTTTGCTTCAATCAACTCTAGAGAAGCATCGCTTTTGAAATAAGCTTCCCCTTTTATAGTTTTAAAAATTTGTGCATCGAGACTGCCAAAATTTAAAACAAAAAGCATACTTACAAATAACCATATTTTCATTCTATTATAATAAGGAGAATAATTTGAAAAAAATAATCTATTCCTGCTGAATGAGAAAAAATCAATACCAGACAGGTTAATTATTTGATTAAGCAGGAGTTCTTAAAATAGATGCATTTTATGTTTTTGCCCCTCAGCGTCCTTTCAGCTTTCTCTGAGTATTGTTTTATTTAAACAAGCTCTTAATAGTTCGCAAATGAATGGAGATTATATTCATTCATTAAAAATGATCAAGGGAGGTTTTTTAGTTCAGAAATAAAAAAATACAGTCCAGTTCTGATTTATTCCAGTCCAAGAATATTTAAGTTGATTTAAGATTTAGTTTACATAGATTTAGCATATAATAATTTCAAATCACCTACCTAGAGTTTCAATAAATCTATTTTAAAACTAAATGTTAACAAAACTATGCTTGACTATTTAGCACTACAAGGCAGTACAGAAAATCCAACCTTGGTGACCATTTTGTTTACCATATTGTTGGCATTTTTGTTATCCTCTCTCATTGCCTATACCTATGAGAAAACGACAAAACAAGTAATAACACCAGTGGATTATTTACAGTCAATAATCTTGGTCGCCATTGTCGCAGCGACAGTTATGCAGGCGATAGGGGATAGCTTAGCTAGAGGCTTAGGGATGTTAGGTGCCTTGGCAATCATTCGTTTTAGAACCACCTTGCGAACGCCGCGGAATATGGTCTTTACCTTTGCTTCATTAGCTGCTGGAATTGCTTGTGGTGTTTATGGGTTTGTTATAGGGGTAGTAGGGACAATTGGTTTTTGTATGATTGCTTTTATTTTAAAATATAGTCCTTTAGAATCTTCCGCTTTTTTGATTGGGACATTAAAATTCGATTTGCCAAAAACGTCGGATGAGTTGCCAGCTTTGGAAAAAATATTAGATCAGTTTTGTAAAAAGTATACCAAGGTTCGCTATCAAATTCGAAAATCAAAATCAAAATTAAAGCCAAATGAAAGCGAAAATAAAAATGAAAACGAGGTGGAACCTATGGAAAAATTAATCTCCTACGAGTATCATATAAAATTAAAAACAGCGTCGAATGGAGCTGTTTTGGATACTGCCTTAGGAAACTTAACTACGCTAAAATCTATGCAAATGAATTTTGAAGTCACTCCTGAAAATGTTTAATATGAAATCTATAAATTTTCACTTAGTGGCATTTATTGTGGTACTTATTTCAATGATTTCATTCAACTGGCAATATGGGAATGAGACCTTTATATTTTATGGTTTTGCTGAAAATAAAGAGATGGAAATCCGCTTGGAGCATTCAACTTTAATTGATCAAATCCATGTGAGCTCAGGAAATAAAGTCAATAAAGGTTCTGTGCTATTGGAAGTCAGTCAGACTAATTTTGACCTGAATCAAAGCGACTTGAATCATGAAATCGCCGAATTACAATCACAGCAAAAAATCTGGGAAGCTGCGACCCAATCTTCTATTGCTCAATTAAAGTCTCAAAAGTCAGCGCTGGAAAGTGATTTACAGTCTCAGATCGATCAGATAGAGTCAGAATTAGCCATTAAGAAATCTTTGCTTAAAGGTCTTGAAAGTATCAAACCAGCTACGGATCAATCCGGTACAAGTCCTGATCAAATTAAAATTGAAGGTCTAAAGAGAGAATTAAAACTGGTGGTTCAGCCACTTGAGTCTGAAATTAAAAAATTGCAAAATGAATTATATAGCAACCAAAATCCAATAAAAATCCAAATCAATAAGCTACAAAAACAATTAGGTTTTTCGCAAACGGCAGAAGATCAACTCAGAATTGTAGCACCAGGAAATGGCATCGTTGGTTCTTTGTTTTGTAAAGAAGGAGAACAGGTTTCTTCCTTTAATACTTTGCTCACTTTCTATGAAGAAAATCCAACTCAGGTAAAAGCGTATGTCTTAGAAAGTTTGTTGCTCAACGTGAATATGGGGGATACGGTGATTGTACAATCTGTAGTTCAGTCAGGTTCAAAAAGTAAAGGAAAAATAGTAGGCATGGGATCCAGGATTATTGAAATACCGGAACGGCTTAGAAAGAATCCAGCCTTTAAAACCTATGGTCGAGAAATTCAAGTGGAGATTCCTTCTAATAATAATTTTCTCCAAAAGGAGAAGGTGATTTTAAAACTTCCTCCGAAAGAAGGCCATCCCGATACAAAAATTATCAAAGCTTTTACACCGCCAAAAATTACTTCGAGTAGTAAAGAATAATGAATAAAGTCTATGA
>CAKZTD010000247.1 GCA_937921595.1 uncultured Saprospiraceae bacterium
TCACCATTTTTATATTGATCCATGAGCATGACTGCTTGTTCGAATTGTTCTTTTAAAGCAGGACTTTCAATTGTTTTCTTTTGCTGAAATGAGGTAGCTGGAGAAGCTTCAGGTTGTTTTACACTCAGTTCGATATCGTGATCTATCGCTTCAACTTGAAAAATATGCCTTTTCATTCCTGCCCAAAATCCATCTTCAGAAAATCGAACTATAGGACCTTCTCGACGTTTTTGCCTTTCCAATAAGATCTTACTGAAATGTTCTTCAATAGCATAGACTCCTTGCTTTTCATCATTGACTTCTATTTTTAAAAAGTCATAATAAGTTGTCAATACATCTTCTTGTTTGAAGAGCTCATGGAGTACCCATTCGTGAAGATATGCTCTTGCTTTTGGAGTATGTACCGAGAATTGTCGGAGCCGGTTAAAGGTCGCTCCATTTTTAGTTTTTATTCGAAAAGACCATTTGTTGCTTTTTAGATGATCCAACCAATCTCCTTTGAGTCGAAGATCTGTTTTAATTGTTTTGTTGTTATTAAGATCAGTGATTTTAGCACTGACCCAATCATCATCGGCACTTTCTAGGATGCCGTTTCTTAATGCGGATGCTCTTTTTTTATTAAGCTTCTTTAAGGCTTTTTCTCTGAGTTCAATTTTGATGGTTTGAGGTTTCCATTCCTGGGTAGCAATTTCTTTTGGATCTCCAGTTTTTTGAATCAAAAGATCATCAAAGTACACCGGATATTTTCCCTCTGAAAAAACATATATTTTTAGATCATCTACTGTTCTATAATAAGGAATACGAAAGTCAATTTCTAATAATTCCCAACCACCTACTGTTTTGATGATTTTGTTGGTTCCTTTATAAAATTGATCTGGATTATCAGCACCTACCACAAGATGGCCGTCTTCTCCACCTTTTTCGCGGAATCGCCAAACAGAAGCCTTATACATTTCACCAGGTTTAAACGAAGGAAGTTTAAAACCTACACCATATTGGTTTCCATTACTTTTGTTTAAAAAACAAGAATACTTTCCACTTCGGGAGTAATCACCATTTTGAGTTTTTGCAGCATCAAAATATATACCGCTGGATACAAAATGTTTTCCTGAAACCACTTCAAGATCACAATAATAAGATCCATGAATGTGGTCGTCAGAAGAGAATATTCTCCAAGGGAAAAAAAGGGCAATAAGAAATAAGGCTACGACGGAGGCAGCTATGGTTAAGACTTTTTTTCTGCTAGACTTTTGGGATGTTGCATCCGAAATTATCATACAATCAAATCAGGTTGATCAACAATAGAAAGTTTGGTCTGTTCAGAAAGTTGGGTGATTTCGTTTTTTGCCTTTGATACTTGATCTAGAGAATCCGCTTTACAGATAAAAGAAAGATCCATTCCTTTATCTAAAGTGTCTAATCTTTTCAATTCTACATACGGAAAGATAGTACTTAAAAGCTTGGTGATTTTATCCAAGTCTTCGATGTCTGTATTGATGTTGACAAACATTCGATCTTCTCTTCGGAAAGCTCCTTTTTTCATAAAAAGCTGGTTGAGATATAAAATCCCAATGATCACAACGAAGGCGACAATAGCGAGGATGGGTTGATTTGCACCACCAGCTAATCCAATACCAATTGCGAAAAATAAAAAGGTCAGTTCTTCCGGATCTTTAATGGCTGCTCTGAAACGAACAATCGATAAAGCTCCGACTAATCCTAAAGAAAGCGCAATCGAGGATTTTACAATCATGATTATCAAAACGGTTCCAAGCGCTAATGGGAGAAAATTATTTGCAAATTTTCGACGATTTGAAATCGCATTTCCAAAATGAATATAATAAATACGGAGTAGGGTAGCTAAAAGAGCAACCACCAAGATGTTTAGCAAAAACTCTCCTAGAGGAACGTTTTTAGAAAACTCCTCAATATACTTCTCTTGTAATATTTGAATTAAATCCATTTTTGGCCTTATATGTATAGTAACTTAGTGTCTAATATCTTGCGCCGCAAAAATACATTTTACAATTGTTAAAAAAGGATAAAGCAGGTGTCATTTTCGAAGATTTCTGGCTTTTTTAGTAGCTTTCCGTTTATAGGGTAAAGAAGTTGTTCAAAAATGAATTGATGAATTATTTGCAAGTCATTGATTTTGGCCACCCATCCGCTTTCGCGGTTCATTCGCTTAGAGTACTATCATACTCGACCCAGATGGGATCGTTCATTCATTTCTCCTCTTTTTATTCCCGTAGCTGCGACTACGAAAAGAAAAAGAAGGATCGTTCTAAAAATCAAGCACTTACAACTATTTTCAGAACACATTATTGAACAATTTCTAAGAAAAAAGGGTACCTCATAAATGAAGTACCCTTTTTCTACAAACTATAAACAAACAAAAAACATTAGTTCCTGAAAATCAAAACGAATTTTGACTATCAGTAATTAATGAATTCTAAACAATGTTTTTCCGAAAAGGTTTAAATGATTTTTATATTGAAAAAATTAATCGAAGCTTTTATTTCTAAGGCTTATTTTGGAATCATACTAATACTGCTTTTTCTTTCGTGCAAGACCGAGGAAAAACAAACTACTCGTCAATATTTGTTTCTAGGTCATACTTATCAATGGGGCGTCGAAGACAATAATCGCATTGATTTTCGATTAAAAGATTTTGATTTTGGACAGTACGATCAGTTATGGTTGGGTGGTGATCTTTGCGCCCGGTCTAGTGAGAAAATGGAAACCTTAACCTACCTAGATAGCATTTTTGATTTATCTGATCCAAGTACGCATTGGGCAAGAGGGAATCATGATTTGGTTAAAGGAATTCCTGGAGCCATTGAACAGATCACAAAGCGAAATTCCTATTATTCCGCAGCTCTTGAAAGTGCGACTTTAGTGGTGATGAATACGATGGAATTTCATCATCCGAATTACAAGCCTAAGCCTGCTGAATGTGAAATGCTAGATGGCCAAATCCAGATGCTTGAAAATATCGCTGATACGATTGCTCAATCTTCTCATTTGATTGTTTTACATCATTATTGTTTTTTGACCAATGAGCTTTATAGCGATTCAACAAATTTGAATACGATCTTTAATTTGTATGTACCAGATCTTAAGATTGATTGCGCTAATGAACATACTTTTACCAGTAAACTATATCCGATTTTTAAGAAGATTCAAAGTAAAGGGGTGCAGGTGGTATTGGTAAGTGGAGATCTTGGACAGCGAGCGAAAGCATTTGAATATCAGACTGAAGATGGAATTTGGTTTTTAGGATCGGGGATTAATAATTCGGCGATTGAGGTGTATGTACCTGATTATGTAACAGATACGAGCCCGGATAAGATTTTGGTTTTTGAATATGATTTGGAAGAGAGAGAATTGACTTGGGAATTCCAGGAGTTAGGAGCGAAGAAGTGAGGAGTGAGAGTTTGTCATTGGCCATTTGTACGAGATCTACGGATGACCAATGACAAATTCACTAAGTTTTTATTTTGCTTTGCTTTTGAAGGTAGAAAGGCTTGATGTTTTGTAAGCTTCAGAAGTGATGTATTTTAATTCTTTCATAAAATCATCCACTTTTTTGTATCCTTTAGAAACAATTAGCTTGCCTTCATTTTCATCAAGGAAAACGTATTGAGGGTATGACATCGTACCATCTAATAAAGTGTAAGCGAATTGGTGAACACCTTTTCGACCATAATTAGAAAGGTATTTATAAGTATTACCTCCGTAATTGATGTCTTCTTTTTGCTCCGCATCTAGTTTTACACAATAGAAATTATCATTCATGTGTTTTGCGATAGCTGGATCAGAGAAAGTCGTTGCATCCATTCTTTTGCACCATCCACACCAATCGGTATAGACATCTACGAAAATCTTCTTTTTATTATTTTTGTTAGCTGCGATAGCCTCTTCCCAGGTATACCATTTTACTGCATCGCCGCCAATTTCAGCAGCAGTTTCATTATTGGCTGGCATGAAAGAAGCAAAAATAAGTGCTACAATCATTAGAGAACCGAGTTGAAAAAATCTATTCATGAGTTTAAAATTTTGTATGGTTTATAAAACGACCTCTAAGGTATTATTTTTTGTAAAAATATGAAAACAAGATAGAGGCGTACTTTTCTAAAGGATTAAAATAATGGTTTCAAAGTGAATTCACTTGTTTGCTTTTTAAAAGAGAATGATCAATAAGACAAGTCAACAAAGTAATAAGAGAACAATAAGATATGCCTTTGCTAAATTGTTGGCTTATTAACTTGTTTACTTTAATTCCTTTTGACCAATTAAGGCTTCTTAGACTTATAATTTTTTACAAATTTATCATAAGAAGTAGTTAAGAAGTGATCTTCACTGATGAAAACCAGTTCTTTCATGATGGTATCTGCATCTTTATAGCCAGGAGAAACAGTAATTCTCTTTTCATCTTCAGCTAAGTACACAAAAGCAGGATAGCCCATTTTACCATCAAGAAGCGAATATGCTAGTTCATGGTATCCTCTTCTTCCTTGACCAACATACTTCATGGTATGTCCTTTATAGTTGATGTCTGCTTTTTGCTCTGCATCCAATTTTACTGCATAGAAATTTTCATTCATATATTTGATTACAGCAGGATCGGAAAAGGTTGAAGCATCCATTCTTTTACACCATCCACACCAATCGGTATAAACATCGATAAAGATCTTCTTTTGATTGGTTTTATTCATTTCAATCGCTTCGTCCCAAGAATACCATTTGATTTTTTCAGCAGTTTCTGTAGGAGGAGTAAATGAACTAAAGATCAAAGTTGTTAGTAATAAAGCACCTATTTGAAAAACAATTCGCATGATTTGAGTATTTTTATTTAGAATATTATTGTAAAAAGAGAAAGTACTAAAAAGGTATTTAGAATAGACTTTCACTTCTTTCATTTATTAAAGGAAAAATTATTCCACAATTTATCATATTTAAACTTCAATTGAAACATAGGGCATATGGCTTTCCTATATTTTTAACAGTAATTAACATAAAATGAAGAAAATTGTCGTGGCAATAGGTGGTTCTAGCGGGTCGATTTATGCTAAAGTCTTGTTTGATCGATTGAGTAAGCTCAAAGATCAAGTAGAAAAGGTAGGTGTTGTGATGAGCAAGAATGCAAAATATAACTGGGAATTGGAGTTGAAAAATAAGGATTATGAGAAAATCCTTGATGAAAACGAACACTTCCAGTTTTATGAGAAAAATGACTTTATGGCTCCATTTGCTTCTGGATCAGCAAAATATGAGACCATGATCGTTTGCCCTTGTTCTATGGGCTTGATGGGGCGGATAGCTACGGGGATTTCCAATGATTTGACGACTCGGGCAGCAGACGTGATATTGAAAGAACGAAGAAGATTGATTCTCGTTATTCGGGATACGCCTTATAGTTTGATCCATATAAATAATATGAAAACGATTACTGAAGCTGGCGGTGTCATCTGTCCAGCATCTCCTTCCTTTTATAGTGATCCAAAGAATTTTGAAGAATTAGCAGCAACAGTGGTTGATCGAGTTTTGGATTTGGCGGGATTGGACTTGGAAAGTTACCGCTGGGGGGAGTGATGTCATATTTACTAAGTCTAGATAAACTACTATTGATTTTGGATTGGTAATTGGGAAATGAGCGAATGGGTGAATTCATAAATGAGTGAATAGCCTCTCTAATGTAAAAGAAAAAAGCTCATGGTAAACCATTTATGATTTTGTCATGCTTAAGTTAAGCTAAGTATTGTAGAAAAAGTAATTCGGTATTTTAGGTTGAGAGTTTTAGATATAGGTAAGGCAGAAATTTGAGACATAGCCTTCGCTATGACGAAAATTTCTAACGAAGTATAAATTTAAAAGCATCTCATAAAATGCTTAAGTATTTCTTCTACAATACTTAATTCATGTTGGTTTTAGCTAAGGTGGATAAAATTTAAGTTTCATCAAAAAAATGTTTAGTAACTTAAAGTTTAGACTAATCTTTTTTTCTTCCATCTGCGATGTGACCACAACCAGTTTTCCGGTTTTTCCTGGATGACCTTTTCCAATTTACTCATATATAGTTGTGTGATTTCTCCTGCCTTAAGTTCTCTTGGATTTGCATGCAGAACAGTCGCCGTAATTTCATAAAAACCTCTCTGAACTCTTTGCACATCAAAATAGATGACTGGATAATTTGTTCTTCTTGCGATTTTATCTGGGCCGACTAGGCAAGCTGTTTCTTGATTTAGGAAAGTTAACCAATGTGCAGTTCTAGAATTCGAAGGACTTTGATCCGCAATAAGTACATATAATGTTGGTGTTTTTTTATTGAGGATTAGAGCTCTGGCAGTTTTTTCCATGTGGATTATTTTTGAGCCAAAGCGTGCCCGATTTTTTTTTAGAAATGCATCGATATATTTATTCTTTATTGACTTTGAAACGCCGACTACCTGACCCTTGATTTGAGCTTCAGTTACAAAGGCTCCCCATTCCCAGTTGTTGTAATGTGCCACCAAACCAATAGCAGAATTTCCATTTTTAAAAATGGATTCTACGATTTCAGGATTTAGAAACTTATACCTCTTAATCAAAGTCTCTTGGTTAGCGAACATTCCTTTGACACCTTCAAGTGAAATATCACTGAGATTTTTATAGATCTTTTTTATAATGATTTTTAATTCGGATTCTGATTTACTTGGAAAGGCTTTGGATAGGTTTTTTTGAATAACTGCTTTTCGATAACGAATCACTCGATGAAGTAAAAATGCCAATGCATCCGAACATAAGTAGAGTAGCCTAAATGGAAGCATTCCAAGTATAAAGGTCGCCATTCTAAAAATTAGATATATCAACATTTAGAATTAATAGTTTTTTGCAAAAATGAGAAGATTATCTGAATTTCCAATTTAAATCTTTGAAAATCACCTAGATGGGTGATTTCTGGAAATTGAGATTCATTTAAGTTTGTATTGAAAATAAGAGAAAGATTATTTTCGTCATTTTTTTACCTCATAAACCAATCAAAGAATGAAAACATTATTTTTTGTTTTAGTGATTCCTTTTGCCCTGTTTTTTTCAGAATCTTCAGAGTTTTTAGATTACAATGAGCCTGCTTTAGTTGAAGAAAATGCATTTGAAGAAGACCATGGGGAAATTAAAATTTTAGTAAAGGTTACTTTTGGAAGGCAATCTAAAGACTGTAAAGGATTTGGGCTTTGTACAACGATAGTAGTCACCATTGATGATGAGGATATACCAGAAAAAAGTATGTTTGCCACAGCTGTTTTAAATGAAAATGGTCAAATAACTGGAATTTTCTTCCGTAAAAAAGACATGAGTCTTCGGGTGTTGAAAGAATATTTTTCTGGATCTCATTTTCTTATGGAAGAACCCTACGAGGCAACGTTATCAAATAAAAAAGGAAAGAAAGCTTACCTTAAACTAAAAAAAGGGAACTATAAAATGAAAAAAACGGGTGAAGGTTATTATGTAGCAACGATGAAGTAAAATTGATGAGTTCTAGTTTTTTTTAATAAAACTGTTTGAAAAACCTAGAACAAACTTCCCTGAATTGGTCGATCAAACGGAACCTCATCCAAAAGTTGAGCATCATTCTCCGTCACTTTATTTATCCGATCTGAGACCGTATAAGCATGTAGTAAATCATCAGGGTAAGGAGCAATAATTGACAACGCATCTTCTGCAGAAATTGATTTATCTAGCCAGGTTTTCTCTTGTTCAGGAAGCAAAATCGCAGGCATACGATCATGGATGTCTTTCATGAGATTGTTTGGAGGTTGGGTGACTATGGAGAAAGAGAAAACCGTTTTATCTTCCTCCGATTTCCACTGTTCCCAAATCCCCGCGACAGCAAATAAGCCTTGATCTTTTAATGTAATCCGATAAGGGATTTTGTCTTTGTGAATCTTTTTCCATTCATAAAACCCATCAAATGGAATGATGCATCGTCTATGTCTTACCGCATTTTGGAATGCTGGTTTTTCAAGGATCGTTTCGATGCGGCAATTGATCATCTTGCTACCAACGGATACTTTTTTTGCCCAGTATGGAATGAGTCCCCATTTGAATAAATGGAATCGATCTGGAGCTTCGTTTGTGATTACTGGATGCATATGTGTAGGAGCAACATTATAATTAGGAATGGGATTATAACGTTCGATATCTTCCTGATAAAACTCCGCTTGGAATCTCTGCTCTAATTCTTTTTGAGTTTTAGTTAAACTTGATCGACCACACATTTGAAAGAAGTATTTGATTTTAGAAATCAAAAGATAATCAAAAATACAATCAAAATCAAAATCAAAACCAGACTAATATTACAAATAAAAAGACTGCAAAATTAAATGTTCTAATTTTATAATTCCTCGAAAACCTCAAGATTTTTTCACTATCGAAATTTTGATTTAAACTCACCTTTTTATTTTGAATGATGTGGCTTTCAATTTCCAAAAAAAAATCCCCAATAGCAGAACTATCAGGGATGTTTGATGTATGGGGATAGGTTCAAAAATTAAACTTCCTCAGCGGCATAATAACGCATAATGGACTTCACATCTTTGTCGCTTCTGTAGTCTGGCAAATAATTGAAAAACGATTCGGAATCATTGAAGTTTTCAATTAATGCTTCTCCAAGTGCGTCTAAGGCTGTTTTGCGATCCTCCATTTTGAAAAGGATAGCAGCTTTACAATAAAAAAGATCTGCTCCGTAAGAATAATTCTCACCTTCTTCGATCACTTCTAAGGCTTCTTCAAGACCGTTGATATCAACTAAAAAAGAAGCATACTCCACCCAGTTTTCACTAAGCTCAGGCCCCATTTCGGTTGCCTTTTGGAATAAAGGCAAAGCCTTTTGAAAGCGACCCATTTTGCTATAAGACTTAGCGAGAGCCATCAGATAATCTTCTCTTAGATCATCAATTTTTATTGCTTGATTATAGAAATGAACAGAGCTGGAATATTCACCTTCTTCAGAGTAACATTCTCCGATATGGAAATAAACCTCATCAGCCATTTTATTTAAATTCAAGGCTCTATAATAGAATATTTTTGCTTTGGCAGTATTCCCAAGATATTGGTGACACTGACCAAGTTTTAATAACATGTCTTCATCTGCTTCAAAAAGCTCAAAACCTTCTTCGAGCGCATCCAATGCTCTTTGATACAATTTTAGTTGAAAGCAGACATCAGCGAACTCTTTATATGCAGGTTCAAATTTATCGTTCGTAATAAAGGCATATTCAAATGCATCCAATGCTTCTTCGTACTCTCGTAATTGATAGTGAGCCTGTGCAAGGTTAAACCATGCAGTATGCGAATATGGATTTTCATCCAATACGAAGGTGTGAAGCAAAATACTCTCTTCATGACGTTTAGCCAATTCGACAGCGATAAATAATTTTTGTAATGCTTCATCATTAAAAGGATCAAATTGTGCAGCTTCATTCAAAGCGGTGTACATCTGATTGAATTCATCGAGCTGTTCATGAATCAAAGCTTCAACGTATAAAACCCGGCTTCTTTCTACATCAGTAGTGTGGTAGCTGTATTTTAAATCGTAGATAATTCTTTGAGCCTCTGTAATTTCGCTTAATGATAAGTGAGCTTTAGCTCTTAATAAGTCAGTTTCAATAAATGACTGACCAAATATCTCTGCACGGTCTAATGCTTCAAAGGCTAGATCTTCTTGGCCATAATCAATCAATAGTCGAGCTTTACAAGTGTGTAATCTAGGTGAAAATTTAAATCGTTTTATCGCATTGTCTGCTACTTCGATAGCATCTGATAAACTAATTTCTTTTTCAACATGAGAGATGAGCTTTAAGAAATCAACTTCGCGTAGGTTGACTTCTGTTCCTTTTTTTAATAGTGTGTCATAGAGATACAAAAGGTCTTTTGCATCCTTACGATTGTACAAGTGGTTCATAGTGATAGTTTACGGGTTTGTGTTTCTAATCTGTTGTAGTCGTAAGTTCTATATTGGGTTTGATGAGAACGTTTAATAATGCTGTTCATTTTTAATTGCTAGTATATTCCCCTTTCAATACAGAGATTGTTATATAATTTTTTAGCTCGTATACTGGTTTAAAATTTTATTTAAACCAGTAAAAGGGAAATCGATTTTGGGTAAAAATTGTTATTTGAGAAGGATGGGGAAAGAGGAGTATATAGATCTCTTAACGTTTTTCCTTCAAATAGGTTACAAAATAACAAGCATTACCGAGAGCAATCGTTGTGACTTAACTATTGGTATATTCTGACCTATAAGCGGTCATATTATTTTACGGACTGGTTTGAGGTGGTGTTGCATGTTTAAAAACATATTTCTTTTTAGTATTTGACTAAAAATAGATATGAAAGGTTTATACCGTATTTGTTCTAAAACATGATCTTTTTTGGAATGAAAAAAGAGGAGGAGTGAAGGCGAATTATTCTAGTTCTTCTTTGGCTATTTTTATATCTCGATTGACAGCAATACTTGCATTTAGTTCAAAACCTACTAACAAGATGAATGCGTTAATTTGAATCCAAAGCATGATTACGATAATCGTTCCGAAGGAAAGATAAAGATCATTATAAGCGCCAAAATCTTCTACATAAATGGAGAAAACGATGGATGATAAAATGGTCAAGATAGTTGCCAGAGTTGCTCCAGGAGAAAACCATTTGAATTTTATAAAAGTAGAGGCTCCATATCGATAGATCACAGATATCCCTGAATAAAATAAAGCAATGACGACAACCCATTTTAAAACTTGAACAAGTAGAGTTTGGAACCTATTGGCATCTAAAAAGTTAAGGATAGATTCCAGAGGTGTTTGCCCAAGTACAATTAAAAAGACAGCGACCAAAACCAAAATAGCAATTAAAAGAGTAAGGCCAATCGCTAAAACTCTCTTTCGAATAATGCTTCTTTTTTTAAAAGTATTAGAATGCGATTTTTCAAAACCACGGAACAAAGTCATCATTCCATTAGAGGAGAAAAATATCGTTAGAATCAAAACGAAATAAAGCCTTCCACCATGAGTCTGAGTTGCTAATTTACTAATCATAGACGTGATTTCTTCTCTAGCATTCTCTGGTAATATTTTTACCTCGGAGAGTAGGTAGCCAATCTGACTAATGATTGTTGCTGCAAAATCCACCGCTCCAGTAGCGGGTGCTCGAACCAATAATTCTTCCTGAATGTAAGGAATGATTAAATAGTCGAAATAGGGCAAAATGTATGGTATAAGTGTAAAAATGAAGATTATTCCAGGAAATATAGATAAGAAAAAACTAAATGCAATAGAGTTTGCCCTTGAGATTAAAGCATCTCTTTTGATCTCATTTAAAATGAAAATCACCACATCGTAGATTGGAACTTTTGCAAAGCCTGGAAAGGAATGCACCTTTGTCCAATCAAGGATGTTGACAATGATTGGAAGATTAAAGATGAAGTTCGTAAACTTTTTGAAACTTGGTATTTTCACTATTTATTGATAAAGTTACTAGGTTGATTGTATTGTAGTTCAGTACAGATTAAATACTCACTATTTAAAATAAACTTGCAAAGCTTCTTTCAAATATTCTGGTGTCGATGAACGCTTTCCTGTTTCTGCTTCCACAAAACACAATTTAACAGAACCACCATTCACTAATTTGTTTCGTTCATTATAGATCTCATGAAAGAACGTAATATTTTGCTCTGGCATATGCCGCAAAAAAGTTTTAATAGTTAATAGTTCATCATAAAGTGCAGGACGAACATATCTTGAATTCATGGAAAGTACAGGCATTAAAATTCCATGTTCTTTTTCCATATCCCGATAAGTCAAGCCTATCGAGCGAATTAGTTCAGCTCGACCGATTTCGTAGAGTTGGGCATAGTTACCATAATAGAGGTACCCCATTTGATCAGTCTCTCCATATCTTACTCTTTTTTGAAACGAATGTTCGAACATACAGGTGGTTTGATTTTACTTTTTAACAACAGATGGTAAAAAATGCATAAGCAAAGTGAATCATCGAGAAACAGATAAAAATATCAAGCGCTTAAATACTTTTTCAGGCAAAAAGCTACAAATTCTAAGTGCATTTTTCAAAATACAAACCTAAGAAAGTTAAATTGATATAAGAAAGAAACTAAGACAAGAAGATAGAAGGAAACAAAGTCTTTTGATATCTAGTATTAGTTTGGAGTATATTTTGGTGAATTAATCCTTTTTTTCTTACTTTGTAGATTAAATCAGAGGCTTTATCTAAAGCTCTGGAGCACTACTGAACAATTAGCCATTTTAGGAGCATGTTTAAATTTCCATCTATCGGCTGCAAGTGGTAAATTTAATCCTGAATTTCGTTCAAAAGCCTCGTCGACACTGCTGTATCGACTATGTTTTTCGCCTTAATCAGAATTAAGTTTTCTTACTTTGGCTCAATCATGAAAGTTTAAGCATACTTGAAGCTTTGTAATAACAATTGAGCATGTTTGATAAGTTGAAATCATTATTTGTCGTTGAAGACGATACGCCTAAGAAGCCCCAGGCAAAAACAAAAGCAGGGAGTTCTGTTCCTAAACCCAAGCAAACTACTAGTAGTACTAGTGTTCCAAGGACCTCAACTACTGCTTCTTCAGGGAAAGTAAATTCAAAATTTACTAATGTTTTGCTTAAAGCAATGGAAGCAAATAACCTTGACGGCTTTGACTATCTGGAATATAAGCATTCATTGAAATCCTTGGAAAAAATGCCAATGGATGAACAAACTCGTTTCAAATCAGCTTATGCAATGGCTCAAACGATGGGAGCTACACCAGATCATTTGATCAAGACGGCGAACCATTATATTCGAGTGTTGTTAGATGAAGAGTCTAAATTTGGTCAAGCATTGGCAAATCAAAAGACGAAGCAGATCGGTGATAAAGAGGCTCAAATCAAACAATTAGAGAACATCATCAAGGAAAAGACAAAGACCATTGAGCAATTGAAGAAAGAGATCGATCAACATTCAAAAGGGATGCATGCGATGAAAGAAGAAATTTCTGGTGCAGCAATAAAAGTAGAATCAACTAAAAATGATTTTCATGCTTCTTTCAATAATCTGGTGAGTCACATCAAAAAAGATATTGAGAGTATGAAAAATTATTTAAAATAAGAAGACGTAAAGAATTATGTTTAATCTGTTTGATATTCTGACATTTTCATAAACCTTGACTGCAAGGAAAGTGTGTTGAAAAATTTGGGATATCTTAAAAAGCAGATTCAATGTAATTTAGTCCAATAATATAATATTAAATAAGATCTGGAAATAATGTCATATAATTCGTCTGAAGATAAGTCTGCTAAAATGCTCGGAACCATCGTTGTTCTGGCTGTATTGTTTGGTGGGCTAGGTTATCTCTTTTATTGGGCTTTACCGATGTTGATTACATTTACCTCAAATATCCTGTTTTTGACAATAGGATTACTTGTCATAGGAGGAGTATTATTCATTCTGCTTCATCCAAGAACAAGATTTCTAATTGGAAGTCTGATAAAATCTATTTTTAGAAAAGATTAAGAACCTGTAGGTTCTAAGAATATAAGGAACTCTATAAACGAAAATTGTAAAATAAGATATGAATCAAGATTTTAAGCCAAAATCGTTTTGGCAAAAACCTGAAGGTGTAACTGGCGCTATTGTAATGGGAGGCCTGGTAATAGGTGGCGGATATTTAGCATTTCTCGCTTTGCCTTATATCCTTGCAGCTACCCAGAGTGTACTTTATCTAAGTCTAATGTTATTAGCATTAGGAGCAATAATCTATATGGTATTGGATCCTAAAATGCGAAATTTAGTTTGGTACATGTATAAGTCAGTAATGCGATGGGTAACCGGAATGTTTGTACAGATTGATCCAATTGGTATTTTGAAATCTTATGTTGAAGATTTGAAAAATAATCTTCGAAAGATGAATAAGCAAGTGAGTCAGCTAAGAGGGCAAATGCACAAGCTAAAAGAGATTATTTATAATAATCAAAAATCAATCGAAAGTAATCTTAACCTCGCTAGTAAAGCCAAGGAAAAAAATAAAAAGGCTCAGGTTATTTTAAAATCTAGAAAAGCGGGACGACTTAGAGAATCCAATGTTCGATTAGAGGATTTATACAAAAAGATGGAAGTACTATATCGAGTGCTGACTAAGATGTATGAAAACTCTGAAATCATGATGGAGGATATCAAGGATCAAGTAGAAGTCAAAGAACAAGAGCGTAAAGCAATACTTTCCAGTCATTCTGCTATGAAATCTGCTATGAATATCATTTCAGGTGATAAAGATAAAAAAGCAATGTTTGATATGGCATTAGAAGCGATCGCTGATGATGTCAGTCAAAAAGTAGGGGAGATGGAGCGTTTTATGGATATGTCTTCTAGCTTTATGGATTCTGTTGATTTACAAAATGGAGTTTTTGAAGAAGAAGGAATGAAGATGTTAGAGAAGTGGGAGAAAGAAGGTGTTTCATTGATTCTAGGAGAAGAGAAAGATACTTTGGTTCTAAAAGCAAACAGCGAAGAAGTATTAGATATCAACGAGCCGATCAAAAAACCGATTCGGGAAGTTGGGCATAATAATCAGTATGATAGTTTCTTTGAATAATTCTCGGCTTCTACACATTTGATGCACTGCATCAAGCTAGGCCAATACTCGAATTGACAATAGGGTAGAGTTGAACTTGAGTTAAAAAGTAAAGATTTGAAATTTTAGCTGAGTGTGTATAAGGTATTAAGTGTTCAGCATTAGACGATCCCTAATACCGAATGCCGGTTGTTCTTAGCTTGAAATAAAATAGAAACTAACATTATCTTAAGCCCTGATTGACACAAGAAATTAATACCATTTTATAAAAAACAAATTCAAAATCACAATCCAAAACAATGGCTAGACGATTAACGACTTTTTCAAAACTTTTAATGACACTGCTTATAGTTGCAGCACTTTTCTTTGCCGGAAGGTATTTCCTTCAGGAAACTGATATCGGAAAGGAATTGACTGAGCAAGCAGATACCGTTTCTAGTGGAGGTACTGATTCAAGCACAAGCCCTGGACCTAGTACTAGTTCTTCTAAAAACGATAAAGATGTCATCAAAGTAGGTGTCGTAACCTGGGGTGGTTATGCTGGTGGACAATACTTCAATGAAGGATTTCAAGCCAATACAAGATCCCGATTTTATAAAGACTACGGCTTTAAAGTCGAGTTTAAAATCCTTGATGACTTTGAAGCTTCGAGAGCAGCTTTCAAAAACGATGAGGTAAATCTTTTATGGGCAACCATCGATGCTTTTCCAACAGAAGTGGAAAGCTTAGCACCATATAATCCTAAAGTAGTTTTCCAGGCTGACTGGTCAAGAGGTGGAGATGCAATTGTTGCAAGACGAGGTATCAATACTGTTGCAGATTTGAAAGGTAAAAAAATCGCAGTTGCGGAATTGACCCCTTCTCATTCTTTCTTACTTTGGTTATTAGATGCGGGTGGACTATCCATCAATGATGTAACTTTGGTTAAGCAAGCTAGTGCAATTGATGCGGCAGCAGCTTTCAAAGGTAAACAAGTAGATGCTGCAGTAGTTTGGAGTCCAGATGATGCAGATTGTGTCAGCTCTGTTCCAGGTGCTCGGGTACTTGAAAATACAAAATCAGCTTCTCATATTATTGCCGATGTTTTTATTGCTAAAGAATCTTTTATCAACAACAATCAGAAACGTATGCAACAGTTATACGAAGGTTGGATGAAAGGTGCAGCAGAGATCAATTCTAATGATGGAAACAAGCGAAAAGCTGCTAAAATTTTAGCGGAGGCTTTTGATGGTTTCGATGAAGGAATGACTTATGATGCGATCAATAATGTTCGTCTTTGTACACATGGTGATAACATGAATTTCTTTGGTCTTAACCGAGATTACAAAAATGTAACAGGAGAAAGTTTGTACAACAAAATGACTTCTATTTATGGTGGTCTTGGATTTACGGGTGATAAAGTTCCAAATTGGAGATTGATTCAGTATAGCAAATTAGCACAAGGATCTAGTGCTTTGGCTAGTATGAATGGACAGTCTTCTGAAGGAGTCCATAAGTTTGAAGCCGTTAAAGAATCGGATAAAAAGAAAGCAGCAATAGCTTCTAAAGCAGTGAGCATTAGCTTCCGATCTGGAGAATTTCAGTTGGATGAAAATAGCAAATACATTATCGATAATGAGTTTGTAGAAATTGCGAAAGCGTTTAGTAATTCTCGTATTCGTATTGAAGGTAACACAGATAATACTGGATCAAAAGCAACAAATGTTGCTCTTTCTAAAAAACGTGCTCAATCAGTAGCCAACTACTTGATCGAAACTTACAGCATGCCACGTAATAGATTTATCGTAGTAGGGAATGGACCTGATAAACCAGTTGCGTCGAATGACTCTGATAAAGGAAGAGCTCAAAACAGAAGAACTGATTTTGAGTTAGTACCAGAATAATATCAGGGGTGAGGAGTGAGCGGTGAGGAGTATTTCTCCTAGCCCTCACTTCTTATCTCTAACTCCTCACTTCTCACCTCTAACTACATCTATGTCCTTATTCAAACTTCGTGGTAATCTAACAAAATCTCAAACGATCATATTGGGAATTGTTGGATTTGTTTTTTTAATAGCAATCTGGTGGATGATTGCCGAAGCAAGATCGGAACGACTTCCAATATATGAAGCCGTTGAATTTCCAGCTTCTACTTTAGGAGCAGATGATGCCATGCTTGCAAAATTAGATTCCTTAGAGCAGTTAGATTCTTTGAGGGCAGCGAATGCGACTGTTTTTGAAAAACGATATCCAATTGTTCCGAGACCTGATCATGTCGTCAAAGCAATCCCGAAAATGATTCAAAATGACAACTTGATTTCTAATACCTTGCTATCTCTTTGGCGAAATATTCAAGGATACATTTGGGCCATTATGTTTGCTATTCCTTTTGGTTTCCTACTGGGTTTACTGCCGTTTTTTAAAGGCTTATTTAGTCGTCCGGTTGATGCATTACGGTTTCTTCCACTGACGGCCTTGACGGGGGTATTTATGTTGGCATTTGGTACCGAAGAATTAATGAAGGTTACCTTTTTAGCTTTTGGTATTTTCGTGTATTTATTACCAGTTGTAGTACAACGAGTACAAGAAGTCAGTGACGTTTATTTGAAAACAACTTTCACCTTAGGCGCAACGGATTGGCAAACCATTAGAACTGTTTACTTTCCAGCAGTCATGTCAAAACTGATTGAAGACATTCGAGTATTGACTGCCATTTCTTGGACTTATATTATCATCGCCGAATTATTGAACAAAGAAGGAGGTATTGGTGCACTGATGTTTACCAGTGGTCGGCAAGGACTTTCTGAGAAAGTATTTGCGGGATTAATCGTGATCATCTTAGTTGGGTTTTTACAAGATTTTGTTTTTTCTTATATACAAAAACGTTTGTTTCCTTATAAGCATTTTAAAAGTGCAGCTCCAGGAATTAAAGAATCTCAATACGGTATTTATACTATTTTAAGTTTGCTATTGGTGATGGTTATTATATCAATATTATTTCCTGATGTTTCAGCAGTAATTATGAAATACGCTCCAATATTATTAGTGACCGGATTGATTGTCATTGGGATGGGAGAGTTTAAGATTTTTAAACACAAAGCGAATAATCAATAACAAATGCTTGATTTTAAAGACACAGATTTAAATAACATTGTTGAACTTAGAGGGATTACTCAAAGTTATGATGGTGGAAAAACGAATATCATTCAGGATCTTGATTTCATAATCGAAGACAAACCGGCACAAGGTCAGTTTGTTGTGATCCTTGGAATGTCAGGTTGTGGAAAGTCAACTTTGTTACGATATATTGCAGGTTTACAAGATCCATCTTCAGGTAATGTCTTAGTTAATAATAAGCCAGTTGGAAAAGACAATCGGGTGAGCATGGTGTTTCAACAATACAGTTCTCTTCCTTGGATGACCGTTTTAGATAATGTTGGATTAGCTTTACAATATAAAGGGATTGCTAAAAAAGAAAGAGATGCTCAAGCAATGGAACTTATAGAGCTAGTTGGCCTTGCTGGTCATGAACATAAGTATGCACAATATCCAACTTTATCGGGTGGTCAGTTGCAGCGTGTTGCGATCGCTAGAAGCTTACTCGCAAATTCTGAAATCCTTTTGATGGATGAGCCATTTGGAGCATTGGACATCAAGACTCGATTACAGATGCAGGATTTGCTTTCTGATATCTGGAATAAATATCATCCTACTATTATTTTTGTTACACATGATATTCCTGAAGCAGTTTATTTGGCGGATGATATTTATATCATGAAGTCAGCACCTTCGCAATTTGTAGAACACATCCATGTTGACTTACCTCTGGTAAGAGGTCGTCAGATTAAACGTGATCCAAGGTATACGGAATTGGTTCACTTAGTGGAGGATAAGATGATTTCAGTTTCAGAAATGGGGTAGAGGAGAATGAATGTTGAGTATCTAATCTTCAATATTCAATGGGGTAATTTTTTTTTAGGAATTAGTTCTTTAAAATTGAAGTCCGGAATTTTGCTATAAAATTTGATATGCGTACAACTCTAGTATTTAATATTGGGCATTGGAAATTCAATATTGAAAATTCTTTCTAAAGATCCTTCGTTAAAGAAAACTCTACCCTCCGATTCTTCGCCTTTCCTTCCTCGGTATCATTAGGGACTAAAGGTTCACTTTCTCCCTTTCCTTCATAAGAAATTCTGCTTTTTGAAATGCCTTGATTAATCAGGTAATCCTGTACCGATTTTGCCCTGCGTTCCGAAAGACTTTGATTGGAATAATCGTTTCCGATATCATCAGTGTGGCCAGTAATACTGATCTTTTGATTACGATTGAATTGGAGGTAATTGGCTAACTTTCTCAAAGAAGAATAAGCAATTGGAAGCATCTGATCACTGTTTGATCCAAACAAAATATTCGGTAATTCGAAAGTTTCAGAAATAACAATGCTATCAGAATCGATGACCAAAAATTCTGACTCAATCTCTTTCAAAGGTTCTATTTCTACTTCTTCAAGTTCCACCGTATCCAAAGACACTGGATATACTTTTTTATAAGGTTTTCCATGACGTACATTATCATCATAGATTTGTTTTCTTCGGATTTCAATATCGCAATCAACTTCGCCATCAATAGGAGTGAGGCGAAAACTATCAAAGAGATAATAAGTTCTTGATCGCAAATTATCATAATCTTTTTTCTTCCTTTTCTTTTGGGATTCTAAAGGAGTGATCCGAGAATTTTCATTGGTATTAAAATTTCCAATGATGATTACCTGCTCTCCACCTTTTGCTTTAAAGACACCTTTTGAAATGATCCATTTATTTGCAGGGAGTAGACTTGTAGTTTTAAAAACAACATTCGGTTCGATGTTTTTTAGTGCATCATTATTCTTTCGAACGATTAAGCTGTCTGTAAAATAAACACCAAATTCTTCCAACATATTAAATGGAACTTTATATTGAAATGACAACTCGTACATTCTTCCAGCTTCTAATTCACAAAGCAAAGGTGTCTGTAAAAATCCTTGATCAAAATCCCTTTTCCCATCATGCATGCAAATGGAAACGAAACGATCCCCTTCGAAAGCTTTATGCTTACTTTGCTTTGCTTCGAAGCTATTGAGGTAATAAAAAGCTTTTAAGGTCGTCGATCGCCAGCCTTCTGGAAAACAAGATTCTCCGTATTTTGTACAAACATTGACATCCTCAAATCCTGGGTTCGGAATGAGGTTAATAGATTGATCCTGAGCCTGTAAATGGCTAGAGAAATTGAAAAGGAAAATTGAAAATGCGAGTTGAAGATTCATCAATATTATAACGTTGGAAAAACTTAAAGTGACATAAAGAGAATATGATATGAAGATATTTATCTGATTTTCTTTATTTCAATGTCCTTGGGTTTTTGAGGTTTTTGATGCTGTTTTATTTGATGGGAAATTTTAATTCAGTCTATTAATTATTGCGATATATTCTTGAATGTAAAAATATTGCTAATGATCCAATAAAAATGTAAGATGCATACTAACACTTTATAGTAAACTATGCATAACTTTGATATTAAATATAATCATAATGTTTAGTTTTAAGCATCAACTAGCCTTATACTGAGGCATTTATTACAATTAATCTCCTCTTTTCAGGCTTAAATTTTACCGTTCAGAACATAAAACTTACCATTCAGAACATTGTCATTAAAATATTTGCTAATACATAATTAAGTTTCTAATATTGTTTATATAAATAGTAATGAATTAAAAAGTTAAGAAATAGGTTCACTACTTTTATTTCATAACCCTAAAAAACAAAAACAATGAAAATCAAATCACTTTTCTTCTAAAAGGAATCGTTTTGAGATCAACCAGATTTTAAAACTAACCCAACTTCTGATTTATTAAGAACATCCTACTATTAGTTTGCAACAATTAATAAGTACCTCATGGTGCTTTGGCATTGCATTGTCATTTCCGAATGATGTGCGAAATAAATGCTCAATTTTATAACCCTTTAAAACTTTTTAAAATGTACAAATTAAAAAAACTAAGTTTCTTATTACTTACGCTTGGCTTTGCCTTATTTATGGTAAGCTGTGAAAAAGAAAATGAAAAAATAGAAGAAACTGTTGTTGAACAACAATCAGTTGAACAAGCTGAAAAATGGCAGGAATCAGAAGTGGAATTATCTGATTTTCATGAAATGCTAAAAGCTCTAAATGAACGAAATCCAGAAACATCTAGAAATTCAGGAACTTTGATTAATGGTGGATTTGAAGATGGTTCAACAGGTTGGAATGCCACAGCTGAAGGTGATGGTATTTATGGAGATTTATCACAAGCTTGGATTTTTGGTTCTGCTGATCCAAATGGATCAAGCCTTAGCATCTATTATGGAGGTATGTTCCATGAAGAGGCGTTAGCGCATAGTGGAGAAAGTGGAGCAAGTGCTGTGGAAAATGGACCAACGAACCATTATTTGCAACAATCTTTTACTATGCCAGAGCAAGAATGTGAAGCTCAGACCATTACGCTTGATTTTTGGATGAGATGGAAAAATCAATATTCACAACTCCAAGATCCTTTCTGGATACCAGAAGCGCAAGATATAATTGTGTCAATAGGTGAGGATGTGATTTATTCTGCAAGCGAACAAGGACTCCCTGCTTATTCTGGAGGAGGAGATGAAAATGAAGCTTTCTATGTTCCAATTTCTATAGATGTTACCGGTTATGATGGT
>CAKZTD010000248.1 GCA_937921595.1 uncultured Saprospiraceae bacterium
TACTCCTTCCTATGCTTCTTCTGCAAACCAAAAATAAAATTCCGCAAAATTTGATCTTTACATTCCCGGTATTGACGTTGACCAGGTTTTCTAAAAAAAGCAGTTATTTCATGTTTGCTAAAACGCAAGTCGGCCAAATCAAGAATCTCGACCATGTCATCATCTTTGAGATTGAGCGCGATTTTTAGTTTTCGAAGAATGATGTTATTATTCAAACTCTTCTCCGGTAGAGGTTGTTCACCTTCTCGCTTACCACGTTTGTCATTGATAAATCCATTTAGAAAAATGGCGAGGAATTTATCATGCATACTTTTAAACTCCGGATCATCATCCTTTTTCATCCAAGCAGTTAATTGCGCTTTGCTGACTTCATGATCCGCTAGAGCAAAAATCGCAATCATCTTATTGTCTTTAAAATCAAAAGCATATCGTAATCGTCGAAGAATATCGTTATTGGTCATCTATATTATTTAAAATTAACAAGGTAACAAGGTAACAAGGTAACAAGGTAGCAAAAGAACAAACGGTTTTGACAATTGCTCACTTATCTCGCTGTAAATTTGTTCACTTACTCACTTGTTGGCCTTTTCGAAATGTAAGGCACTTTACAGTTTGTCAAATTAAAAAAGGGCTAAAATTCATGTTTCAGCTCCTTTTTAATGTCTTTTTCAAGATTTAAAGCTACTAATTTTCAATGGAAAAATAATTTTTATAAAAAAAGTGAAATTTAATAAGATTTTAAAACGTTGAAAATCAGCAGGTTAATTAAAATGTAAACTTTTTTTTAAAAAAATCAAAAAAGTACCCAACCCTTTCTTCAATATGTACTGTCTATGGTAGTAGAACGTCTGGAGTTTTGAGAACAGCTAATATGCCAGGCTATGAAAACTTAGTATTACTGTTGAGGAATTGCATTTGATTAACTAAATTAGTACCGATATAAGAGAACTTTGACATTTTTCTAATTTAGCTTATTCAATTAAGGAGGTAGCAACACTATTTCTTTAAAGCATTTTCAAAACTCAATATGTTCAAAACCCGGAAAAAATACTCCGAGCAAGAAATCGTGGAAGGGTGCATCAGAAATGATCGGCACTGCCAAGAGTTACTGTATAAGGAATATTTTTCGAAGATGATGGCGATGTGCAGAAGGTATACAGACGACCGGGATATAGCAATGGAAATTGTCAACAATGGATTTTTACGCGTATTTAAAAAGTTAAGTACGTTTTCCTTCAAAGGTTCTCTGGAAGGCTGGATACGTAAACTTGTTTACCACAGCCTTTCAGAATATTTTAAAAAGCACTCCAAATACCTTCAGTTTTTGGTATTTGAAGATCACGATAATAGCGTCAACGCCAACGCCTTGACGAATATGTATGAAGAGGATCTCCTGAAAATGGTAGATACACTCCCTCCAGCCACCAAAGAAGTATTCCGACTCTATGCTATCGAAGGTTTTACACATCCAGAAATTGCTAAGCAACTTAGTATTTCAGTGGGTACCTCTAAATGGCATTTAGCGACAGCCAGACAAAAATTGAAGCAATTGATCGAACAAAATTCAAATTACAAATTGCATGCTGGGTAAAGAAAGAAATAATGAAATGAGCGATTCGAAATTTGCTGATCAGGGTTGGTCAGCGATGTCGAAGATGTTGGACCAGGAGATGCCTGTTGCAACGGCTCCTTCTACTGGAGGTAAACGATATGGATTACTCTTCTTGTTTTTATTGATTGGTTTTGCTTCAGGTATAGGGACGATGATGGTGCTACAAGAAGATGGTCCTGAGATGATAGAAGAAGCGGTACCTGTGCCAATTAAATCTAATCCGCGAGAAGTTGCTCAAACGGGTGATCCTGTTGCAGCTCACTTAAATCCTTCAAGCGCAGAAAATGATAAGCTTGCAGAGATTAGTAAACAAAGCAATTCAATAGAACAACAAATACAAACTAATTTTTCAAAACCATCTGCTCTATTAGCAGATCAAAATATAAAAACTGTAGATGATAAAAATTTACATTTCAATTCCTCTTCAGTAATAGTTTTCAACAAGAAATCAAAAGTCCCGACCAAAGCTAGCGAATTATTAAAGAATCTTCCTTTTGAAGATTCAAACAGAGTCAATCCTTTTGATCAACAACAAAACGATCGTTCTACTTCTTTTACAATAGATGCTGTTCCATCTAGTAAAAATGAGGTAGCGATCAATCATCAGAATTTTGAAGCATTGGCCTTATTAAGTAGTAAGGATATTGCATTTTTAGATGTGAAAAATGAATTGGTAGAATTAGACCTTCTACCGTTTCCTCAAGAGCCAAAAGTCAATTTTGGTTTTTATATGGGAACGCAAACCAGAGATTTTAAAGGTATGCATGGCATATCAACTGGCTTGTATGCATCTTATCAATTAGATGCTAAATTTTCTCTACGCTCTGGTTTAGGTTATAGCCTACTTTCAGGTTTTCAACCAAAATTTGAAGGAGCAATGGAGCCTTTGACTCCTGATTTTTTTGAGCCGATAGAATCAACTATTTTAGATGAATATTCTACAGTTGCTTCTTTAGAAAACAATCAAGATTTGCCAATTGAGAGTCTTCAGTATTTAGACTTACCTGTGGCTTTGTCTTATAAGATGTCGCAGAAAGTTGGCATTTTGATGGGGATGAAATTTTCCTACCTCTTAAATGCTAAAACAGATAGTCATTTTGCAACAGACTTGAATGATGATGAATCTGATTTATTGAATCAGGCGCTTTATAATAGCATGCGGAAAATGGATGTTGCGACGGTCCTTGGTGTTGGAATTTATCCAACTAAAAAAATGGGACTGGAGTTGAAATATAATCACGGATTAGTTGATTATACAATAGACGAAAACTGGCATGTACGTCAGCTTAATTCTAATAAAACTTTCGAGTTGAGTTTGAATTACTTGTTTAAGTAAAATATTTAATTGCAGTATAATTCGAGGAGCTATCAACTGATGTTGATAGCTCCTTTTTTGTTTTTGTAGAATGATGAAACCTGAAAATTTTTTCATTCTAATTTTATTATTAAGTAGTTTGACGGAATTATCAATAATTTTGATCCGTCACTTACTTCAAAAGTGAACCTTTTTATTGTTTCTTAGTCTTTAGAATGTAATTCAGTTTTATTAAAATGAATAAAAGACAAAAAAACACTGATCGTTTTCTAATTCTACAATATCGAGAGGGTAATACTTCTGTGTTATCTGTATTAGTAAAGCGTTATCATAAGCTATTTTGTGAAAAAGCATATTGGGTTACAAAAGATAAAGAAATAGCTAAGGACATTGCGCAAGAAAGTTGGATAATTATCATAAAAAAGCTGCACACATTGGAGAATGTAGATAGTTTTAAAAGTTGGGCATTTAGAATCATTTATACTAGGGCGATTGATGCAATAAAACAAAGAAATAAGGAAAACAAAAAACTAGAATCCAGTGTAATTATTGAACCTGATACGCAGTCATCAGAAGATCAAAAGAACCTCATTCAACTAGAACTTTTAAAAGCCATTCAGGAATTGCCTAAAGAAAAACAGGATATAATAAGGTTGTTTTATGCTGAAGAGTATTCCATAATTGAAATTAGTGTTTTTTTAAAAATTCCAATTGGGACTGTGAAGTCGAGGTTGTTTAAAGCAAGAGAAAAATTAAAATCAATATTAAAAAAAGTAAATCATGAAAAATAAAATGGAAGAAATTGATCAATTAATTAAAGAGACTTTATCAAAAGAAGAAGCTGCTTTTTATGATTCCCTAGAAGAGCAGAATAATTTTGAAATGATCGCTGGGTTGTTCAAAGGAAAGAATGCTTGGTTTCTAATTACCACTAACATTTTGACCATTGTCTTTTTAGGATTATTTATATACTGCTGTATTCAATTCTTTAATGTTGAGTCTGCCGAAGGATTAATAAAGTGGGGATTTGGAAGTTTAATATTTTTGTTGAGCATGAGTATGCTTAAAATCTACGCTTGGTTGCAAATGGACAAAAATGCCATTCTTAGAGAAATGAAAAGACTGGAACTTCAAGTATTGTCTTTATCTGGTAAAATGACGGATTGATAGCCAGCATAAGTTTTTAAAAAGAAAAAATAACACTTCCGTGAAATGTATTCATATTTCTGCGAAATGATGAAATACTTGAGTTTCCTTCTCAGTATTTTGTCCTGTTGATAGTTTAAAAATAAAACAAAAAAGATTATATTTATTTTAGAGAAAACTAAAGGTCATGTTTGACAGTTTAAAAAAATATTTCCGACACCAATTTCACCATCCGAATTATTTATACTTCTTGGTGAGTTTGATATTATTGATAATTGTTCCACCATTATCGGAGTTAATAGAGTCCAGGAGTTTGTTATTAAATCTTTCTTTTGGATTGGTTCTTTTGATGGGCGTTTTCTATACGACGGCTAGTTTCAGACAGTTTATTGTCTTTTCCATTTTGGGGGGAATTCTATTCGTGTTATTCGTGAAAGGGCAACAAGATCAAGTTTTTTCTTTTTGGAATCCAATATTGACAGCCACATTTTTTATAGGAGTTTTTAGAAATTTAATACTCCATATTTTTCGAGTTGAAAGAATTGGGTTGAATGAAGTCTATGCAAGTATCGCAGGATATTTAGTTTTAGGAATTTTAGTTACCCCGTTTTTTTTCCTTATTGAACATGCTATACCACATTCTTTCAATTTGCCAGAAAACGCTGAATTTTATGACTTTATTTATTTCAGTTACATCACGATGACGACCATTGGCTATGGAGACATTTCACCTATTCATCCTATTGCAAAATCATTTACTATTTTAATTGGAATATTTGGCCAGTTGTATTTAACCATTTTAGTGGCGATAATTATTGGAAAATATTTAGCTTTTGAAAATGGAAGAAAAGACGGTGATTGACCTAAGGAATGATGCTAATGAGTTTGCTGAAATGAATCTAAATAAGTCGAAGGTAAAACAATGTCGAACTTTCATGATTATTATTAAAAACCAAAATAGCTCTTTTTTGGATAAAATAATATTTTAAAATATCGTAAAAAGAATCCCTTATATTCCGCCAGTACTTTATTCTCATCTAAAAGATTAGTCAAATTCTTGTAAACTTGGCATAATATTCTTATATTATATTTATCTATTTGTATCCCTACCATGAATTAACCTTAAAAAACAAACATAATTGACGGAACAAAATTATTGATAAGTTATTTTGATTTTGAAAAATTATTAAAATAAAGACTGCAAGGATTTATGAGTTAATATTTCAAATATCTATAAAAAGAACTTAGGAATAATTTCGTCTAATAATATACACTAACCGCACAAGGTTTATCCCATTCAATTTATAAGCAACAATACTCCTGTGTTTAATTTGACACTAGTGTCATAGAATTTAAGTATCCCAAAATGAGAAACTGATGAGAACCATCACACTAATATTGCTATGCCTAGGAGGCTCCTTAGTTGCTTTCACTCAGAATGGCTATCTAGTAAAAAATAATATTCATTTAAAAAAAACTTCTACTAGTAAGTTATCTAAGTCTGAGAACGAACGAATTATTTCCTTCAATTTACTTGGCGGTTTAATCATGGTCGATACTGAAATCGATGGTGAAAAATCCAAGGTTATTTTCGATACTGGTGCCCCGTCTATTATCATCAACAAAAAAAATAGTGAGATAAAAAATCCTGATGCAGTTGGAGTAGGAGTGAACGGGAAGATGAATGTAAAATCAAAAATCGTTCAGCATTTTGAAATGGGATTAATCATAAAGAAAAACCTTCCCGCTTTGGAAGTTGATATTTCTCATATTGAAAAAATGAAAAAAGAAAAAATTAGCGGGATACTAGGTATTGGTGCATATAGTGAAGAAGAAGTATTAGTTGATTATAAAAAGCAGATGATTGAATTACTTCCACGACATCATAAAAAGAAATTAAAAAACAAGAGTGTGATTGCCTCTGTACCTTTTTATATGGAAGAACAATTACCAGTAATCAAAGTGAAAATCGGAAATCGGAATTTTTATTTTGGAGTAGATACTGGAGCGGAGATAAATGTGATTAATTCAAAGTCATTAAAAAAATTGAAGAAATGTAAAATAAAAAAAGGAGCATGTAAATCCATTGCAGGTGTAAATCCTGGAAAAAATGTTTCTCAAACTATAAATGTTGATGAGATAAAAATCAAAAAACAGCATTTCAAAAATCAAGAATTTGTGAGCTTAGATCTAAGCACTTTTAATCGAAGTAATGGATTTAAAATCGACGGGATTTTAGGTTATCCATTTCTAAAAGAAAACCTAGTTAGTTTCGACTTTCGAAGATCAAAATTGAATTTTTGGAAAGAAGTTATTTTTGAAAAAATTTTGGAAGGGGAGCGGTTTGTGGAGAGCGGTTTGGATTGATTTGAAAATATATAGTCATATAGCTATATAATTATATAGCTATATGACCACATAATATTTCTAAAACAGCCCTGTAATATTTCCATCATCATCAATATCGATCTTCTCCGCAGAAGGAACTGAAGGAAGTCCCGGCATACGCATCATATTTCCAGTAATCGGAATGATAAAACCAGCACCAGCCGCAATTTCAATCTCTCTAACCGTAATGGTAAAACCTTTTGGACGGCCAATCAATTTAGGATTATCAGAAAGCGACTTCTGAGTTTTTGCCATACAAATTGGAAGACCATTAAGACCAAGCTTATCAATTCTTCTCAACGCAGCTTTCGCTTTTGCGCTATATTCCACACCGTCGGCACCATAGATTTTTTTAGCAATGGTTTCTATCTTTTTTTGAACAGGCCATTTCCACTGATAGATCGGCTTAAATTTCTTTCTAGATTTATCAACCACTTCAGCTACGGCTTTTGCAAGATCCTCTGCTCCTTTGCCACCTTTGGCCCATACATTTGCAACAACTGCCTGAACACCAAGTTTTTTACAACGTTGTTTGATCGCATTAATTTCTGCAGGCGTATCTGTCGTAAATTTATTGATGGCAACAACTGGTTGAATATTAAACTGCTTAATATTTTCAATATGCTTCTCTAAATTCACGAGGCCTTTTTTTACAGCCGAAGGCGATGCTTTTTGTAAATCAGACAAAGCAACACCACCATGATATTTCAATGCTCTGATCGTCGCAACCAAAACTACTGCTTTAGGAGCAAGACCAGCACTTTGACATTTGATATCCAAGAATTTTTCAGCACCTAGATCAGCACCAAATCCAGCTTCGGTCACTACGTAATCAGCAAGTGACATTCCCATTTTCGTAGCGATTACACTATTTGTTCCTTGCGCAATATTCGCAAATGGACCACCATGAATAATCGCTCCATTGCCTTCTATAGTCTGAACCAAATTTGGTTTGATTGCATCTTTCAACAAAGCCGTCATTGCACCCTGAGCATTTAATTCTCTGGCATAAACTGGTTTTCTATCTTTAGTAAATCCAATGAAAATATTACCTAATCTCGTTTTTAAATCTTTTAAATTATTTGACAAACAAAGGATCGCCATGATTTCAGAAGCCGCTGTAATGTCAAACCCTGATTGCCTTGGAATTCCATTACCTGTTCCCCCAAGACCAATGGTTACATCTCTCAATGCTCTGTCATTCATATCCAAAACTCGTTTCCACAAAATCGTTCGTGGATCAATATTCAATGATCGAGTTTTGCTTTGTATATTATTATCAATCAAAGCGGCCAATAAATTATGCGCTTTTTCAATAGCAGAAAAATCTCCAGTAAAATGCAAGTTGATATCTTCCATCGGAAGAACCTGAGACCAACCACCTCCGGCAGCTCCTCCTTTGATTCCGAATACTGGACCAAGAGAAGGTTCTCTTAAAACTACAATTGTTTTTTTACCAATTCGATTCAGCCCTTGAGTCAGTCCAATAGACATCGTCGTTTTGCCTTCACCTGCCGGAGTAGGAGAAAGAGCCGAAACTAAAATTAGATTACACTTTTTAACTTTTTTATCATCAATCAGTGTGAGTGGAAGCTTAGCTTTATATTTTCCATAAAGCTCTAAATGATCAGGATCCAATCCGATGTGCTCGGAAATGTTTACGATAGGTTTTAGCTCAATTGATTGAGCGATTTCGATGTCAGAGGCCATTGGTTAGTGTTTTGATTCAATGCAATTTATTTAATAAAATCGAAACTCTATAATACTTGAGGGTCGGGATTTGGACTTATTTTGAAAAAAATTGATTTTTATCGCTTAATCCATACATAAAATGGAATCCCAGTCATTAATACTAAAAAGCCATAGAACACAATTTCTTCTCCGCAACCAACAACCGCCCACATAGAGAATAGAAAAGCAAGACCACCCCAAATCCATTCCCATTTTTTACCAGATCGCAAAGCAAATAATAAATGGGTTGCAGTCGCAAATAAATAGGGGACTAAGGCGGTAAGAGTAGCCAATAAAATCATAAACTCAAAAGCCTTGATCAAGCTTTTACTATAATTCATCAACATCAATACCGATATCAAAATACTGGAAAATACCAATCCACCTAATGGGATTTCATTACGATTTAATTTGCTGAAAAATGCTGGGAAAAGTTTATCTTTTGCAGCAGCTAATGGGATTTGGCCTTGCATCATGATCCAACCGTTTAATGCACCAAAGGTTGAAATGACTACTCCAAGAGCTACCCACTTTCGTGCATATTCTCCGAATATTAAAACTGCTGCATCTGCGAATGGAGCTTCTGAAACAGCTAAGGTCTCTGGAGGAATAATTCCCATGACCGCTATCGAGCCTAAGATATAAACAATGATTGCCACCCAAGTTCCAATAAATGTAGCTTTAGGAATGGTCTTAGTTGGATCATCGATATTGTCAGCTGGAATCGTCGCAGATTCCATTCCTAAAAAAGCAAATAGAGTCAAAGTCGTCGTAATCGTAATGGCACTAAAGCTACTTTCTTCGCTAAGATTAAATGGCTGGAAATGTTCGATATTTATAAAAAATATTCCAACAATCGCGACAAGAATTAATGGCACTAATTTTAAAATGGTAGTGATTAATTGAACCCATGCAGCTTCTTTGACACCTCTGCTATTGATATAGGTCAAAAACCAAATGGTAGTTAATCCGGTAAGGATTGCGGACAGAGGACTGGTGTTTAGAATTGGGAAAAATACAGAAAGATAACTCAGCATGGTGACTGTAATTGCTGCGTTAGTCGCAATTATCGCAATCCAATATCCCCAAGCTACTAAGAATCCTGGAAAGTCGCCGAAGCCTTTTTTTGCGAAAACATAAGGGCCGCCGGTTTCTGGAAACCTTTTGCTTAATCCAGCAAATACTTTTGCTAAGGCCAAGGCTGCTAATGCGGAAACGATCCAACCTACAATACTGATTCCTCCGTATGCGGCCAGAGAAGCTGGTAAGAGGAAAATACCTGAGCCGATCATATTTCCCAATACCAAGGAAGAAGAAGACCAAAGACCAATTTTTTTAGATGTTGTGTTATTGGGCATATTATGTCGTCAGGTATTTTTTCAACAAACGATGAAAATGATGAACACCAGTTTCTCTTTTTGCAGAGAATCTACCGTCGGTATAAAATCGAGAACGCAATCCTTTTTGAACACCCTCAACAACCCATTCATCTTCTTGTTGAGTCTTTTCTCCTATTTGATCTCCCTTCATTCTATCCCAGATATTTCGATCCTTGATGTAGTATAAAAATTCAACTTTTGTAAAATTTGGAGTGAGTGGTCTGACAATATTTAACTGGACACCCCAAGGGTAAAAGTTCAGCATGAAATTAGGATAGAACCAATAATAATATGCGGTTATATTTTTACCAAAATCAGGATGACCTTCTGGAAAATCGAAACACTCTGCTCCTTTATCAGAATACCCAATTTGTAAAACCATGTGATCTTTACAAATGGTATCGTATTTTCCATAGTCTAACATGCCGTTCAAGGTTGGATGAACAAACGGAATATGAAAGCCTTCTAGATAATTATCAACATATAGCGCCCAATGAGATTGAACATTATAAGTTTTGGAATATTCTGAAGCGAATTCAAATTCTTCAACATTTAAAAATCCTAGTCTATTTTCTAACTCATTGGATATTTCCGAAAAATCAATTTTTGGGTCTAGACTGGTAAAGAGAAAATTCGACCATTTTTTTAAAGGCAATTGATGCAAATGTTCACAAGGTCTTGGAAAGTTTTTGACCTCATTGAACTCTGGCATAAATTCAAACTTTCCTTCGAGATTAAATCTTCTTCCATGATAAGAGCAGGTCAGTTTTCGATTTTTACCAGGATGATGAGCAACAATAAATCCTCGGTGGGTACACACATTCGATAAGCATTTTATAGTCTCATCCTCTTTAGTTAAAACCAATGGTTCTTCAATATATTTGTCTAACAAAGAGAAAGGAAAGGTATTGACAGCAACGTTAAAAATCTCTCGTTCATCGCCAATGTATTGCCAGCTTTTAGCAAAAACACTTTCTTTCATTTGTTCCCAAATGGCTGTGTCAAAATAAAAATCAGCAGGCAAGGTGGCCGATTCCGCAATGTTATCTTTAACTCTATCCATCATTCTGTCCTAAGGTTTGATTTGTCAAAGAACCATTTTATATAAATGATCTTATGCAATAAACACATTTTAGAAGAGACTACAAAAGGTGGAAACAAAAAAAGCCCATTCCATTGGAACGAGCTTTTTTTAATATTTAATATATCTTTTAAAGATGCAGTGCCGCTTTCCGGCCTAGCAAGACTTCTTCTGTTTCTTCTCGATCAGGATCTGGTACACAACAATCTACTGGACATACCGCAGCGCATTGAGGTTCTTCGTGAAAACCAACACATTCGGTACATTTATCAGGTACGATAAAGTAGTAATCTTCTTCGACAGGAGCGTTTTGATCGTCAACACCTACTGATTTTCCATCACCAAGGGTATAGTTTCCTGTAAGGCTGGTTCCATCAGAAATTGCCCATTCCACACCACCTTCATAGATCGCATTATTGGGGCATTCCGGCTCACAAGCCCCACAATTGATACATTCATCCGTAATAATAATCGCCATAAATCCTTAATTTATCATATATAACCATCGAAATGGCAAAAAGTTGTAAGTTTCAAGGTGCAAAAATAGTGCTATATTCCCTAAATATCAACTCAATTGAACTTAATTATTTGACGGATTGATTATATTCATATTCCATTCTAAACCATCGTCGCTATCAAGCTGCAAATATTTTGTTATTTCTTGAAGCGAACTTAATAGAAAAATAAAACATGAGCTCAGGATATTCTGTAACACCATTGATCAAGAAACTTGGAATCAAGGCAGGATTCAAAGTTCGATTTATCAATTCCCCTGATCATTATTCTGATTTATTGGGCCCTTTACCTGAAGAATTGAAAATTCTAAAAAGCGGTCGATCAAAGGCAAATTTTATTCATTTGTTCTGCAAAGACATTGCTTCTTTTGAAAAGACATTTTTAAAAATAAAAGATCAAATTGAAAAGGATGGAATGATTTGGGTTTCCTGGTATAAAAAGAGTTCAAAGATCCCAACAGATATGAATGAAGATGTGATTCGAAATACAGCCTTGAGTGTTGGTTTAGTAGATGTAAAAGTATGTGCTGTGGATGAACATTGGTCTGGATTGAAGGTGGTTTGGAGGAAGGAGAATCGGTAGAAAGGAAGCGGTATTAGGGGAGTTTTTTTCAAACTGGATTCACATTAAGGTGATTTATTCAACACCCAAAAAAAGCCATGGCTCAAGTAATCGAGCAATGGCTTCTGGGAGTTTATTTAGCGAAAATTATTTTATAAATCTGAAATTGAACGGGTAGTCGTAATACTCGCCGTTGCTTGCTTTGACAGCAGCTATGATTGAGTAGATGACATTAAGTGCAATTGCTACGAATAACATAGGAATTCCAATCAAAATAATACACATCAAAGCACAACCAAGATAAATGATCATCATCGTGATCTGGAAATTCAAAGCTTCGATCGCATGATCGGTGATATAATCGGATTTGTCTTTATTGATTTGCCAAGAAAGAAGAGGTACAAGAATATTTAGAAAAGGTATTGGCAGAACCGCACCTGCTATCATTCCTAAGTGAGAAAATAATGACCAATTTCGTTCTTCGGACTCGGGGATTGTCTCTATTAAATTATCGTTTTCCATTTATTAAAAGATTTAGTTTTTTAAAGAATATGTAAGTAAGATGCAGGAAAGAAAGTCTTTTTGCATATTTCCTAGACAAATGTAGATGGATAGTCGATGAGAGATAGAAAAAGGTGTCCTGAGCTATTCTATGCATACTAGAAATGATAAGAAGGAAACAACTATTGGTCATTCTTCGCAGGTCCCTTTTTTAAATATTGGATATTCTTCAGATTTTAAACTTCAAGTCCAAATTAAAAAAAATCAGGCCTCACAAACCAAAACCACATCTTCTCCTTTAAAACCTAATTTATTACCTGCTTCATTTTTGAACCGATGAACAATTACTTTAAAACCAACACTTGTCAGTCTGGATTTTAAACCTTCAACAGAATAAACTCGAACGTGATCATCTTGTCCAAAATGTTTCAGCCGATCTTCAGGAGTTGTAATTGCTGGATTTTCATAAATGTCACCTGTTTTAAAAGGCGTCTGAATCAAACACTGTGCTCCGGGTTTTAAAATTCGGAACAATTCAGCCATCGCTTTTAGATCTTCGTCGATGTGTTCCAAGACGTGGAAACAGACAATCAAGTCGAAGCGGTTTTTATCCAAGCCAGTATTTCGAATATCCAATTTTTGATCTGCTAAAAACTCATCTTCATAATCTGTAGATAGGTAATCAATGTCCTTTCGTTTTTTCAACTTTCTATATAAAGTACGAGAAGGGGAGAAGTGTAAAATTTTGAAACCATCACCTAATTGCGGTTCTATGAATTTCCACAAACGACGAGTACGAGGCAAGCTTCCACATCTAGGACAGAGTAAATCTTCACTGGGCAATTCTATAAATTTGGAGAGTTGAGCGCTACATACATTACATTCGAATCGATTTCCTTTATAGAAAAGATAAGTCACCTTTCTGATCAGCTGCTCATTTTTGACCAACAGATTATGCGGAATGATACTTTTTAAAATAGATTTAAACGTTTTGTACATATTGATGGCAAAAGTAAGTTTTTCACTATGATTTTATAAGTAAAACATCCAATTCTATTCAGAAATAATTATTTTCAGTGCAAATTCGAAAATCATGCTTAAACATCACCTAAAGAAAACCCTGCTCATTTTTGTAATCTTTCCGATCTTCATTTCTACAGCCTTTAGCCAGGTTCCACTTTTAGAAGATCATTTTCAGTTTGAAAAAGATTTAAACTATAATAATAAAATCACTTCGCCTGCTCAGTTCTTGGAATACGAATTAGGCGAACATTTTACCATTTATAAAGACACCGAAAACTATCTACGCCAATTGGCCAAGGAATCCAACAGAGTAAGTATCGGTGAATATGGAGAGACTTATGAAAAGCGAAAGCTAATTTATCTCGTGATCACTTCTGAAAAGAATCAATCCAAAGTCGATGAGATCAGAGCGAATAATTTAAAACTTGCCGACCCTAAGGTGACGGATGAAGCTACCGCCAATCAAATCATGAAAGAACAACCTGTTGTCGTTTCTTATAGCTACAACATTCACGGAAATGAAGCTTCGGGTACCGAAGCAGCGATGCAAGTTGCTTACCGATTGGCAGCAGCAAATGATGCGGAGACTCAGAAGATTTTAGACAATACAGTTTTTGTCATGTTTCCTTGTATCAATCCCGATGGTCGAAGTCGATATGTATATTGGTATAATGGAATGGCCAGAGATCAGGTTGGAAAAGAGCCACGAGATATTGAACATTATGCACCTTGGCCAAATGGACGAACAAATCATTATTGGTTTGATCTTAATCGAGATTGGATTTGGGGTGTACACCCTGAGTCAAGAGGACAAGTTCAAGTTTATCAAGATTGGATGCCTCAGTTGCATGTTGATTATCATGAGATGGGCTACAACACCAACTACTTTACTGTACCGGGAACGACACCAAGGAATCTGCTTTTGCCTGATCGATACGAACCTTTGGCGGATACCATCGGTCGAGCAAATATTGCGGCATTCAACAAACACAAGATTAATTATTTTACCAGAGAAGCTTTTGATTTTTATTATCCGGGATATGGATCGAGTTACCCGAGTGTGATGGGAGCAATCGGAATGCTCGTCGAGCAAGGAGGTATAGCTGGAGGTCGAGCCATCGAAACAAACGACGGTCAGATTTTGACTTTACAACAAAGAACGTTCGATCACTATCTTACTTCGATTGCGACCTTGTCAAAAGCAGCAGATCAAAAGGAATTGTTTTTAAAATATTCTTACGATGCGAATGACCCTAAGCATTCAAAAAGTAAAGTTAAATCCTATATTTTTCCTGATGATCCAAACGGGTATCTTTATGAGGTCATTGATATCTTTTTAAAACAGGGGATCAAAGTACAACAAACCAATAAAGATGTTGCCGGAACGAATATCAAAGATTACCGTACAGGCAAATTGTCTAAAAATAAATCCATTCCAAAAGGTTCTTTTATTGTATCGACTGATCAAAACCGACACCTACTGATCAATAGTATTCTTTCTCCAGAGATGGGGATTGAAGATTCTGTGATGTACGATATGTCAACATGGTCAGCGGCATTGGCTTATAATCTGGAAGCTTATTATACCAATACTGATTTAAAAATGGATACTCGCATCATTTCAAAAACTCCAGAAATCCCTAATGGTGTAAATAATGTTAATCCCGATTATGCTTACGTCATCGAATGGAATCAGGTGAATGCACCAAAAGCTTTAGCGATGCTTTGGGAAAAAGGCTATCGGGTTCGATCGGTGAAAAAAGGCTTTGGAGATGGGACTCGTTCTTGGTCACCTGGTACACTGGTGGTTTTGTTGGGACGGAATAGAGATAAGGAAAAAGAGGTCAATCAAGATATGCAAGCAATTGCAAAAGATGCGAAAGTTAAAATTGATGGTTTGAATACAGGTCGGATGTTAGAGGGGATTGATTTGGCTTCGAGGTTTAGTACTCCAGTCAAACAACCGAAAGTTGCCATGTTGGTCGAACCTCCATTTAATACTTATACCTGTGGTCAGATTTATTTCTTATTTGATCAAGTGACACAATTGCCGATTGAACGAGTTAGAACTTCTATTTTAGAACAAACTGCTATTCCAAAATTTGGAGCAAGATATGGGACTGCGGATTTAAAAGATTATGATGTTCTAATTCTTCCTGGAGGAAGTGATGGAAATTTGAAAAAGCTATTTGGAAAAGACCAAATCAAACAACTTAAAGATTGGGTATCGAATGGTGGAATCATTGTGGCTACAGAATCTGCTTCTCGATTTTTTACAAAAGAAAAGTCTGGAATGACGAATGTGAAATTAATGGAGGTGCCAAAGGATTCTAGTAAAACTGCGAACTATCTTCCTTACAAAGATCGGACAGACTATTATGGTAAAAAAAGAATTCCTGGTTCTGCTCTAAATGCTCATATTGACAATTCTCATCCGCTTGCTTTTGGAGTGCCTAAGGATTTGTATACTTTAAAATTTGGGAATGATGGTTTAGCACCAAACCCACAATTTGAAACCGTAGGATATTATCATGAAAATGCAGATGAATTATTAGCCTCAGGTTATGCTTCGATGGATAATTTAAAACATTTAGCAGGGAAGTCTTTTGCTGGTGTTCAAAATATCGGCAAAGGAAAGATTGTCTTTTTAATGGATAATACGCAATACCGAATGTTTTGGAAAGGCCCAGCAAGAATGATGCAGAATGCGGTGATGATTATTAAATAAGAGATCTCAAAAAGAGAACCTAATGTGACTTATGTGGTAATAATATTTTCTAAACCACATAAGTCACATATGTGTGAATCTGGAATTCTCGTAGATTTTTGAAAAAAAATAGCCTTATACATTCTCTCTAAAACAAAATTATGAAGTCGAAATTGCTTTTATTTTTCGTAATTATTGCTACAACATTTGCTTGTAAAGAATTGCCACCACCAAGCGTAGAACCAATCGCTATTATTCCACAACCCAATAGTGTGAAACAAGGCGATGGCTTTTTTGAAATCACAAAAAAGACCTTGGTCAGTGTAGAAGACGAAGCACAACAAAAAACGGCAATCTTGTTTTTTAAGCATTTTGAAACAGTAGCTGGATGGATGCCCAAGGTGGAAATCAAAGGAAAAGGAAGCATCCGTTTTCAAGCCAAAGAAAACTTAGAAAAGGAAGCTTACGAATTAATCAGTACGCCAGAAACACTAAGTATTTTGGCAAGTTCGCAAGAAGGTTTTTTCTATGGATTACAATCACTGCGACAGTTATTACCAAAGAATTTTGTTTCAGGTAAATTGCAAACTGATCAGCGATGGGCGATTCCTGTCGTAGAAATCAAGGACGAACCTCGCTTTGGTTGGCGTGGATTTATGATGGATGCTTCCCGGCATTTTTATGATAAAGAAGCGGTCAAAATAATTCTCGATCAAATTGCAGCATTGAAAATGAATACCTTTCATTGGCACCTAACCGATGATCAAGGCTGGCGAATCGAGATTAAAAAATATCCAAAACTTACTGAAGTAGGAGCGTGGCGAGTCAATTATAATGACCATGATGAAAACAACAATCGTTGGTGGGGACGTCCGAACCAAAAGCCAGGAGATAAAGCTGACTATGGAGGTTTTTATACTCAAGAGGACGTAAAGGAAATCATCGCCTATGCAGCGGAGCGAAATATTACAGTGATTCCGGAAATCGATGTGCCAGGACATTCACAAGCCATTATAGCATCTTATCCTGAAGTCGCTTGTCATCCTGGGCCATATTATGTTGCGACCGGCGGAGTCTTCAAAGACAATACTTTATGTCCGGGCAAGGAAGTGACTTTTGAGTTTATGGAAAATGTGCTGGACGAAGTCATCAATTTATTTCCATCAAAATACATCCATATTGGAGGTGATGAATGTAATAAAGAAGCTTGGAAAAAAGATAAGGATTGCCAAGCCAGAATGAAGAAAGAAGGTTTGAAAAATGAAAACGAACTGCAAAGTTATTTTATAAAAAGAATGGAAAAGATCATCAATGATCGTGGACGAATTATGATTGGATGGGATGAAATCTTAGAAGGTGGTTTGGCGCCAAATGCGGTAGTGATGACTTGGCGTGGGGAAGAGGGAGGAATCAAAGCGGCGAAAGATGGTCATTCGATTATCATGACTCCTTCTAAGTTTTGTTACCTCGATTTGAAACAAGGACATACAGATCATGAACCGAATTTCGGTTATTCTCAATGCCTTTTGTCCAATTGTTATAATTACAATCCTGTTCCAGAAAGTCTAAAAGATAATGTAGATTTGATTAAAGGAATCCAAGCCAATATTTGGATGGAGTCATTGCCTGATTTTGATAAGTTGACTTATATGTTGTACCCAAGATTATATGCCGTTGCAGAGAATGGATGGTCGAAACAAGAAGATGAAAACTGGGATGATTTTATTCAGCGTTTATATCCTCAATTTGATCGGCTGGATCAGGAAGGAATTCGTTACGCGAAGAGTGCTTTCAATGTTTGGATTGATCATACCGGAAATGAAAAAAGTATCACGATTAATCTACATACTGAAGCGAACGGTTTGGATTTAAAATATACATTGGATGGTTCTGAACCAACAATGGAATCCAATTCTTATACGGAACCTTTTGATTTAAATAAATCGACGGTAGTAAAAGCTACTTCTTTTCGAAATGGAAAACAAGAAGGGAAAGTAACGCAGAAAGCTTTCTACATCAACAAAGCAGCGAATGCAGAGGTGATTTACCATACGCTGTATTTAGGTTATAAAAAAGCACTTGGAGATAAAGTATTAGTTGATCATAATTTTGGAATCAATTGGTCGATAGATAAAAATTGGCAGAAGTTTAAAACGCCTGAGGTTGAGTTTGATTTGGTTTTTGAAAAGGAAATCGATGCATCTTCGGTTCGAATGAATTTTATGCAAATGGCAATCCTCGGAGTTTATATGCCGGAAGAGGTTTCAATTTTAGGGTCTAAAGATGGAAAAAATTATAAGCCATTGGCAACAGAATCTTTAATAGAACCGTCTATGGTTCAAGGTCGGTATATTCAAAGACCTAAAATCGATTTCCCAAAAGGGAAGTTCAAAAGCCTTAAGGTAAAACTAAAAGCAGTTAACCCAATTTATCCAGGGCATCATAAAGATGGTGCATTGAGTAAAATCTATTTAGATGAAGTGGTTGTTGAGTAGCGTTTATTCAACCATAAAATGTTCAATACTTTCTGTTCTTTTACAGATGATCTGAGCATCAAATTCAGAGTATTTATGTTTTAAAAAGCTATCTTCAGAAATGGGGTAGTATAAAAAGCGTTGAGGTAATTTATTGACCTGCTTTTTAAGTTTTTTAGGAAGGCTTTCTACTGGAATCAGGGAGAGGCTAAAAACCTTGCTTTGAATGTTTTCTGGAAGTAATTCCAACATAGATTTTTTCGCTCCTTTATAAGTCTTCGCTTGATTTTTTGTGATATGAATATCAGCAGCCCATATGATGATTTTTTCATCTTTCCCGATATGATTGACCATCCATTCTAGGTTCTTAGAAAGAATTTGCTCTCGATAGAATTTATCATGGCCGTCCATCAAAAGATTACATAAAAATATTCTGTTTTCGATCAACCAAAGTAAGTAGTCTTTGTCCATCAAATAAAAATATTTTTCTGATGATGATTCAATCGTCTTTTTCAGATTTTGATAAACCTCAATTTCTCTACTACTAATTATTGATTTCTTATTTTTAAAACTTCGATGAATTCTAATCCATTCTTTTTGAATTAAAGTTTCTGTTTTAGTGAGCTCATCGACGAGATCAGGATTATGTCTTGATGTAATATCAATCAATTCTTTTGAAAAGCGATCCGTATAAGCTCCTTGCAAATCAAAACCAAATTGAGTGATCGCCTTGTCTGTTTCTTTTGTATGATCAATGTAATGGATGAGATCCAGAACACTCTCCGTTCGCCAGATGGTTTGGACTGTTTCAATTAGTCGTTCTTCTCCTTTTAGCATTTCCTGTTCTGCTATTGCTGCACTATAAATTGAACTTTCAAAAAGGATATACTTAAAGCCTAGTTCACTGTGAAGATATTTTACAATTCGATTTTTTACCTGACTAAAAGTTTCTGTACGATGCCATTCCTCGCCTAGACAAATAATTGTTTTGTCACCTATTTCTTTTTTTAGAAAAGCTAAGTCTTCAAAATTGTTTTCAGTATATGGTATATCAGAAATGGTTTCTTGTCCGAAAGATAAGGATGTAAAGGAGAAGAAAAGAAAAAAGGAAAAGTAGGTTTTCATCGTTACTGGTTTGTTAGAACTTCTTTATTATAACTAAAAAAAGACTAATTTATTTTAAAAACCCAAGCTTTGTTTTTGATCCATTTCGAATAAGCTAATCTTTTGTATTCCTATCCAAAATCGTGAACAGCGTTGGCATTCTGAAATCTCCATGCATACCTTTGATGTCTTTTGCAGCAGCAACCAAATCCGTACCTATACTTGTAATGTAAATTGGCTTTTTACTTTCTCCACGAAATACAGCTTCGACGTATTTTTTATTATTGTGAAAGCTAGTTTTCGCCACTCCAATGACTGGAATTTTTTTACCCAATTCATTGTACAAATACATTCCCAATCCTGCTTTTTTATCATCGTTCAAAATGACATAACCATCTACGATAATGGCCTTTACTTTTGTTAGATCACTCTCTTTTAGAATTTTCAAAATACATGGCAACTCTCTTTTGTAAAAAGCTCCAGGTTCGTAATCAGCAACACCTTCTATATCGATGATGTTGATTTTTGTTGGTTCCTTATCTTCCCATTGATCGAATTCTATGCTTACGACCTTGGCGATTTTTTCTCTGTAATGAACGTCTATTGCTATGTACATTTTTTGATGTCTTTGTAAAGAATTGAACTTAGTTATTCCTTTATACCTAATTCACGTTTTGTATAACCGGTGATTTTAAAAAATAGTTTCTTTTATGGTTTTAGATGGAAGGTGAAGATCGTCAATCTAGTTGAGTATTGGGAAAATATAAAAAGCAACACTCAAACCAGAGCATTGCTTTTTATATAAAAAACTATTTAGAGCCTAATCAATATCCGGTTGGGGCGTAGTCCTCAAATAAGGTTTGATAACAGTATGCCCTTTTGGAAATCTCGCAGGAATGTCTGCTGTTGCAATAGAAGGCGAAACAATCACATCTTCTCCTTGCTTCCAATCCGCAGGTGTTGCGACACTATAATCTGCCGTTAATTGCAAACTGTCGATCACTCTAATAATTTCCAGGAAATTTCTTCCTGTCGAAGGGGGATAAGTCAAGGTCAATTTCACTTTTTTATCAGGACCGACAACGAAGACCGTTCTAACTGTAGCTTTTGCATCAGCATTGGGATGGATCATATCGTAGAGCTCTGCTACATTTCGATCATCATCTGCAATGATTGGAAAATTCATCGTCACGTCTTGCGTCTCTTCGATGTCTTTAATCCAACCATGATGAGAAGTTATTGGATCGACACTTACTGCGATTGGTTTTACATTTCGTTTTTGAAACTCACCACCCAATGCAGCGGTTCTTCCTAATTCGGTTGTGCAAACTGGCGTATAATCTGCTGGATGAGAAAATAATAAACCCCAGCTATCTCCGAGCCATTCATGGAAATCAATCTCGCCCATTGAGGTATTTGCTTTGAAATTTGGTGCAATATCACCTAGTCTTACTGCCATAATTTTTAGCTTTTGGTGGATGAAAAATATTTTATAAAAAAGAAATATAAGAAATAAACAAACGTCAAAGGAATAAGTTTCCATAAAAGTAAGTGAATAAGAATTTGTCCGAATCTTTCTATTAACTCAACCGTTTTGTAAATAAAAAAACCGTCCCTTCTAAGTATTTAGAAAGGACGGCATATATGGAGTACGAAAAATTATTATCCTTCTTGTCCACAGGGTTTGTCAAAGAATTATTATTATCAATGATTAATCACTGTAAATTTTTCAGTGAGTTGCTGATTACCATTTGTCAAATGGATATAGTAAATACCATTTGATAAATCAGAAACATTTGTTTCTAGTTGTTGAGATCCAGCAGAGAAGTTTTGATTTGCCAGAACTTGAACAGCTTGCCCAAGTACATTGTAAATCTTAACCTGTAAAGGCATAGATTCCGCAAGATTAAAACTTACATTAAGTTGATCACTTGTCGGATTTGGCGCAATGATCAAATTATCTACAGCTTCCAATTCACCGGTAGAAAGGACGAATGGATTCGCATCTATAAGGGTGTTATTGTTTATAAATGTAGTCGTTGTTAAATCTACATCTACGATAGCCACTGGGTTGACACTATCTGCAGAATTTATTAACAGGGATCCACCACCACCGTCAACCATTCCATCTCCCCAGTCATCTACGATGAGGAAGGTATAACAGTCGTTGATATCAGCAGGTAGAATGAACTGTTCGGTGATCAATGCCCCTGGTTCATAAGCACCGGCATCAGTCTGTGCTGCAACCCGTAGACCACCACCATCAGGACCTACCACTTCGTTTCCTCCCGAAGCCATGACATCACCAGCTGAATTAGTTAATTGCCAATAGATTTCATAAGCATAGGTACCTAATTGAAGTTCCATATCCCAAATATATTCCTCGGTATAGTTTCTTACAAATTCAGTAGAAATCAAATTTTGATAATCTTCTACATCTGTTTCTCCGTTGATCGCAGCAATACTCAAATCAAGAACGGTACTTTCTTCTAGTGTGATTTCATCCAAAACAATATAACCAGTTTGGCCAGTTACAATATTTCCGGTCCACTCTTGAGTCAATACATTTCCTGCAGGAGAACTTACGTCGATCGTTACAGAGGTGATGTCATTTGCGCCCATATTTTGAACAGAAACAGCAGGAGCAAAAGCATAGCTTCCACAGAACATTCCAGCTTCTCCGCTATAGAATACAATGGCTCCATTATCATTGATGGTACCAGCGTCTTCCAAGCTGAATGGATTGACAACCTGATCTGTGAATTCTCCGCCTTCTAATAAAACGGTACCAGCTTGATCAGTTATTCTATAAAATCCATCACCATAGTCACAGCAGATTCCATCGCCATAAGCGTCATAAATAATAAATTCAAAACAACCATCAGCAGGAAGAGGAAGGGAGTGAGTGTATAGTGTTGCGGCTCCAGTATATGCACCTGAAGCATCAGCTCCACCTACAACTAAAGCATTACCTCCAGTATAGAAAGTGTTGCCATCGCCATCATTTATTTGCCAATAAGTTTCGCCAGGATAATTATCTGTTTGAATTTCAAGTGTTAGATAGTTGTCGGAAACAGCTTCCGAAAGTGAAGCACTTCCTGATACCAAATTGTTTGTATCATCTTCATCCGTACCTCCATTCACAGAAACAACCTGCACTTCGTAATTGGCATCATCAGTTATGGTTACCTCTGAAAAAGAAATTTCTTCTATTTGGAAAGTAGCTAGAGAACCAGTCCATTCCATGGATTCAACCATGCTGCCGTCTAGCCAGAATTCATAAGTAGCAGAAGTCATTTCTGCAGATCCAAGATTTTGAACTTGAGCTGTTGGAGCAAAAGTTTCAGATACGCAGAACGGACCATCAAATCCGGTATAGTTTAAAATACCAGCATTATTAGTTCCGGATGCTTGAGCACAATTATCATTCATCGCATAGATTGCTGCTGCTCCGGATTGTGGAATTTCAGTAACAACTCGATTGGAACAAATGTGATAAATTGTTGGCCAGTAAGACAATTCATACATGCCAGCAATATTGTCATCATTGATAATTGGGTAATGCGTTCCTTCTGTCCAATCTCCATAGGTCGAACTATTACAACCTGGTAAGTCATAAATACAATCTAGGTTGGTACTGGCGTCTCCTTCGACCATGAAAACCATCATTTCGTCAGTTCCATCAGGACCATACATTTCGTAAACGCTTTCCAATGCACCTCCTTGGTGATAATTCCAACAAGGGCCACACCAAGTGGCTGAAAGGTCAAGAACTACAGTTTTTCCTTGGTCTAAAATGTCGTAGAGCGTCCAAGTGTTGCCATCTAAATCTGTTGCTGTAAAGTTTGGCGCAATACTTCCGTCAGCTAATTGAGCATTAGTTGTAAAAAAGCTAAGGGATGTAAGTACCAAGAGGGTAAGAATTTTTTTCATTGCGATACTTTTATGGTTAAAAAATGTCATTCAAAATAAGGATAATATCTTGCGAAATGAACATCTCGCGACATTTTAACATATAAAAGTATGGTGGTCACGTAATTATGTATTACGATATTAGGGGGAGAGACTATTTGGATTTGTTGTTTTTGTTTTGAAAATGCTTCTTGACCTTATTTTTATCCATGGAAGCTTCTTCTGTTTTAGAGGAGGATCCGATGAGTTGATTGATTTGGAGCATTTCTTTTGAGGTCAATTCTCGCCACTGACCAATTCTAACGTTGCCTAGTTTGATATTCATGATGCGGACACGTTTCAGCTTTGTCACCTCATAATTTAAAAACTCACACATGCGTCGAATCTGTCGATTGAGACCTTGAGTCAAAATAATCTTGAAAGTATGATTGTCAACCATTTCGACATGGCATTCTTTTGTAATCGTATCTAGAATTGGAATCCCTTCACCCATTTTTTTTATAAAAACAGGATTAATATGTTGTCGAACCGTTACAATATATTCTTTTTCATGATTGTTGCCAGCACGTAAAATTTTATTGACAATATCTCCATCATTGGTTAAGAAAATCAAACCTTCGGAAGGTTTATCCAGACGACCAATAGGGAAGAGGCGTTCCGGATGATTGATGTAATCAATAATGTTTTTTGGTTCTTTAAGATCGGTGGTGCAGACGATACCGACCGGTTTATTGAAAGCGAGATAAATGGGTTTTGGTTTTGATTGTAAAGGTTTTCCATCAATACAAACTACGTCGCCTTCGAAAACACGATTACCTTTTTGCGTTGGTGCATCATTGATGGTCACCCGACCTTCATCAATCATTTTGTCCGCTTCTCTTCGAGAGCAAATTCCAGTAGAACTGATGTACTTATTTAAACTGATTGATTCTTCGTTTGATCTATCCATTTTTAAGTTTGCTCATTGTTTTCTTTTAATTTTAAACTACTGTACACTTTTGAATACCATAAGAAGTGAGAGAATGAGTGAATTTAAGAATGAGTGAATGGCCTCCAAAATGTAATAGAAAATAAGCTTTGAATTTTCTTTGATAATCACTTATTCGTTCAGGGTGCAGTAAGTAAAATACTAAAATCATAGTTTTATTAAAAAAAGTGTATAGTAACTTATTTTAATTTAAGATTTTTTTCAAACTCTTTCTTTCTAAAAATTAGAGCTCTATTTTCTTGAAGAGGCAAAGATACTTTTTCAAATCCGTTCAGCAAAGGTAAAAGGTCCATAAAGCTGGCGAAATAAGTATGATTAATTTGAAGGTCGGTATAGTTGTAGAAAAAGGAATGTTCAGCATCATCTTGAGTTTTAATTATTGCAGCCCATTCCTGTTTATCAGAATAGATTTCAGGATTTAATTTATTAGAAAGATCTAAAGGCATACCTTTTATTATTTCTTTTAAAAAAGCGATGGAATTCTTATCCAATTGTTTTTTGTATTGCCCTTCTTCTAAAAATCTATGGAAATCGATATTCAGCAGAACCTCATATTTTTCATTGATCGTAACCGTGAATGCATCACTTGGCGTAAGTTGAGAATATTGAATCAGTATAATTTCTTGGTCATGAAGTGCCGTAGACTTGTAATATCTTTTCCAAGGTCTTTTGTGATGATAATTGATATTAAGCGTATCGGAACCTTCTAAATAGAAAGTAAATTGCTCTGTCGTATCTGCTCTGCTTACAATAATAGTGCTGTCTTTAATCTTGAAAGGATCAAAAGCGATTCTTTTTATAAAGCAATTTTGATTGTTGAAAAAGATACAAAAGAATGATCCATCACACCAGAGGCCAGATAGTTCTTTCTGAAAATTATTATTGGGTTTGTCAGCTGAACAAGCTGAAAAAAGTAGGCAGAATAAAAAGCTGTAAATTAGATGTTTGATAAAAGCGGGTTTATGAGTTAATTTAAATTACTGTCCATTTTTGAGTGACAAAATAGAAATGAGCGGATGAGCGGATTTATAAATGAGTGAATAATCTCCAAAATGTAAAAGCAATAAGGTCAGGACTTAGAGTTCCTATTAATATTTCACTCATTCACTCGTTCGAAAACGGATATTGAGCAAGGCACTAAAAATCAAATTTTTATCCAAAAAAATGTATAGCAACTTATAAAATGATTAGTATTTTTTCGTAGGCATCTTTGCCAAATTGCTTACATCAGGTTCCTTTATTCTAATGTGATAAGTTGTTCCGCTTTGATCCGTTAAACCAATATCTGTAATTTGCATGCCTTCTAAGATCAAAGGTTGGATTGGTTTTGAAATCACCCCTGATTGATTTTGAAAAGGAATGACTTTCTTTAATTCAAATTGTTTTTTCAGTGGATCGAAATGATACATTTGAGAATTTTGAGATTTAAAATACTCGGTATCTTCAAATAGATTATTTAATTGATCTGGTTTTTTATCATCCTGAGCAGTTACTAAGGTGCTAAACAAAAGCGTTAAAATGAAAATTAAAAATGTGTTTATGTTTTTCATGACTTAATTTTTTTATACTAATATTTTATATCTTTTTTAAACTTCCTCCAAGATAGAAGTACCTTTTGACAAATCTCCGGAAGTCCATTCCCAAGTTTCAAACAATCTGATTTTACCATTGATTACTTTTGCTTCCGATTGGCACTTCCCGGTCATAAAATCTCCTTTCCTGTTTTGATGTTGATAATAAAACTCCAAATTAGATCCAATTATTTTACCGTTAAGGGTTCCGAATTTGATGTCACCACCTTGGTAAGTTGCCCAGACAATATCTTTGTCTTGACGGTAATTAAATAGGGTAGTAGCATCCACTTCGCCGTTATCAGAGTTTTCTAATCCTTTGAAAATTTTTCCATTAAGATTTAAATCAGATTCTTTTTCAAAAGGCTCATTGATTCTGTCGCCATGAGCACTTGGTTGAGAGACTAAAACAAACTCGAGATTCTCTTTTCCTAGATTTTTGATTTGATGGATGATCTTTGGATTGATATGCAAGCCTTCTCTTTCCTTTAGTTCTATCGATTGACCTTCTACTTCGAAAGTTGCTTCTCCTTTTAAAATATAAAAAAACTGCTCAGAGAAATTATGATAATGTTTTTCCTCTTGAGTATTTGGTGGCATCATTTCTTCGATAATATGAAGATGATTAGATTTTAATAAATGCCAGCCACTGCATTTTGAACCCCAACTGTAGTGATCGCTATTTTTTTTTGTTCGCATCATTTCAAACGATATTTAATCATCATTTCATAATCATTTGCCCATTCATCATAATGTATTCCAAAATGAAAATGGAGAGAGAGTTTTTCAAAAATATTTAAGCCAAGATAAGATTTCCAATGATACATTCCTCGAACTTTATTAAAAGAGACTCCACCGATAAATTTTTCTTTATAGCAAAGATGCTGACTGATGATAAAGGAGTTATAATTCGATTCCAATAACCATAGAAAAGAAGGCGTAGTTGTTAAATGTTCGCTTAGGGCTATTTCAAATTGTCCATGAAAGTTATATCGTCTAAGATTTTTACTAGTAGTTCTGTCGATAAATTTATAAGTAGCTCGAGTAATATTATTAACGCTAAATCCAATTTGCCATCCGTACTTTTCAAGGAGTATTCCCACATCAAAATCTGGTTTTGTACTATTTAAAGTTTGATAAATGTACTCCGGATTTGATGGATTTACAACTGTTGGAATAATTGTGACGATTGATCTAGTATTGAAAGTAGGTTGTACGCCAATACGGATGTTAATTTTCTGCAGTTTTTTAATACGAAAACTTAAAGGAATACCAAAGGTGTTTCTATAGCTTCTATTGCGTTTGTTAAACTGATAATTGATTCCCAACCCGATTCCAGATTTAGTAAATTGTTGTTGGTAGTTTACAGATAGATTATAATTGTTTTCGAATTCTCGGTTAAGCTGCCTAAAGCTCGTCGACAATGAAAATTGATTGTTGAAGCCTACATGTCCCGGATTAAAATTATCCTGATTGAACATATGGAGCTGGGTATAGAAGTTTTGCGCTTCTATAGATTTGGGTAATAATATCAGCATACCCAAAAGGAGGAAGTTTCGGAATAATTTCATAGCTTTTTATTTATATAGAAGTTGTTTTAAAATAGAATGGAGTTTTATCAGGAGCCAAGCACTTACAATAAAACTCAAGCAGTAAACCACTATTTTATAATAACTTCATGACTAAAGATAGAAATAATTGCTTGATTTATTAAACTACTGTTTCATTTGAATATCAATTTAGAAATGTATGAATTCGTGAATCATTGAATACCCTTCTAATTATAAAAGGAACAAGTGACGCGATATAACTTCTTCCGATTGCCTCAAGTCCTTAGCCTTATTTTCGATTCCCTTAATTTTTCCTATCTTTCCTTGCAAAAGCATAAAAAATGAAAAATTCAATTTTATTTTCTCTCTTAAGTTTGATTACGTTATTATCTGCTTGTTCTGAACCGAGTAATACTGAGGAAAAGATTACGGAAGAAAAAGTCGAAGGACCTCACATCGTTTTCGTGACTGGAGATGAAGAGTATCGATCAGAAGAATCAATGCCGATGTTGGCGAAGATCGCTCAGCGAGAATTAAATGCTAAAGTGACCGTTTGCTACTCCATGGATTCACTTGGATTTGTAGATCCAAATAATGCAAAAGATATTACAGGATTAGAAGCTTTGGAAACCGCAGATTTGATGGTGATGTTTACTCGATTTAGAGCCTTGCCAGATGATCAATTAAAATATATTTTGGACTATGCAGAATCTGGAAAACCAATGGTCGGTTTTCGAACATCGACTCATGCTTTTATGTATAAAAATGATCTTGAAAAAGGTTACCTCAATGATCAATGGCCAATAAAAGTATTTGGACAAAAATGGATTACTCACCATGGACATTTCGATGATGGACAAAAAGAACTAACCGAGGTCAATAGATATGCAGAACAAAAAGCCAGTCCAATTCTTAGAGGATTTATCCCTTTTAAAGCCTATTCCTGGTTGTATCATGTGGAAGGTAATGGCGATCAACTCGCCGGTGATTGTACTCCTCTATTGACTGGCCGAAGTTTACGTTCAAACTATGCTGAGAACCAAGAATATCCGATGGATAATCCAGTTGCTTGGCATAAGACTTACACGGGAACTTCTGGTAAAACGGCAAAGGTGTTTTTTACAACCTTGGGTCATCCTTTTGATTTTAAAGAAATCTCAATGCGGAAGTTAGCAATGAATGGAATTAGCTGGGCATTAGGAATGGAAGATAAAATTCCAGCGGATGGTTTTAATGTAGATGCTCCGGGTTATGCGCCAAATAATTCAGGTTTTGGAGAGAAATTTAAGAAGGAAATGAAGCCGATGGTTTTTCAGTAGAGTCTATTAAGTGTAAAAAAAGGCGATTTACTTTTTAATATTTTATGCATGAAATTCTGGAAAATATTTTTGATAATTTTAATTGGAGCCTGTTTTATCAGTAATGTCTATTCACAAGTTAATGTCTTTACCAGAGCAGGATTAAGTACTTTAAATGAGATTCAACTGGAGGTAGTATCGCCCCTAGAAAAGGGGGATACTAGTAGATTTATTTATACCAATGTGGGATATGCATTTCGAAGTTTTAACTTAAATAGATTTGGGTGCGGAACGTTTTGGCCTGCGCCATTATTTACAAACGGAAACAAGGGATTCAGTTTTAAAATAGGAATAATCCATCGGAATAGAAAGGTGAAAAAAGAGAAAACAATAATTAGAAATCATACCATAGCAATATTTTATAGAAGATTAAAAGGGACCATTAGAGAAAATGAATCTGGATGCTCACAGAATTGGAGAAATTTTACATTTACCTCAAATGGGTATGGGTTTAGTTACTATAAAGACAGAACATTTAATAAAGTTGTTACCTGGTATTGGGGTGTTTCTTTTCTAAGAAGATTGATAAATAGGAATAGAATACCGGAAGGAATGATTGCTCCTTATTCTGAAAAGAAAGAACAAAGACGTTTGCTTTTGGATATGGGGTTTCGAATAAGACTAGCTTCTATAAAGGGGAAAGGACGATAACTTTTATCTTGCCTGAAAGAAAAAAACAAGCTTACTAAACTTTCAAAGTTTAGTAAGCTTGTTTAAAAGACTACAACTTCAAAAACTTATCCCGATAAACTTTTCCGTCGACTTTTACATCAAAGAAATAAATACCAGCACTAAAATCTCCAAAGTTAAAATCAGTCGTTCCAACATTAGAATCTTGGATGATCAACTTTCCAGTTGCATCGTATATTTTTAAATCAAAACTTTCTCCATTTTCAAAAATAAACTGAGCCAAATCATCAACAGGGTTCGGTGCAAAAGAAAACGGACGATCTTCTAAATCATCAATCCCAACTGGATCTCCAACAGTAATTATGGTTGTTAAAGTATCACTACAACAATAGTTTTGAGTAATCAGAGTTACTTCATAAATACCATCAGCTGCATAAGTATGAGGTGCAGGATGTCTTTCTGTAGAAGTAGTCATGTCTCCGAAATCCCAAGCATAAGAAGTCGCATATTTAGAATCGTTTTCAATAGAAATAGTATTTCCACTAAGTGCGATACTGCCTTGAGCTGGAGGAACTAAAAGTGGATCGCCACAAAGACTTTGAATACCTAAAAAGATTCCAGAATCGAAAATCTGATCAGAAACATCACTAATAGCAATTTTGATATGATAAGTTTCACCTGCCATCACCACTGCCGAAGCCGTCAATTCAGTCGTGTATCCATCGAATGAAATATCCATTCCGTTTGAATTGTCGACATAATATTGCGTATTGGTCAAATTGTTAATGGTATTAATAGAAACAGGTTCAGGTAAACCAGGAACCATAGCAATATTTTGCAGGCCAGTAATTCCTGGACCGCTAATGAAAAATGCGAAAATATCATTGAAACCAGTATTGACAAATTCAGGATATTCTTCAGAAGCAAAGACATAAGAAAAATCAAGCATCGTACCTGTTGAAACAATATCCATTTCTAAGACAGAAGCATCAAAAGTTTGAAAACCACTAAGAAGGTTCTCTAGGTCAGTATCTCCATCTTCTCCCATAGAACCAGATGTTCCTCCAGTATCATTAGGCCCAACTGCAGTATTTACATTTCCAGTACTAAAGAACATTCCTGCCATGACGCCAAGGTCAGTTCCGCCAGCATCAAAGAAGGCTAAACCTTCAGCTGCTCCAGCATAGGTAATGTTGGATGGCGTAACACAGGAGTTAGAGAAAAAATCATCCACCATTTCTTCAGCGGTATATCCGGTATCAATGAATATTTGGGCTTGTGAAGTAAGAGTGAAAAGACAAATAAGTAGAAAACTTAGGGTGTAATGTTTTAAATTCATAATAAAAGAAATTGGTTAATATAAATAGGAAATGGCACAAATAGACTCCTAAAGATAACAAAATATTTTCTGAAATAGAAGGTCGTAATTCAGGGTTTATTAT
>CAKZTD010000249.1 GCA_937921595.1 uncultured Saprospiraceae bacterium
TCAGCCTTTTCATTCTACTATGAAAACCTATGTGTACGATCCCAAAGATTATTCTCTTCAAGCAATTTTAAATGATCACAATTACTTCGTTGAGTTTATTTACGATTCAGAAGGAGGACTCATTCAAAAGAATGTAGAAACTGACCGAGGTAAAAAAACTATTTCCATTAATCGCTCTAACATCTCACAAAAATGATCAGATTTAAAATAATACTCTCAATCCTGTTTTTTCCTTTTTTGCTCTTTTCACAAGAGGATGGAAATGCAAGTGATTTTTTGAAAAAGTCTACTGCAGTTTATAAAAACGCGAAGGCAATGTTTGTTTCAGTTGATGTAAACCTAATGGCAAATGATCAAAGAATCAAAGAATATAGTTTCACTTGTTCTACTTTGACTCATGGTGCTAATCGACGATTAGAGATTAGGAATACAGTTTTAATAGAATTAGACTCTTTTCGTTTGTTAGTCGATCATGGTCAACAGGTTGCAGAGTTACAAAGTAGAAGTATAAACAATCTTCCTGTTGAAGACCTTAGTCAAGCTTGGTTAGAAAACATTGATGCTAATCTCGATAATTTTATTAAAAATTCTAAAATTAAGGAGACCGAGCAACATCTTCAGTTTTCTAATAACCTAGATCCGGAGTATGCTAAAACAATCTATTTTTTCAATAAAGAAAATTTCCTTTTAGAAAAAATTATCTACAAAGTAAATCAGGACGCAACCCAAATGCCTTATGATCAATTGGTTTTAGAATATAAAACTAAAATGTTTTCAGAAACAGAAAAGATCGATTATGGCTTAAATGAATTCATTAAACTAGAAGGCACTCAAGTCGTGATGCAAGCAGATTATGTTGCCTATGAGTTTTTTAATCTTTTGAAAACCAATAAGAAATAAATAAGTATGAAAAAGCTACTAATCCTGTTTTTACTGATTACTTATTCTTTGTCCGGACAAGAACATTATGTCAATGGGGTGATAGGTAATGGGATCAATAATGCTCAGTTTGATGTTGAAGAGCAATATTTTCAATGCACTAATATTACACCTCCTTGTCCATTTGGATTTAGTATCACCAACACAAAACTTTATACAAAACTCTGGTTTGAGGAATCAATTATTAAATCATATCCAAGTGATGAATGGAAAGTTGAAGTGACCTACGACATCGAAGTACATTCCACAATTATAGGCTGGAGTGCAACACCGATTATTGGACAGAAGCTGACCATTACTTTCGATCCAAATAATAAATATCAAGATATTGATGTAGGATTTTTTCAACCAGATCTTAATTGGCCAGGGAACCCAACTACACCTCATTTTTATAATGCAGCAAGATTAAAAGTTACTAATGCTGTAGTCACTAATTTATTAGGAACAACCTCATCGCCAAGGCCTCCTTTTAGTTTCGGAACCAATAATGTTCCTGATTTTATTCATTTTGATTTAGAACTAGAAGTTGATCGGGTTTTTGATTTTGATGATACCGTAACGCCAAAAATTAATATTGGAAATTACGATGCTTCTAAAAATGAACTCTTATTGAGTTGGGAATATGTACATGGTGCAGATGAATATGATTTTGAGTTTTTAGTAATGGATGGAGATACTAAGTTTTTACGAAGCCCAATTGATTTTGATTTTAAAAAAGCCACTAGGATTTCAACTAAACAAAATTTTTACAAAATTTCACTGGCTTATCCGGAAAGCATTATTCTTTTTCGAACCAGAGCAGTTGGTAGAAAACGAATCGGCTTAGTACCTGCTCCTTTCAAACGTGTAGAAGGTCAATGGTCAACTCAAACCAAAGGACAGACTCGTCAATCATCGACTCCTTATGCCGGAACTAATATTAAAAAACAAACTTATAAAGTTGTTGATAAAAATTATAGCAATAGTAGCTTCGAAGCTTACTATTGGAAAGGGCTTGAGGTTGATAAAAATTGGCAGTATTCTGCGGTTTTTGCAGAAGAAGGGAAAAAGAAAGAGGTGATACAATTTGCGGATGGCTTATTGATGGAAGTTCAAACGGCTACAGTCGTAAACACCGATGATAATGCGATTGTCAATCAACCGATCAAAGACTGGTTAGGACGAACCAGCTTGCAAGTATTACCAAGTCCGCAAAAATCTCAAGGTGTTCAATGGTATGATCCTTTGCATTTTAATACTGCGAATCAAAATTACACCTATAAAGATTTTGATATAACAACAGCAAGTCAGGATATCAATCAACCTAAGCCTTTGTCAAAAGGAAATAATAATGGTGCTGGAAATTATTATTCAGATCAAAATAATAAGTCTAAAGGAATCAATCATCAATTTATTCCTAACGCAGAAGGTTACCCTTTTTCAAGAACCATTTTTTACAATGATGGTACTGGCCGAGTAAAAGAACAATCAGGAATTGGCAAGCAAGGTTTCTTTGATGGAGGAACAAGTGGCGATGCTATGAATCACACAACAAAATTTTTCTATGATAAACCAGATCAGGATATACTTTTAATGCTCTTTGGAAATAATGTCGGCTTTGATGATTTTTATGAACGAACGATTGCACTCGATCCCAATGGCCAGGCTTCAGTAGCTTATAAAGATTTATCTGGTAGGGTGATCGCCACTTCTCTGATGGGAGATGAACCAAAGAATCTTTTAGCAATAGACACCAAACCGGACACTTATCCGACGATTACGGTGGATATGAATGGTCCAAATTCTAATCATCGAATAGATGATGCCTTGGTCATCAATGAAAAGTTTACTTCTTCTGGTGGACGCTATGATTTTAAATATCGATTACCTGCTTCCATCTTTACCAATTGTATTTCCAGAGATTGTGTCTATGATTTGAATATTAAAATCCTTGACGAATATGGTAATCCCATGAATTTAATTTATAATGGTACTTCATCTGAAATCAATCTGATCGCAAGTCAAAGCCTTAACGTAAATTTTTCAGCAAATCTAAAATTTGGAACCTATCAGATTATTAAAACCCTGAGACTCAATCAGACAGAGATAGACAATGCTGTGGATGATTACATCGCATTTAATTTGGATGAAAATAATCCAAGTCGCTGTTTAAGACCTCGGACGGTTGACCCTGTAGATTGTAACATGGATTGCGAAAGCCTTTGTGAATCTTCTTATTATGGACCGGAAAATGATCAAGGTGTTCGGTATATCTCTGATGATGATGGAAACATAATTGGAACGAGAAGAAATGGCACCAATAATTGGTATGACACTGCCAATCCTGCCAATAATCAAATCATACGAGCAGTCCGTGATTGTAAAACAACTTGCAATAATTACGATTATGCTGACCCTGATAATTTTCCTGACGAATGTGATATCAAATACGAACTACTAAAAGCCGACATGTCTCCCGGTGGTCAGTATTTTGACAATCTACCAGA
>CAKZTD010000250.1 GCA_937921595.1 uncultured Saprospiraceae bacterium
GTGTCATCATTTTCTAAAGTGAGTGGATAGCGACTTGCTCGGTCAACTACTGGAATTGATTCTGATGTTTGACTTTGAAGTATAAAAGGAAATGAGACTAAAAGTAGTATGCTCAAAATTATTGGGTATCTCCGGTGAAGCTGCATCATGTAATAGGGTTTTTAATAGGTTTTGGAAAAAGGCATAATTTGGCCAGTCCACCTTCTTGCCATTTGAGCAAAAGATAGCGTACTAAAAAGGTCGGTATACAAATCGTATTACCTTTAAAAAAGCCAAAATTGTGTAAGGAAAAACTAGCTAAAATTTATGAAGTTTAAATACTTCATGCTCATGGGAAAAGATTCAGAAAATGATGAAGTAAAGCCTACTTCATTTTGTACTGGGAGATTGTGTTTTTAATCGAAAAGAAAAAGTAAACTTTATGGTACAATTTTCCAATCGGATATAATTCCAACGAAAAACTTTGGGTCTTATTATATGATTTTTATTTATTTGTAAAAATAAAAATCAGTCAGCTTTACCCTAAAAGCTGACTGATAGAAAAATAAAGCTATGAAAACTATTTTGTGCGTTTAGTCTGCATAACTTTCCCATAATTATTGAACTTTACTTTACTCTGCGAAGTCATTAAAAAACAACTTCCATATTCAAGTCGGGTGAGATGGGACTACCCCCTATTTAATTTTTATTTTTTTTGAAATAATCTTAAGATGTCGCCATTTGCTGCTCAATATTGACAATAATAAATTCAGCTGGACGTGTCGCTGCAACTCTGATAGAAACAAACATTTTTCCTTCTAGAATATCCATCGGAGTCATTGTCTCTCCTAAGCCAAGACCTACACTAAAAGCATCTTCAGGAGTTGATCCAGCTAATCCTCCTTGCTGCCATAGATTAGTCATCAGGTTTCCGATCACATCTTTTATCCTCAGCCAGGTAGTTTGATCATTGGGTTCGAAAACGAAAGATTGAGTTACCAGTCTTGCTGATTGTTCAATCATAATCATCGTTCTCCTAACGCTTACATACCTCCAATCCAGACTATTTCCATCCAATGTACGAGCACCCCAAACGAGTGCTCCCTTGCCTGGAAAAGAGCGGATAGCATTTACCGCTTTTCCATCCAATGGGACATTTAAATCTTCTTGTTTTTCATTAGTAATATTAACGGAAGGCTTTATAACCGAGGCAACATTTACATTCGCGGGTGCTTTGAAAACACCTCTCTCATCATCGACCCTTGAATAAATTCCCGCCATCGCTCCGGACGGAGGTAACAGATTAATTTTTGTAATAATCGAAGAGATGATCTCCTTATATAAAGGAGTTCCCGCCAACATAGTTTGATGCAGCATTTTCACATCTTTATCCTCGTCATTGAGCTTAGCTATTTCTACTCTTATTCGGTTTGCAGTTTCATTATTTATGGTATTCTTCGCCAATGATTCATCGATACTTTTATTTAAAATTTCTACCAAATTTCCAATAGATTTTTTATCGATATTTTCAAAATTAATTTCATTTACTTCAACAATAGTAGTTTCTAACCAAGGATAATATGCTGCGCCAAAACCTAAGGCAACATTTCCTATTCCATTTCTAAAAGTAGAAATCACATCATCTTGCCCTCGATCAAAATCCATAAATCCATCATAAATATCAAGAATCGCGAATCTATTTTTTGTCTCAATTCCACAATGTTGAAGCATCGCTTTTTGAACTTCGGCGAAGTCCTCTTTTCCTAAAAGCAAAGCATCAGGAGCTAACAATAAGGTAGGTTCTGATTCATCCAATAAAGTATTGATTCCTTTTGCTGTGCCATCTGGATTTACACCTATAAAATCATCTTTATCAATTGTCGAATCATAATCTCCGATAGAGACGATATAGCAATTGCTTCCGCCATTTGCGAAAAACAATTTCATTGAATGGTATAATAAAAATGGATTGGAATTAAGGGTAAGAACATACCCTGGATCTACTTCCGCTTCCGCTATATTGTAACTTGTCTTTGGTGCTCCTCCGAAGTATCTTTCAAATTCTATCAAGGAAGCAATCCGAGATGGTTTGTTTTTCAGGTCTTGATTTCCATCCGAAGCTTTTTCAGTATAGCCGATAAAAACAGGAATATTAGTCGGTACAAATTCTCCTGAATTGGGGAAAGCATTTTGTTCTTCAATAAATACGCCGGGTGTTTTTCTAATTTTGGACATGGTTGTTATTTTTTGGGTTTAAGTAGACACGAAGAATTAATTTGAATCAGTTTGTAAATTACTATACACTTTTATTAATGGTAGTAAAGAAATGAGCAAATTCATAAATGAGTGAATCCCATTTCAAATGTAAAAGAAACGATTTAATACTAAAGGCTTCTATTTGATCACGACTCCATCAACCAATTTCCTTGAATTGCTAAAGTCAAACCAGCATGTTGAATATTTACAAAATAAGTTTTTCCAGAAGGTGAAAAGACACCACCAGTAAACTCTGACTGGTAACCAATATTTTCTGCCAATTTATAATACTCTCCTTTAGGAGTGACACCTACTACAAATGGATGACTGTCATCTTCGCAAAGAATTACATCTCCCCAAGGAGCGACGGTGAGGTTATCGCAATATTTTAAAATCTTGGTATCGTTCGGTTCGAGGAAAAGTTCTACGGTTCCAGGAGTCGTATGCTCTTGATCAGTACCTTCATGCTCTCCTGGCTTGTAACGAAATACCTGACCTGTTTTGTTAGCGCCTCCATTGGTACAAGCGAAATAAAATTCATTATCCCCAAACCACATCCCTTCTCCTCTGGCAAAAACGGCAGCTCCTTTTTTAGCACCTCTCAAACGTAAATCATCTACATCTGGATCAATGTTTTCCATATCTAGCCATTCTACTTCTGAGACTTGATTTACGATACAAGGTTTTGGAGACTCTTCCCAGTTTCTGGTATCTGCACTTTTATCGCCTTTGATTGCTAAAGCTTGCAAACG
>CAKZTD010000251.1 GCA_937921595.1 uncultured Saprospiraceae bacterium
TAGGTTTCGATAATGATGGAACGAATATCGAACAAGATGATCAATTGAATTTTTTCAATCCTAAAGCTGGTTTGTTTTACGATTTAAGTAATAAGGCGAGTTTGTATGCTTCTTTTGGTGTGGCAAATAGAGAACCAAATCGTAGTGATTATACGGAGTCTACACCGACTAGTCGTCCTGAGCATGAGACTTTATACAATACCGAAATCGGATATAAGCAAAGTTTTGATAAAGCAGCTTTTACAGCCAATATTTATCACATGGCTTATAAAAACCAGTTGGCTTTGACAGGACAGATTAACGATGTTGGAGAAGCGACGCGAAGGAATATTGAAGACAGTTACCGACTTGGTTTAGAACTAGTAGGAGGGGTTGAATTATCCAAAAGTTTGGATTTTAATGCAGCAGTTACTTTTAGTCAAAATAAGATTGCAGAGTTTACAGAGTTTGTGGATAACTGGGATACTTGGGAACAAGAAGCGATAACACATACAAATACTGACCTTGCTTTTTCACCAAATGTGATTGCTTCCGGGGAATTAGAATACGATTTTCTAGAAGACAAATCTGGAAAGTCATTGAAAGTAGCACTCCTAGGAAAGTACGTTGGCCAGCAATATATTGATAACACTTCTAATGAAAATACAATCCTCGATCCTTATTTCTTCAGTGATCTTAGATTGAATTTTAATATCAAAACGAAATTTATAGAAGAAGTAGGAATTACCTTTTTAGTTAGGAATTTATTAGATAGCAAATTCTCAACGAATGCCTGGACCTACCGATATAAATCTCCAAGTTATGATGGCCGAGGTGATGATCCTTTTACACGATTAGAAGGAGGTGATGTTTATAACCTTACTGGATTTTATCCTCAGGCTGGACGAAACTTCTTATTTGGTTTGACTTTGAAGTTCTAGAAGTTAATTAATGTAGTTTTTGAAAAGGAATTATAAGATAAAAGAAGTCTCTCAGAATTATCTGAGAGGCTTTTTTTAATTTAATTGTTAATATTATGTTACAATTCCAATTTTACTCCGTCACAATACCGAGTAAAATAAATATTTAATCAAAAATACGAACCTATTATGGAAATGCTTAAAGAGAATCTAGATGTATTAATTAAAGGACTTTACGAATGGGCTCCTAAGCTTGTTGGAGCGATCCTAGTACTTATAATTGGACTTTGGATTATAGGAAGAATTATGAATGTGATATCAAAGGGAATGAAAAAGTCTGGTTTAGATCAGGATGTTATTCCATTTTTGACTTCAATGATCAGTGTTATTTTTAAAGTATTATTAGTGATGAGTGTTGCGGGAATGGTCGGAATAGAAACGACTTCATTTATCGCCCTTATCGGTATGGCTGGTCTGGCTATTGGTATGGCTTTACAAGGGACTTTGGGACACTTTGCTTCGGGTATAATGATCCTGATCTTTAAGCCTTACAAAGTAGGTGACTTAATCAGTGTTCAAGATCAATTAGGACACGTTGAAGAGATTCAGGTCTTTAATACTATTATCAAGAGTTTAGATAATAAAAGAGTAATTATTCCTAATGGTCAAGCGACTAGTGGAACGATCACAAACCTTTCATCTCATGATTTATTACGTGTAGATTTGAATGTAGCAATGCCATATGAGGAAGATTTCGATAAAGTGCAAGGGATCATTTTAGAAGCAATCAAGAATACTCCTAAAGCTTTACAAAATCCTGCACCTACAGTAGAGATTGAAAAATTTAATGAGCATAGTATTCTTCTTGCAGTGCGTCCTTATGCAACTCCAGAAGAATATTGGGATGTATATTTTGGAACGTACAAAAGTGTAAAAGCAGCTTTAGGTAAGAACAATATTAAAGTGGCTTATCCAAGAAGAGATATTATGACGATGAATAACTAATTGTTTGGTTCAATAATGTCAATAAAAAAAGAGGCGATCCATTCTGGGTAGCCTCTTTTTTATTTTAAAAGAAAATAGGTCTAAAAATTATAAGTAAACCCAGCTCTAAATTCAATAGGAACTTGAACGTCTCTGATTGCAGGATCTTCAAGGAAATTGTAAAGAATCATAATCTCATAACCAAAGGCAGAGCCCATTGCTGAGTTATAACCAAGACCTCCATAGAAATTATTTTCACTACCTCCTTGGATTCCAAAGTCGCTTATTTCTTTTAGGCTAAGAATTTCATATTCTATATGAGCAAAGATGGCAGGTGAAAATTTTACCCGGCCAAATCCACCAATACCCGTTTGAAGAACTTTTACATTCTCTCCAGGCTGATAGCCAACAAAATAATTTAAAGTAAGTCGAGGCCCAGCAGAGATGTTATCTGTAAATTTATAACCAACCATTGGACTGATTCCAAGGAGCAGCGTATTACCTCCACCTATTTGGTTACCAATCTGAAAATTTAACATACCACCATACCAAAGTCGGTGAGCAAATCCACCGCTCTCATCAAAGTAGTCATCGGTCTGTTCTGTCTTAGCAGGTTTTTTCTTCTTTTTCTTCTTTTTCTTTTTGCCATAACTTTGAGCATCAGCAGTACCGATTCCGATAACCAGAGCCAGCATCAAAAGGAAGGATATTCTAATTAGCTTCTTCATAAAATAGGAATTTAGTTTTCACGAAAATATGGATAATTCGAATAAAAACGATTAAAATTTCAAATAATCGTCGATTCAATGGTTTTTCATTAAATATAAGTAGCAAAGACTCTTTCAATTAAACCAAGACCTACCCTGATTATAGTTGAAGGATAGTATCTCCTAACTTACCTTCGAAGGTAGTCTGTAATTAGTATTTTTTAATAATAACCTGAAGCTGGTTTTCGAAAAGGATCAACTGTTATTTGTCTATTAACTTCTTAACGATATTATAAACAAATTTAGCCTTGAAAAAATGTTATACAAATCTTAATTCTTCTTTGGAAAAGTCTTTTGTATTACTTTTTTGTAATAATAGTGCTTGTTGCTAATGATTTTAGTGGAAATAAACTATTGATCTTCCAAAACTACATTGAAAGAAGACGGAAGTAAATTGGCAAGGTCGATCAGTTGATTCTCTTCTAAATATTGTAGCCATGCTTGCGCTCGTTTGCTACTAGAAAAACTATAAAAGGTTTGAGATTCATTGAGTTTCTCATGGAACCCAAGTCTGTCATTATATTCTAATTCCAATAATTTGATAATCCCGTAGATGTATAGATCTCTTTTTCCACCTGTTTCTCCAACAAAAGGAGAGACGATATCGAATCGAAGAATGTTATAGACTTTTTGAAGATCGAGTTGACCTTTTTTAGAAAAGATATTTAAGCCGAAGCTTTTTAGATAATGTTTATAAAATTCAATCTCTGGCATCTTGCTATGATTTCTGATAAATTGCTCTTGCTCTTTCATGGTGTTAAAAGAGAAAACTGGAATCCCGAAATCCTGAGAAAGAAAGTTAGTGGTTTTATCTCCAAGAATATCTGCCATCTCATCGAAACGATTGATAACTGATCCGATTTCCGCATAAGAAATGGTTGCGATGATTGATTTTAAAATTTTAGCTTTTGATCCATTGTCAACATCAAGTGAAATCGTTGCATCAATTTTTTCTTGAATATTTTTACCCATGAACTGAAGTTGAGCAATATTCAATTGAGTCATTTGTTCCTCAAATTCACTTAAGAATTCACTTTCATTTAAATACTTTTCTAAAGCAGCCTCAATTATTTTTACAGTTTCGGGTTTTAATTTTCCCTGACTAATATACCTACTCAACCAAGGTGCTCGAAATAAATTATTATACAATGATCCTTTTTCCGATACTTCAAAAGATTTGGATTTTTCTTTTATAAATTGCAAAATCTTATCAACGTTCTCATCTGAAATGTCAAAGAGTTTTGGAATGTCATCCAATTCTTTATAACTAAAAAAGAAACTTTGGAAATAGTGTAAATCTTCGTTGATGTCCAATTTAGGTTCAATCGAAAGCCTGCGAATATTTCGAATAGGGCTTACCTTTTTTAAACTAGAAAGAATAGCTGATTTATATTTTGAAGAATAGAAATTGGATTCCGTTAATTCGTTTAATTTATCGATTTTTATTTTAGTAAAATATTGTAAGCTGTCTAGTTTTTCTTCAAAAAATTTCTGCTCCCATATTTTATAATCTGCACCATCTTTTTTGTAAAGCGCTCGCCATTCTATAGTTGCAAAAGGTCGCTGAGGTGAAATATCAAAGCTATGATTGTATACGTTTTCAACAATAGGAATAATATTATCAGCAACAGTAACCTCAAGACTGTTTTTCTTAGTGACTACTCGCTTATCATCGATCAACTCAAATAAAAACGGAATAAAATCAATATTTGGATGTTGCCACATATAGGCAAACAATTTTTTAATGACATCCGGTTCTTGCTCTAATTTGATTTGCTCTACGATCTTTTTTACATCCTTAGTTGAAGGTGCTGGCAGTACTTTAATATCTCGACGGGTAAATACCAAGGGATCATCCAGAAAGTCATCAATGTTATATGAAGTAAGATCTTCTTCCACTTCAGAAGTCATTAATAAGGCGATCTGATTCAGAATATCTTCATCTGCTTCTATATTACCTATTTCCTGAAGCATCAGTTTTTCCTGTTTGTTTTTTGTATTAAATTTATTGAGGTAAGCATTACAGATACCACTAACGCCAATGTTTTCGAAGAGGTAAGATTTTTTTAGAAACAGTCTTACCTGATCTTTGTTTGTTGATATCTTGTTCCAATGCCTGGAATAAACCCAATCAAGAATTCGACCCGAACTGAATGATAAATCTTTATTTCCTTCTTTTAAACAAGCCCAATATTCATAAGCTGTGATGTCATTGATCCCCATTTGGTCAATGATTTCATTTTCCAAAGCGAAACGTTCCATTGGACTTTCTACATGAAGTAGGCTTTGAAGTTTTCTTGCTAATGCAGGCTTGATTTTGTAATTGATGTCATTGATGTTACAGTATTCAGTCAACAAAGAAAGTTGTTCCAGGTATTTATATTTTAAAGAGGGTAGTGCTTTGTTTTGGTTACGAAGCAACTGTCTATATTTTTTTGCCAAGGATTTAATTTCCATAGGTTCCCCTTCGGTGAGTTGAACAAAAGACTCTAATGCAATAGTATCATTTCTAGAATTTAATCGTCTGAATAATCGCTCATAATTTTGAGTCTTGGCAATGGTCTCTAGTTTGTTGGTAAATATTCCACGATTTTCATCCCATTCATAATCGGTATAATGAGAAGCCCAATAAAAAAAGAAATTAGCCATTGATACTTTGTCCTGTAAAGGATTAAAAGTAGTTTTTTGAGTCATATCTTTTACACCAACAGAAACGTTAGTCATGTCTTTGACAACGTCCAGATATAAAGAATAATCTTCTCTTGGGTTTTCTTTCCAACTTCGGTAAAGGTCAGATACAATATAGAAAAAAGCTCTTGGGTGTTGAGTTTGTTGAAGATCGAAAATGATATTTTGTTTGACGGTCGGATAATCGTCTGACATGGATAAAATCTTTCCGTAGTAGTCAACTGGGAATTGGAAAAAAGACATCTTTGATTTGAATAGTTTTTCATAACTATATCTACGGATGTCATCAAAGGAACTTAAAGAATCCAGAATATGTACAAAATATTCTGGAGCAGTTTCAAAATCAGTTCCAAGTTCAGGAGTAATATTGGTGATGTTTATCAAAAACGGAACGACAAATGATTCTTCTAAAAAGCCACCTTCCAGCATTTGTAAAGCTATCTCAACGACTTCGACATCAGGATAGTTTTCCAAAGAGCTTAGTAAGGATTCATAGATACCTTGGCGAACATTTTCTGGAGCATCAAATAATCTTGGATCGCGCAAGATGTTTATATAAACTTCGTAATCAATATCTGGAAGCTCTGAAATGCTTTTGATTGCCTTATCTGCTTTATCGAATTTTTTGGATTCCAATCTGGAATTTAGATCTGTAAGTAAACGTCTTAGTTTTCCTCCAGCTATATCTCCTTTCCCTTCTTCCTGATTGTTTAATTCAAACTTGACATCAGTTTGCTCGATGGGCGTTATAAAAAAAGCATTAAGAATTTCGGAGTATTGAATTTGGTCAGTATGATTATAATAGAAATCCATCAATGCTGCTTTCTTTGCTTGCTCAACATTGATTTCTTTTGAAGTAAAAAAGGTATGTGTTTTAAGGATATGACGAACCTTTGAAGAAATGCTTTTATGATCCACGATACTGATCAAATCTCGAAGGACACGATGTTGGCCGTTTTTGATATCCGCCTTCATCTCTATGAGTAGTTTCTCATAGTCTGGACCTCCTTGGGTTTGTGACATCACAAAGCCAGAGGTGAGAAGAATCAATACGATGGTATAAACATATTTCATTACTGTCTTTCAATTACTTTTTCAAATAGATTTTTATACGCAAAATCCCTTAAAAAGTTAATGATACATTAAGTAAGTCAATAATTACACCGAAAATAGGAGACCCTGTAAACTGTGACAGCTTACAGGGTCTTTATATGGTAAAAAAGTATATGAAATAACGTTTAAAATTTGACTTAAAATCAAATTCTAATTTGGTTAATCTTCGATAAACAAGTCCGGACTGGTATATAATTCTTTAAAAACCGGAAGGTAATATTTGCCATTAAAATATTCAATATCTTGATAGGCTGAAAAGTCTTGAGTAAAATCACTATTCAGTAACAATAATTTGCCGCTTTCAAAATCAGGATCGATTATGCTAAAAGGGAATCCTATGGCCTGCTGACTAAGGATTTTGTCATTTACGATTTGGATCATTTCTATTGGAAAAGGAGTGTCTACATTCGAAAGATCAACAACAGTAAAATTTAGGCCATTATCATTCGAAACATATAAAGCATTTCCAAAACCAGTTGCGTAGAGTTTATCATCATATTTAAAAAAATCCAACATCCAGTCGTCAAATATTTGAGTATAACTTCCATTAGTAGGGTTAATTCGAACCGCTCCAAAAAGTGAAGTGGCGTAGAAAAAACCATCGATATATTTTACACTGTTCAGATTTCCTGCACTTGCCGGAATACCATCAATGTCGATTCGGTGAGCTAATTCCACCGATTGGAAATTGGTGTTTGTGCCATTAAGGTTGATGTCAAATAAGAAAAATGAATAATAAGAACCCGGAACCCGGATTACAGGAATAATAAATTGAGTACCATTATCATTGAAAGCACCAATGTTTCTATTGTTTCCTTCTTTTATAAAACCAGAATCTCCAGCTTGCATAAGGTTTTTGAGTTTGATCTTTTCAACCTCATCTGGATTTTTAGTTAAGTGAAAATTAATCTCAAGATCAAGTGAATCATTTAGAATCAATTGATAGAAATTGTGATCAGATACTGCTGACCTTGCTGAAAATTCAAAAGGGATTTCTAAACGCCTTTTCTCAACAAGTTCATTATTCAGATCAAGTCGAGCAAATTCATCATCCGACAGAATATACAATTCATTGGGAGTCGCATGCAATACTCTGATATTGGTGTTATTCACATAATCTTCCAATTTTGTAAATGGCTCCGGTATTGGCTCAGGCGGCTTGATCAGGCAAGCAGCTGTAGTTACGATAGTTAGCAATAATAAAAGTCGGATTGAGATACGTCCCATGGTATATTTTATTTTAGAAATACAAATTTAGACCTTAATCATCTAATAAGAAAGTAATGGTATGGATTTCCAAATTCATACCAGAATAATCAGTGATTGTTTAAATTAGGGGTAGGAGGTATTACGTAAGAAGGTGTAAAATACGGTTTAATTAACTCAAGGCCAAGATAATTTCACATATTTTATGTCTTCAGAAGGTTTGGTTTTTGAAAGTATAGAAAGATAAAGTTCATTTTCACTAGGAAATTTAGCATTTCCAATACTTTTGTTATTTATAGGAAAGTGCCACTTTTTGATAAGCCCTTCAGCACCGATTTCAAATAATTCGATTTTGGGAGTACATTTACTAGGGGAATTGGCCCCTTTAAAATAAGAAATGAACTGCGTACCATTTTTAGAAGGAACGACCGAACCAGTAACATTATACTGATTGTTAGTAATAGAGTTGACAAGTTTAGAGCGGGTACATTTTTCACTAACCATTTCCTCTATTAGAAAATAATTAGAACTTGGAATATATGTTTTGAATTGATAATAAGTAGCTCCACGAGGTGCATCAGGATTATGTTCAAGACTAAGTGGATATTTATTCATTTTTAAAACCAGTTTGTCTCCATCTCTAGAAACAATATCCTGGTGTTTTTTGATCCGTTCTTTTTCAACGGCCCAGCTACATTCATTTAGCCCTTCCCAAATATCCTCGCTATATCCTTCTGATTGTTCGCAAAGTGTTCTGACTTTTTGAAAAGCAGCTTCAGGATCTGCGATATTTTCAAATTCTTTTTGACTTATAAATTCTAAACTCACATTTACCTTCTCCAAAAGGCTTTTAAGCATAAACTTTTGTTCTGCAATGGTAGGAGTTTTTACCGTTGGATTCTGAACTTCTGGACGCTCACTGCTATTGGTACAGGCGGAAAGTAGAAGGAATAAGAGGAAGAATGAAGTACTTACTAGTCGCATCAGTTTATTTTTTTACAAAAATGTTAATTTAAGACACTATTATATGAATATCTTCAATAATGTGATGGGAAATGTACCATAAAATTATTAATTTCATACCACTAAATCACCAGTACAATCCGTTTCGAAGTATTTATTTTTAATTTTTGAAGCCTTAATAAAGGTTAAGAGCATTTTGAGAAATTGGTCTTTGAGTCGAAAGGCAGCAATTTTTTGATTAGACGAGGTATAAAGACCGTAGTATAATCCATAAAGTGCGCTTTGTAAGCCAATTACTAAATTCCCAACATACTCTAAAAAGGGTTGCTATTTTATAGAGAGATAAATCCCCCCGTATTACAAAACACTAACTATGTTACGATTAAAAACGTTCGCATTATGCATGTTTTTCATGGCCAATCTTTTTGGTCAAAATGGAAATTTTGAAGCTGAAAAAATTGATATTGAAAAGTATGCACCAATCTTAGAAAAAGAATTCCAATCCTACAATACCTACAAATTAGATTACGCAGGAATCGATGAATTTGTTCATTCACGAGCAGATAACATTGAGTTAAATATTCAATTTGGAAATGAACATGAATGGGATTTAAATATCTACCCTCATGATATTCGAAGTAAAGACTACCAGGTTGTCGTTCAAAGAGAACATGGCTCAGAAGTTTTACCTGCAAGACCTAACATGACTTTTCGTGGATATTTAAATACTCCAAGTGGAGGTAAAGCAGGGTTTACAATTAATGACCATCATTTTGCAGGTACTGTTCAAAAAGATGGAGCATTGTATTTTATAGAACCCTTGCATTACTTAATCAAAGATGCACCAAGAGATATTGTCGTGATCTATATTGATACAGATGTGATTCCTAACGAAGAACTAACGTGTGGAGTTGATGAGTTTTTAGAAAAAACAAACAAAAATTACAATGTACATGATGATCATGATCATACCGAACAGGGAGATAGAGATCTTGATATGTGTCTTGAAGTGGAATTAGCGATTGCTTCAGATTGGTTGATGTATGATAAATATAATCAATCAGAGGCAGAAGTAGAAGATCATAACATAACAGTGATGAATAATGTGGCGACTAATTGGGATGATGAGTTTGATGATGAAATAAATTTTGTAATTGTTACTCAATTTTTTTCCACTTGTTCTACTTGCGATCCATGGTCAGCAACAACGAATGCTGAAGATCTTTTATTTAGTTTTCGAAGCTGGGGGAATGGCGGTGGATTTGGGGTGTCCTTTGATCTTGGCCAACTTTGGACAGATCGGAATATTAGTGGGAGTGTCATCGGAATTGCATTTGTAAACGGTGTATGTCAAAACACAAAGTATCATGTATTAGAGGATTTTTCTACAAACTCCAGTTCATTAAGAATCTTAACTTCGCACGAGATTGGACATAATTTTAATGCGGATCACGATGCTAGTGGAGGCTTTATTATGTCTCCTTGTTTAAGTGGGCCAGGTTGTTCCAATGGCTCAAATAGTTGGTCCACAGCTTCTCAAAACGATATTAATGCGACTAATACCAATCGTTTTAATACGGGGTGTTTTAGTGAATGTAATGCTGTTCAACCTCCCGAACCAGATTTTAGCGCTAGTCAAACTACAGGTTGTGCTCCATTAGATATTTCATTCTCAGATCTTACCATTAACAATCCGACAAGTTGGTCTTGGTCTTTTCCTGGAGGAATACCTGCTACTTCGAGTGAGCAAAATCCAACAGTGACTTACACCACATCGGGTCTTTATAATGTCACCTTGACGGTAACTAACTCCGCAGGATCTAACATGATTACGAAGGTCAATTATATTTCTGTTTCAGATATTCCTGTTTCAGGATTTACTTTTACCACAGATGAAGACCTTGCCCTTTTTACAAATACAACTATAGATGGTAATTCTTATAATTGGGATTTTGGAGATGGATCAACAAGCTCTGAAGTGAACCCTATTCATTTTTATAATGAGGATGGATTTTACACCGTAACCTTAACCGCTTTTAATGCTTGTGGTACAAACAGTTTTACGACTACTGTTGAAATTGCAACTCTACCCGTTCCTCAGTTTACATCAAACACGGTAGCAGGATGTGCTCCTTTAGTAGTGGCTTTTGAAGATCTTTCTACTTCCAATACTGAATTTTGGTTATGGGAATTACCAGGGGCTTCACCTGATCAATCTGCTGAAGAAAACCCTAATGTTGTTTATGAAACTCCTGGAACTTATGATGTAACACTTACTGTAATCAATGGAGTTGGAAGTAATACGATTACTCTTGAAGATTATATAACAGTGGATCCATTACCCGCACCTGGATTTACGTTTGCAGAGGACGGACTGACGATTGATTTTACAAATACTTCGACGGATGCGACGACTTACTCTTGGGGTTTTGGAGATGGGAATTCTAGTACTGAAGAAAACCCTTCTCATACTTACGATGGAGGTGGTTCTTATTTTGTAGAATTGACTGCAACCAATGATTGTGGTGAATTAACAATGACGCAAGAAGTAGTGATTGCCGTTGCACCAATTGCAGGAATAGGAGCAGATACATTAAACGGTTGTGCTCCATTGTCTGTTCAATTTCAAGATAACTCTTCTCCAAATGTTGAAGCTTGGAATTGGAGTTTTCCAGGCGGAAATCCGAGTAGTTCAACGGAGCAAAATCCATTGGTCGTTTATGAAAATACAGGTGTTTTTGATGTAACCTTAATTGTTGTGAATGCCATTGGTGCAGATACGATTACTGAAGTTCAATACATCTCCGTTTCGGATACTCCAACGGCTGGGTTTACGAGTATGACGAATGATACAGACGTAGATTTTTTTAATACATCATCTGATGCTGATACTTACTCTTGGGATTTTGGAGACGGAAGTTCTAGTACTGAAGAAAACCCTTCTCACACCTATGATGAAGATGGAACGTATACGGTTGTTTTAACAGCAACTAATAATTGTGGTTCGGTAACGACGGAAGAAGAAATTACAATTGTCACCATTCCAATCGCAGGTTTTAGTGCTGATGTAACAAGTGGTTGTGCAGACTTAAATGTTGAATTCAGTGATGAATCAACAACGAATGCAACATCTTGGGAATGGACTTTCGAAGGAGGGAATCCAAGTAGTTCCATTGATCAAAACCCAGTAGTAGAATATACAACTGCAGGAACGTACACCGTCACTTTAGAAGTAACAAATGCAGCAGGGTCTAACTCAATAACAGAAACAAATTATATCATTGTAAGTGATGTTCCAACTGCTGGTTTTACAAGTACAACAGATAACACAAGCGTCGATTTTACAAATACATCAAGCGATGCGAATACTTACTCTTGGGATTTTGGAGATGGTGGAAATAGTACAGATGAAAATCCATCTCATACCTATGATGAAGATGGGACTTATACGGTTGTTTTAACAGCAACTAATGATTGTGGTTCAGTTACAACAGAAGAAGAGATAACAATTGTCACCATTCCAATAGCAGGTTTTAGTGCTGATGTAACAAGTGGTTGTGCAGACTTAACGGTTGAGTTTAGTGATGAATCAACTACGAATGCAACATCTTGGGAATGGACTTTTGCAGGAGGGAATCCAAGTAGTTCCACGGATCAAAACCCAGTAGTTGAATATACAATAGCGGGAACGTACACTGTTACTTTGGAAGTGACTAATGCAGCAGGTTCTAACTCCGTAACAGAAACCAATTACATAGTAGTGAGTGATGTGCCGAATGCAGGATTCACAAGTTCTACAACTAATAATACGGTCAATTTTACAAATACATCAACCGATGCCGATACTTATTCTTGGGACTTCGGTGATGGTGAAAATAGTGTGGATGAAAATCCATCACATACTTATTCGGAAGATGGAACTTATACCGTTGTTCTAACTGCGACCAATGATTGTGGTACTGTAACGACAGAAGAAGAAATTACAATTTCGAATCTTCCAGTAGCAGGGTTTAGTGCTGATGTAACAAGTGGTTGTGCAGACTTAACGGTTGAGTTTAACGATGAATCAACAACGAATGCAACATCTTGGGAATGGACTTTTGAAGGAGGAAATCCAAGTACTTCTACGGATCAAAATCCAGTAGTTGAATATACAGCAGCAGGAACTTATACGGTAACTTTGGAAGTGACGAATGCAGCAGGTTCTAACTCAGTAACGGAAACAAACTATATTGTAGTAAATGATGTACCGAATGTTGGATTCTCAAGTTCAACAAATAATACAACAGTAGATTTTACAAATTCATCAACAGATGCAGATAGCTACTCTTGGAATTTCGGAGACGGTGAAAATAGTACGGAAGAAAACCCATCTCATACCTATGATGAAGATGGAACTTATACGGTTGCTCTAACAGCGACCAATGATTGTGGTATTGTAACTACAGAAGAAGAAATTACAATTGTTACTGTTCCAGTAGCAGGTTTTAGTGCTAGTGTAACGAGTGGTTGTGCAGATTTGACCGTTGAGTTTAATGATGAGTCAACAACAAATGCGACAAACTGGGAGTGGACTTTTGAAGGAGGGAATCCAAGTACTTCTACTGATCAAAATCCAGTAGTTGAATATACAACAGCAGGAACTTACACGGTTACTTTAGCAGTAACAAATGCTGCGGGATCTAACACCCTTACAGAAACCAATTACATCATTGTAGATGATGTTCCA
>CAKZTD010000252.1 GCA_937921595.1 uncultured Saprospiraceae bacterium
CTGTTTTTACATTTAACTTTTCTTTAAAACTAAAAATACACCATTCGGGGTATAGCGTGCGTTTATGAAATAGTATAATTTTGTAGTCATCTTACAACACATACTTCCTCTTCTTCTATTTCCAATTAAAAAAGCCGCGAAGGCTAACCATTAAAATTTCCTCCCGCATAATTTAACACGTCCCTCGCCAAAACCTACATCACATGCTTAATTGGAAACGAATTGTATTCGGCGTTACATTCTTATGCCTACTTCAAACTGGAATCTCTCAAAATTACGTTCTTCAAAAATTAGGAAAAGCTATTAGCTCACCACAGTATGATGAAATCGCTCCTTGTGTAAGTTCTGACGGAAAGACATTATATTTTACTCGTATTGCATATCCGAAGTTTGAAAAAGCTTTAGTTGAAGAAGGAAAAGATCTTGAAAAAACTTTGGATGAAAAAGACTACATGAATCGCCTTACTGAGATTTATTCTATCCTTGATGGCAAACCTGTCGACAATCCAGTTTCTTCTGCATTCAATCAAGACATCTGGGTTGCTCATTCAATTAGCAATGAATTTGATCTTTTAGAACACCCATCTTATCCTTTAAATAATGCACTTCCAAATAGTGTAAGCGCATTAACTGCCAATGATGAATTGATTATCCTAAATCAATTTGCTCCAAATGGTGGAATGCAAAAAGGTTTTTCAAAAGTATCTAAATCTGATAAAGGAGAATGGGGTTTTCCGCAAGCTGTTGGAATTGACAAATACCACAACTCTGGTTCTGATGTAAATCTTACGATAAGCCGTGATGGAAAAGTAATGGTAGTAGCAATGGAAAGAGAAGATAGCTATGGTGCAACTGATCTTTATATTAGTTACTTGAAAAATGATGGTAGCTGGACTTATCCAAAAAATCTTGGACCTGGTGTAAATACTAAACATCGAGAATCTGCTCCACACTTATCTGAAGATATGCTTTCACTTTATTATGCTTCTGATCGTGATAACCCAGGTGCTGGAAATGACATCTATGTTCAAACTCGATTAGATGATAAATGGAAGCAATGGTGGACTGCAAAACGTTTCGCTGCACCAATCAATTCTGAAGGTGAAGATAGCCATCCATATTTCAATGAAGCAACTGGCTATTTATATTTTACTTCTGATAGAAACGGAACTAGTGATATTTTTAGAATTCAAATCGCTACTCCTTCTGTGAAAAAAGTTTTAGCAAGCTCAAGAAATTTTGTTAACCTTTCTGTTGGAGGATCTATCGAAATCAATAAAATATTTTTCCAACAATCAACTTCAAATGTATTGGCAAAATCTAATCGTCAATTGCACAAACTTTATATGTTGATGAAAAGTAGCCCTGCTTTGAAAATAAGAATCGGTGGGCATACAGATAATCAAGGAAATGAAAAATCATTAATCAAGTTATCTAACGATAGAGCACATGCGATCAAACAATACCTTGTAAAACAAAAAGGAATTGATGCTTCAAGAATTGAAGCTTATGGCTATGGTGCTGCTCAGCCTTTGAATGATAATTCTACGGATGAATTAAGAAGTCAAAATCGTCGGGTAGAAATCGAAGTAGTGAGCAATGATGTAATAGTATTCAACGGGACAAAATAAAAAATTAGTGATTGACTTCTTACTAGATGAAGGAATGTTAATTAAACACTAGGTTACAAACACACACACATTTGAACACGACAAAGATTTTATTATGTATAAATTTAATGGGTAATTTTTAGTTCTGGTGTTTTTGACACCAGAACTCTTTTTCCCACTCTTAATTTTTGAATAATCACTAACATCCCCCTCCCAAAATAACGAATGCAATGAAGGCATGGAAATATATTTTCTGTGGAGGGGTAATGATCTTTTTGACAACAATAGTTCAGGCCCAGAATTATACACTACAGAGATTAAACGCAACAATCAGTTCTGATCAATATCATGAAATTGCTCCTTGTATCAGCAAGGATGGAAAGACATTGTATTTTACGAGATTGGCTTATCCTAAGTTTGAAAGAACATTGATTGAGTCGGATGTAAACCTAAATGAGACACTAGGTCCGGAAGCTTATTTTTCTCGTCTTGCTTCTATCTATACTGTACTTGGAGGGAAGTATGTTTTTGATCCGATCAATTCTGAATTCAATCAGGATATCTGGATTGCACATACGATCAATAATGAATTTGACCTTTTAGAGCATCCAACCTATCCTCTGAATAATGCATTGCCGAATAGTGTTTGTGCATTGACGCCAGATGATGAACCAATAGTTTTGAATCAATTCGCACCAGGTGGCGGGATGCAAAAAGGGTTTTCAAAAGTATCAAAATCGGATGAAGGAGAATGGCAATTTCCAAGCCCTGTTGGTGTCGATCGATATCATAATTCTGGATCTGATGTTAATTTGACAATCAGCAGTGATGGCAAAGTGATGATCATGTCAATGGAACGAGAAGACACTTATGGTAAAGCAGATTTATACATTAGTTTCCAGCGATCTGACGAAACCTGGACTCATCCTGAAAACTTAGGTCGTGGAGTGAATTCTCCTTTTAGAGAATCAGCTCCTCATCTTTCTGAAGATATGAAGACCTTGTATTTTTCTTCTGATCGAAGTTATCCAGGAAGAGGTTGCGATATTTTTATGCAAGAAAAAACCGGAGACAGTTGGAAGGGTTGGACAAGTCCAAGGAAGTTTCGTTCACCAATCAATTCGGAAGGAGATGATAGTCACCCTTTTTTTAATGAAGCAACTGGATTTTTATATTTTACTTCTGACCGTCAAGGAACTTTTGATATTTTTAGAATACAAATCAAAGAACCGGTAAGATTAACTGAGCCAGAAAAAGAACAACAATTATTAGCCAGTAATGAAAATATTATTCCTTTAACGATTGGATCAAAAATCGAATTTTCAAAAATATTCTTCACTCAATCTAAAGCAGAAATTTTACAAAAATCGTTTCCAGAGTTACATAAACTTTCGCTTATTTTGAAAAATAATCCTAGGCTCATGATTAGGGTGGAAGGGCATACCGATAATACTGGAGACAAAGACCTCTTGATGCAATTGTCTAAAGAAAGAGCAGAGGCGATCAAGAATTATCTAGTTCATAAAAAGAATATTGACCCTACTAGAATAGAAACGAAAGGTTATGGTGGATCAAAACCACTAAATAATAATTCCTCAGAAAAATTAAGAAAACAAAATCGTCGTGTCGAAATCGAAGTGCTTAGCAGCAAATTTGTAGCCACTGATCTCGGAACGAAGTAAAGATATGTTGCCTCATTTCCTAGCACATAATAATGCTTAAAAGGTTTTACTTTTAAGTTTTATTCCATTAAAAAAAATACCCCGTCTTTGACAAGTTCAAAGGCGGGGGTTTTTTTACTCTTTCAAGTTTAAAGCTGACGATAGGAAGCTGTAACTTGGAAGGCCGGTATAATGCAAGTTTCCAACTTGCACCCCTAAGAAAGATAAAATAAAATCCTTTAGTTAGGAGTATCCATCTTCCCGTCATCTCCTAAGTTTTGGCCAAGCTAAACTTCTTTCATTATCTTCGTTTCCAAAAGTAAAACTCATAATGAAAGCCACCTCCTACCAGCTAAAAGCCGGCAACATCAAAAACCTAAAAATCGTCCAACACGATTTACCAGATCCCACTGCCGACGAAGTCACCGTCGCCGTAAAATCCATCGGATTCAACTTCGCTGACCTCTTCGCAATTTGGGGATTATACAGCGCCACACCAGAAGGGGTTTTCACGCCAGGCTTAGAATATTCCGGAGTCGTTTTAAAAGTCGGAGCCAATGTCAAAAACTTAAAAGAAGGAGATCGAGTGATGGGCGTCACGAGATTCGGAGCCTATACGAGTCATTTAAATATTGATCAACGATATGCGATTCCCTTGCCAAAAGGTTGGAACTTTCAAGAAGGAGCAGCTTACCTTGTACAAATGCTAACCGCATATTATGGCTTAGTTTACCTTGGCAACATTCAAAAAAATAGTACTGTTTTAATTCATTCGGCAGCCGGTGGAGTAGGGATATGGGCAAATCGAATAGCCAAGCAATTTGATACTTTTACAATTGGTACGGTTGGGAGTTCTGAAAAGTTAGATTTTTTAAAAAAGGAAGGATACGATCAAGGAATCATCAGAGGAAATGATTTTGCTGAAAAACTAAAACAAAGCCTCGGAGGCAAAGAGTTGAATCTGATTATGGAATGTATTGGAGGGAAAATATTTCAAGAAGGTTACGAGCAAATGGCAGAAATGGGAAGAATGATAGTCTATGGATCAGCACGATATGCTTCTCCAGGAGATCGGCCGAATTATCCTAAAATGGCTTACCAATTTTTAACCCGGCCGAAGATTGACCCACACAAGATGATCGAAGAAAATAAAGCGATCATGGGATTCAATTTAATCTGGCTATATGAAAAGGCAGAACTCATGAATCAAATACTAGAAGAAGTGAGCAAGCTTGACCTCGGAAAACCACATGTCGGTCACGAATTCGATTTCGAAAATCTAGTAGACGCGATGAAGCTTTTCCAAACCGGAAAAACAATAGGAAAAGTAGTCGTCAATATATAAAAGTCAACAAGCAAATAAGTCAATAGAGGAATAAGTTAGCAATCACTTACGAGTCACTATTGCCGTAGGCAATCTATTCCTATTTCGATTTATCGAAATCTATCCCTATCACCACAGGTGATCTATCCTTATTTTCCAAAAGAAAAATCTAAAACCTCAAGTGCTTAATCGTAGTCGATCCATTAATTAGTTTTTTCAAAGAATCAATTCCAATCTTCAAATGCTGATCAGCAAACTTTTGAGTAACTACCTTATCACTTTTTTCCGTTTTTACACCCTCCGGAACCATCGGCATATCTGACACCAATAGCAAAGCACCAGCAGGAATATAATTTTTAAAAGCAGCAATAAATATAGTAGCCGTTTCCATGTCCACAGCGATTGGGCGAAGTGATTTTAAATACTTTTTAAAATCTTTACGATGTTCCCAAACACGTTTGTTCGTCGTGTAAATAGTTCCAGTCCAATAATCCTGATTGTATTCTCTGATCGTTGTCGAGATTGCTTTTTGTAATGCAAAGGCTGGTAGTGCAGGAACTTCAGGTGGCAAATAATCATTAGATGTTCCCTCTCCACGAATCGCTGCAATAGGTAAAATTAAATCACCAACTTTATTCTTCTTACTTTTTACACCACCGCATTTTCCTAAAAATAAACAAGCCTTAGGCATGATTGCAGTTAGTAAATCAATGATCGTCCCTGCGTTAGGACTTCCCATTCCAAAATTAATAATCGTAATGTTTTCTGCAGTTGCAGCCAACATCGATCGATCTTCGCCAGTCACTTCTACACCGTGCCATTCAGCAAATTTATAAACGTATTTGCTGAAATTAACTAAGATGATATATTCACCAAAGTCTTCTAAAGCGGTTCCTGTATATCTCGGCAACCAATTTTCTACTATATCTTTTTTCGTTTTCATATGTCTAATGTAATAAGAACCTGATTAATCTTCCTGTTTTGACTAAAATAAATTTCTAACTATAGGTTCTGCGTGATATAAAATTTTTAAATGTCGTACTACCAATTTACTTAAATTACTTTTACAATCTTTTCAAGGGCTAAGATTACTTTACTGGATTGATCAAACGACTGGGATGCTTACTTTATTTCTTGTACGAAAGAAAAGCAACATAGTTATGAGTAAGTGTATAAAAAGAAAACACCCACTCTCTAATGAAGAAAGCAGGCGTTAATTTTATTTTTAAAAGATAAAAAATTATCTCGTCAAGTACATTGATCTGTTTCGAACCAATTCTCTAAAGAAAGGATCTTTCAGGTCTTTGATAAAACGAATCGCTTCACCAGTAGACTTCATCTCCGGTCCAAGATTTTTGTCAACATTCGGAAATTTGTCAAAAGAGAAAACTGGAACTTTGATGGCGTAACCTTTTAATTTTTTCTCGATGTTAAAATCCTTTAGTTTGTGAGTTCCTATCATGACTTGCGTTGCAATTTTCAAATAAGGAACTTGATAAGCTTTCGCAATAAAAGGAGTCGTACGTGAAGCTCTTGGGTTTGCTTCAATCACATAAACTTTTTCACCTTTGATGGCAAATTGAATATTGATCAGACCTTTGATCTTTAAAGCAAAAGCAAGTTTTTTAGTATACTCTCTCATCTGATCAAGTACATTTTCAGACAAGCTGTAAGTTGGTAAAACTGCAGAGCTGTCACCAGAGTGAATACCCGCAGGTTCAATGTGTTCCATGATTCCCATGATGTGAACGTCTTCACCATCACAGATCGCATCAATCTCTGCCTCTTTAGCTCGTTCCAAAAATTGATCGATCAATACCTTGTTATCTGGAAGGTGTTTGAAGATACTCAAAACATGACGTTCGAGTTCTTCGTCATTGATTACGATCCGCATTCTTTGACCACCCAATACGTAAGATGGACGAACTAAAACCGGATAGCTAACTCGCTCAGCAATTGCCAAAGCTTCGTCAGTATCATCTGCGACTCCATATTCAGGATAAGGAATGTCAAGTTCTTTCAATAAATTAGAAAAGCGACCTCGGTCTTCTGCTAAGTCTAATGCGTCAAAACTAGAACCAATAATTTTGATGTTATTTTTATGGAAAAGTTCCGCAAGTTTTAAAGCCGTTTGGCCACCTAGCTGAACGATCACACCTTCAGGTTTTTCTAAATCTAAAATTTCCTTGATGTGCTCCCAGTAAATTGGCTCGAAGTATAATTTATCTGCAACATCAAAATCGGTAGAAACCGTTTCTGGATTACAATTGATCATGATTGATTCGTAACCCGCCTCTTTGATAGCCATCAATCCGTGAACACAGCAATAATCAAATTCGATTCCTTGCCCAATCCTATTTGGTCCAGAACCTAGTACAACGATTTTCTTTTTATCAGAAGGGATACTTTCGTTTTCAGAATCAAAAGTAGAATAGTAATAAGGTGTTTGTGCTTCAAATTCCGCTGCACAGGTATCTACTATTTTGTAAGTTCTTTTGATGTCTAATTTATTTCGTTGACGTGTTACTTCTTTTTCGCTAAGTCGAAGTAACCATGCAATTTGAGCATCAGAATATCCCACTTCTTTTAACTCTCTGAAAAACTCTTCTGGAATATCTTCGGATACATTATATTTCATTAATCGCTCTTCCATTTTTACCAAACGTTTAATTTGTTTGATAAACCAAGGATCGATAAGCGTTAATTTATAAACTGTTTTTTCTGGAACACCTAAACGAAGCGCATCTTTCAAACGATAAATTCTATCGTCACTTACTTTTTCTAATCGATCCAGGATATCGGAAGTTCTGATCCATTCTTTTTTATCGGCACCTAATCCGGTACGATTATTTTCTTGAGACTGACAAGCCTTTTGTAAGGCTTCTAGGAAGTTACGCCCAATGGCCATGACTTCTCCAACCGATTTCATCTGGAGACCAAGTCGGTGATCGGCACCTTGGAATTTAGCAAAATTCCATCGGGGCATTTTGACAATTACGTAATCTAAAGTCGGTTCGAAATATGCAGAAGTTGTTTTTGTAATTTGATTTTTTAACTCATCCAAATTATAACCAAGTGCTAATTTAGCTGCAATCTTAGCAATTGGATATCCGGTTGCTTTACTAGCTAAAGCAGATGATCTTGAAACTCTTGGATTAATTTCGATAACAATCAATTTCTCCGTTTCCGGATCTTGAGCAAATTGTACATTGCATCCTCCTGCAAAATTACCCATTGATCGCATTAAAGTAATCGCTTGGGATCGCATCTCCTGATAGGCGGTATCGGAAAGGGTCATTGCAGGGGCTACTGTAATACTGTCGCCTGTGTGTATCCCCATAGGGTCTAAATTTTCAACCGTACAGATGATGACCACGTTATCATTGTTATCTCTAAGTAATTCAAGCTCGAATTCCTTCCAACCTAAAACAGCCTTATCTATCAGTACTTCATGGGTTGGTGAAGCATTCAATCCTCTTCGAAGTGCTTCATCAAAGTCTTCTGGTTTCATGACAAAGCCCCCTCCTGTACCACCTAATGTATAAGAGGGTCTGATAACAAGTGGAAAGCCTATTTCTTGAGCAGCTTCCTTACCTTCTAAAAATGAGTTGGCAATCATTGAGGGAGCTGATCCCAGATTTAACGATGTACAATGGTTTTTGAAAGCTTCTCGGTTTTCGGCCAGTTCAATGGCGTCTAAGTCTACTCCGACCATCCGCACATTATACTTATCCCAAAGCCCTTGTTTGCCCGCTTCGATAGCTAGGTTCAATGCAGTCTGTCCACCCATCGTAGGAAGAACCGCATCTATTTGACGTTCTTCTAAAATTTGAGTGAGACTTTCTATAGTAAGAGGAAGGAGGTAAATATGGTCGGCAGTAACGGGGTCAGTCATTATGGTCGCCGGATTAGAATTGATTAATGAAACTTCAATTCCTTCTTCACGGAGAGAACGAGAGGCTTGTGTTCCTGAATAATCAAATTCACAAGCTTGTCCGATGATAATTGGTCCACTACCAATAATAAGTACGGACTTTATCGAAAGATCTTTTGGCATGTAAACGCGTAGTTTAAAACCCATCCGCCCAGCGGCAGTCGGGCTGGTTCTTTAAATTTGCGTGCAAATATAGGTTATGAATAGGATAAAATAGCTTTATGAAGATGGTTTTTTTTAAGATTAATCTACTACTTCAATATCTATGTGGTTTGAATAAAATTCCATCTCTGATATTTTGGAAAAGTTATCCTCTTTTGATTGAGATATTTGTTTTTTTACAAGCATCAATTGTCCTTTTCCAGAAGTAAGACCAATAAGATCCTTGGCAGATAATTTTATCTCAGTTTTATCGGAAGGTCCTTTTATTTGTAATGGAAAGGCTTTCTTTTGTTCATCGGTGAATAAGAGAATGAGTTCCTGATTTTTCTGAAGAGGCTTGCCTTGCCAGATTAAAGTGCCACCAGTTTTTTTGTCAATTTTATTGTCTTTCAGTTTGAAGTCAGTAATGGTATTCATTTTGACAGCATGACTCATCGACCCCAATTGATCGCCATTATAATTGAAAGTGTATTGATCTTTATAGAGGCCTGTTTTTCTAGAAACATATCTTATACCATGAGTTTTACCCAGATTTTGTACATTCATTGGTTCTTCTTCAAAAGTAACATCAGTTAGTACAATCGATCTGGCAGTTGCCAAGCTATCCCCTTCTTTAAAAGATACTTCTGCTTTGAGTTCTTTTTCGGTCTGTAGATATCTCACATAGTATTTTGCAAAAATGTGCTTAGTCTCTTTAGGTGCTTCAACTTTGGAGTCTGACTTACAGCCTAAAGTGAAAAGTATTGATATAGTGGCAAGGGAAGTAATTAATAACCTCATATATTGAAAATGTGTTTTTATGATTCTTGGAAAAAGAATTCAAATATACCGAATCATTAAAAACTAATCTGTCTACCTTTACGACTAATTTTTTTAAAAACTAATATTAATGCGAATCTGGTTTGAGTTGACCTTGGAATCTAAGCACTTAATTTCGGCGAGAGCGTAAACGGTGTTCGGTATTCGGCATAAGGAGAGCCTGAAAACCTAATGCCGCCTTTTCTTAGCTTACAGCAAATTTAAAACTAAGATTATATTAAACCCTGATTGGCATTATTATAAAAAATAAACTCCTTTTTATGAAAAGAGCATTAGTCACAGACGGGGTCGATCCATTATTGATCGAGGGTTTAGAAAATCTTGGGTATAAATGTGATTATCACCCAAAGATAAGTTTGGAAAAGACCTACGAGATGATCGAACCGTATGAGGGATTGATTATTAATAGTAAAATAATTGTTGATCAGAAATTTTTAGATAGAGCTAGAAACCTAAAATTCATTGGACGACTGGGTTCAGGAATGGAGATTATTGATCAAGAATATGCTGCTGAAAAAGAGGTCGCAGTGTTTTCTGCTCCAGAAGGTAATTGCAATGCAGTAGGAGAGCATGCGCTTGGGATGTTACTGGCTATGGCTAACAATATGCTTCGGGCAGATCGTCAAGTTCGGCAGTTTCATTGGGACAGGGAATTAAATAGAGGTTTTGAATTGATGGGGAGAACGATTGGGCTCATTGGTTTTGGGCATACAGGAAAGAGTTTTGCAACGAAGCTTTCGGGGATGGGAATGCAAGTTTTGGCTTATGATAAATACAAAGAAAACTATACGTCTGATTTTTCTTATGTGTCAGAATCAAATATGGAAGAGATTTTTGAAAAAGCGGACATCATCAGTTTTCATCTTCCATTGACGGATGAAGTGTATCATTTAATGGATGATGATTTTTTGAAAAAATGTAAAGAAGGAATTATCCTAATTAATACATCAAGAGGAAATGTAGTTAAAACCACCTCTTTATTGAAAGGGCTTGAATCCGGAAAAATTGGAGGAGCGTGTTTGGATGTTTTTGAAAATGAAAAAACAGGAACATTTACCAAAGAGGAACAAGCACTTTATGGAAAACTTTATGAATTTGATTCCGTGATATTGTCTCCTCATGTAGCTGGATGGACAATTGAATCGAAACGTCGCTTAGCTGCTATACTATTGTCTAAGATATCGAGTCTGTTTTAGAAAGCGGAATAAAAGTTTTCTACCTTTGTCGACTCAGGGACTAAAAAGTCTCAATTTGACCGATTTTTCGCATTTTTAATCACAAAGCACCTAGGCAAATCGTTCCTATTGTAGTATGAAATTAAGTTTTTGAAACCTGACTTATTCTAAATTAAAGGGATTCAAAAACTAGTTATAATAACTACCTTGTGAATCAAAGCTGTAGGAAATGGATAATTATATTCAGAATCAATGGCTTTTGAATCAGAAAAATTGGGTAATTTGATTTACTCCATTTCTACAGAAATGAAAAACTTGATGACTTTTATTTTTCATTTCTAACTACCACCGTTGAGCGATAACAAATAAAAAAATTAGCATCACTATTTAAGTATAGTGACAATGTGTTTTGGGTCCCATTATGGGATTACAATTCAGAAGACAAATAATGCTGAAAAATAAGGCTTTTTTGTATGTCAATTTATAGACATGCCCTTTGTTATTTTCTTTGAAAAGAGCCTTAATTTTCTTAACATTGTGCGCTAAACTTTAAGCCAGATGAAATCGCAATTGTTGAAATCGATTTTTTCTAATTAAAATTTAGTTTGAATTCTGAATTTATTGATAAATTTTGCGCTGTTTAAAACATTAAACCCGATCTCAGAAAAGGGTATTTTATTTTAAACAATATTTAATATCTAAAAACAATATTGTATGACACGTATTTTACTACTCTCACTAAGCTTTTTATTGTTTGGTGTTTCGCTAGTTGCGCAGTCTTCTTCTGTTTATGGAAAAGTAACTGATGGTGATACTGGAGAAGAACTCCTTTATGCCAACATAGTCCTAAGCAAGAATGGCGTTTTCGCAACCGGAGGATCTACGGATTTTGAAGGGAATTATAGCATTCCTACCGATCCGGGAACTTATGAACTAAAGATCTCTTACACGGGTTATCCTGATCAAGAAATTAATGGGATCATTGTAAAAGGAGGCCAAGGAACTAAACTGGATATCTCTATGGCTCAAGGGATTAATCTGACAGAAATTGTCGTAACAGACTACAAAGTTCCATTAATTGATCAAGAACAAACGACTTCTGGTGGAACCATTACTAGTAAGGAGATTAGAAATCTTCCTACCAAAAACATTGCTGCACTTGCGGCTACTACAGCCGGCCTTTCAATGATTGATGAAGGTGATGCGGTAACTGTAAAAGGGTCTAGGCCTGATGCTACTGATTACTACATTGATGGTATTCGTGTTAGCGGTAATTTGATTCCTCAATCAGAGATTGATCAGCTACAAGTAATCACTGGAGGTATTGAAGCACAATATGGTGATGTAACTGGAGGTATTATCTCTATTACTACTAAAGGTCCTTCTGCGAAATTTTCTGGAGGAGCTGAATTAGAGACTTCAGAATACCTTGATTCTTATGGTTACCGATTAGCGTCTTTGAATTTAAGTGGTCCAATACTTAAAAATAAAGCAGGAGAATCTGTTTTAGGATTCCGTGTTTCTGGACAATACTTAAGTAGAAAAGATGATGATCCTTCTGCTACTGATATCTTCGTTGTAAATGATGAGAAAAGAGCAGAGTTAGCAGCTAATCCATTGACAAGAATTGGAAATACTGATTTTCCTTCAGCAGAGTTTTTAACAAACGATGATGTTAATGTACTAGATTATAAACCAGACGAAGAGAGTGTAAGATATGATATTACTGGTAAACTTGATGCTCGTATTAGTAAGGCTATAGATATCTCTTTTACTGGAGCATACAATAGAACAGAGAATAAATTTACACCAGGTAACTGGAGATTGTTGAATTCTCATAATAATCCGACAAGCTTTAATACCCGATATAGAGGTAACTTCCGTTTCCGTCACAAGTTAGGTGGAAATTCAGTTGCAGTAACTGATGAAGGTGAAGAAGCAGCTAAAAAAGGAGCGTTAATTAGAAATGCGCAATATACGCTACAAGCTGGATATGAAAAAGGCTTAGGTGAGTTGTCTAGTCCTGATCATGGAACAAATTATTTTGACTATGGTTATGTCGGTAAATACGATTTTGATTATGTGCCTATTACATGGGCTCAAAGTAACTGGTCTGGTGCGGTAAGATTTGACCCTAGTCAAGAACAAGGAATAGCACAGGCTGATTACCGTCCTGAGTTTGTAGGATACACACCAGGAACTACAAATCCAGGTTTAGGAGCATACAATAATAATGTAGATGTTGAAAATGAAAACGATTTTGTCGTTAGAAATGGTCAATTTTTAAATACGAATGTTACCTCTATTTGGACTGGAATGTGGACTAATGTGAATCAGATTTATAACTTTGCTCGGAAGAACGAATCTGATTTAATTACATTCAATGCAAATAGTTCTTTTGACTTCCTTCCTGGAGGTTCAGAAAAAGGGCGTCACTCTATTCAGTTTGGGATTATCTATGAACAACGAGTTAATCGCTCTCATAGTTTAGCTCCTTTTGGATTATGGAGAGTAGCACGTCAACAAGCAAATCGACAAATTTTAGGTATTGATACGACTAATGTTATTGGGACTTATATTTCTCAAGAATTTGGTGGTGCATTAGATTTTATTCAAGGAACTAGAGAGCTTCCATTGTTTGGAAACTTTGTTGATGAAGGATCTGTAAGTGGAAACTATTTCTGGGACAGAGTAAGAGATGTAACTGGTCAAAGTTCTGCAGAATATGTCAATGTAGATGGACTTGATCCTTCTCAATTGTCATTGGATATGTTTTCTGCTCAAGAACTAACAGATGCTCAACCATTTATCGATCTTAATTATTATGGTTATGATTATACTGGAAATAAACTAGGAAACGATGTTTCCTTCGATGACTTTTTCTCTACAAGAGATGAGAATGGAGTTCGAACTTTTCCAGTAGCAGCGAATCAACCAATTTACTCAGCAGCATATATTCAAGATAAATTCACTTTTAAAGATATCATCTTTAAAGTTGGACTTAGAGTTGATCGTTATGATGCAAATACAAAAGTTTTAAAAGATCCATTTTCTTTATACGGTATTCAGACTGCTAGTGAATTTCATGGAGAATTACCAGCAGGTGTTGAAGGTGACTACTTAGTGTATACAGAAAGTGAAACTTCGAATAGTGTTCAAGCATATAGAAAAGGAGAAAGCTGGTTCTTTGCTGATGGTTCTCCTGCAAATGATGGTAATGTAATTTTTGGAACTAAACCTGTTTTTCCAAAATATAAGGAAGAAGATCCGGATATTAGAGCTGATGGGTTTGATGTAAATACTTCATTCGAAGATTATGAGCCTCAGGTAAACTGGATGCCACGTTTAGCATTCTCGTTCCCTATTTCTGATGCAGCAAACTTCTTCGCACACTATGATATTTTAGTACAAAGACCACCTTCTGGTTCTTTGGCTACAGCTTTGGATTACTTCTACTTCTCGGATCGTCCAGATGTAAACAATCCAAACCTAAGACCAGAACGTACGATTGATTATGAGGTTGGTTTCCAACAAAAGCTTTCTAATAGTTCTGCAATTAAAATTGCTGCGTACTATAAAGAGTTGAGGGATATGATCCAATCAAGAACTTACTTGTATGTACCAATTGTGAATCAATATCAAACTTCTGATAACCAGGATTTTGGAACAGTAAAAGGATTTACTTTCCAATATGATTTGAGAAGAACAAATAATATTTCATTAACTGCGAATTACACACTTCAATTTGCTGATGGTACTGGTTCTAGTGCAACTTCTGGTAGAGGACTTTCTACAAGAGGAAATCTTAGAACTTTATTCCCGCTTAGTTTTGATGAAAGACACCGTCTTGTAACGACAATGGATTACCGATACGGTTCTGGAAAACGTTACAATGGACCACAATTATTTGGTAAAGATATTTTTGCTAGTGCAGGATTAAACCTTCAGGCAATAGCAGTATCTGGTCGACCTTATACAGCGACTACTTTAGCTCAGCAATTTGGTGGTGTTGGTCGTCAAGGTCAAATCAATGGAGCTCGTCTTCCTTGGAACTTTACATTGAACCTTAGATTGGATAAATCTTTCCAATTGTCTAAAGCGGATGCGAAAAGAAACTTAGGATTAAATGTTTATTTAAGAGTTCAAAATCTTTTAGATCAGCGTAATATCTTAGGTGTTTATTCTGCATCAGGATCTGCAACCAATGATGGTTTCCTTGCTTCTGCTCGTGGACAAGAGTCCATTGAATCTGTAACTGGTTCAGGTAGAAACATTGAGTCTTATTTAGCTTCTTATCAGTGGAGAGTTTTGAATCCAAACTTCTTTAGTCTTCCACGAAGAATCTTTATTGGAGCAGAGTTCACTTTCTAAGGAATATTAAGAAATAGTAATTTTTTTAAAAGCATAAAAGAATTTATCATGCGATACTTTAAATATTTTATAATAAGTCTGTTATGTCTGAGTTGGACTCAGCCTTTACAGGCACATATCAATCCAGATCTAAGCGGTGGCGTGGCAACTACGGATAGCCAGGCAGCTTCTTACCGGGAAGATTGCGCAAATGCTCAATCCCAAATTGATCTGGAAGTTAATAATGTTCAAGCCCGTCTATTAGTGGGTGGTGATATTTGGTGGGATGGAGATGCCGGACTTTACGTTGTTCCGAAGGTAGCCGATGGAGCTACTACGGAGCCAGTTTCTTCGCTTTTTGCAGGTGCTGTTTGGATAGGTGGTCTTGATCCAGGAGGTAGTTTGAAACTAGCTGCTCAGACTTATGGTACAGCAAGTGGAGCTTCTGACTTTTGGCCTGGTCCATTAACAGAGATCGGAACAATTGGAAAAGATACCTGTTCAGATTGGGATCGATTTTTTACGGTAAGTGGTGCTAATATTGATCAGCATATTATTGCGTGGCAAGCAGCATTAGACGCAGGAGAGACTGAAATAGCTGTTGATGATATCCCTGAAGATATTCTTGGATGGCCAGCAAACGCTAACCCATTTTTCTTTGATATTGCAGGTTTTGATCTTCCATTAAGACCTATTCAAGGAATGGCGCCTTTTTACGATGAAAATGCTAATAATACTTATGAGCCGCATTTAGGAGATTATCCAATTATTGAGATTAGAGGTTGTGAAGAAGCAACGCCTCAGTATGGTGATCAAATGATCTTCTGGATTTATAATGATGCAGGTAATATTCACACAGAGACTGGAGGAGATGCTATTCAAATGGAAGTTCAGGTTGAAGCTTTTGGATATGCAACAAATGATGAGGTAAATGATATGACCTTTTATCGTTACAAGTTGATCAACTGGGCGATTGAGTCTATTGATAGTACTTACTTCGCGATGTGGATTGATCCGGATTTAGGATGTTACTTAGATGATTATGTAGGATGTGATACTTCTTTAAATTTAATGTACGTATATAATTCAGATGGATTAGACGGTGAGTCTTCTTGTCAGGATTGTCAAGGGGTAGCAACTTATTGTGAAGATATTCCGGTACTTGGAGTAGATTATTTCCGTGGACCTAGAGGACCTAAGATGTTTATCAATGGAGTAGATGACTCAGATGGTTTGCGTAATCCAAATATTGGAGAGATTGGAGATACGATTATAGAACTAGGAATGACTGCATTTACTTATTATAATAATGGTGGAACAAATCCTACTCCTCCTCCAGGTACAACGGATCCTAGTTCTGCACCTCAGTATTATAATTACTTATCAGGATCTTGGACGGATGGTACAAGATTTACTTATGGTGGCGATGCGTATAATCCAATGAGTACTGATTATATTAATTATGCATTTACAGAAGAACCAAATGATATCAATGGATGGTCAATGGAATCAGAAGGATTGCCAAATGGTGACCGTCGTACGATTCAGGCTTCTGGTCCTTTTCGTTTAGAGCCAAGTGCTAAGAATGAATTAATCATTGGAGTCGTTTGGATTCCAAATGTAGATCATCCAGCTCCTTCTATGACTCGTTTATTTACAGCGGATGAAGTTGCTCAAGCATTGTTTGATAACTGTTTCAATATCACAGATGGACCAGATGCTCCAGATATGTGTTTCATCGAATTAGATGAAGAGATTATTATGACACTGTCTAATGAACAAACGTCTAATAACTTTGAAGGAGAATACCAAGAAATTGATCTACGTGCTCCTCCGATGCTTCCGGATTCTGTGAAATCTTACTTTTTTGAAGGATACAAATTATTTCAATTATCAGCACCAAATATCGGAGATTATGATAACCCTGATGAGGCTAGATTGATCTATCAGGTTGATATTAAAAATGATGTCGCTACTGTTTATAACTGGGTGCCATCTGAAGTTGAAAATCCAATTCCTGGTGGACAACCTATCTTTGTACCAGTAGAAGAAGTTGACGGTGCAAATAGTGGTGTTCGTACTACTTTCTCAATAAAGGAAGATCAATTTGCTTCAGGTGGTGATAGATTCTTAGTGAATCATAAAAAGTATTACTATTCTGTATTGGCTTATGCTCATAATGAATGGATGCCTTTTGATAATGTAACCGCTCAAGGACAGAAAACACCATACTTAGAAGGTCGTAGAAATATTGGACCTGTTGATGGAGTTAATGGTTATACTGTAATTCCTAGACCAATTGTTGACCGTAAGCTTAATGCTGAATATGGTGATGGTCCGGTGATTACAAGATTAGACGGTGTTGGAGTTGGTGGACAATTTGTTGATGTAACTCCTGAGACTAGAGAAGCGATGTTTAATGGTGAAACGGGAGGTCGAATTACATATGTTAAAGGTAGTGGACCAATTGATGTGAAAGTTTACAACCCACTTGATATTGTTGATGGTGAATTTGAATTGACTTTTGAAGATAATACGTCCGATGATTTAACTGATGCACGATGGGTACTTAGAAACTTAAATGATCCTTCGTTTGAACTGATTTCTGCGGAAACGATTGAACAATTGAATGAAGAAACAATTGCAGAATATGGATTTTCAGTAAGCATTGCTCAAACTGAAGATGCGGGTGCTATGACGACAGATGAGAATGGAGCTATTGGATTTGATCTTGAATATGCGGATGCTAATGGACCAAATTGGTTAGGTGCTATTCCTGCTATTGGACCTCCATTTAATTATGTTGGAGGAAACAACGCAATGAATAATGACCCTGATGGAGGCCTTACTAATATTGCTTCTGGATTCTTCTATCCTTATAAATTAATGGATGTTGATTTGATTACTCCTAATATTTCTCCTGCTTGGATGAATAATGGAAATAATAATGCAAATGCTCAGAACCAGATATCAAGTCTTATTAATGTTGATATCGTGATGACTTCTGATAGAGAAAAATGGAGTCGTTGTGTCGTAGTTGAAACGGCAAATAGATTTTATTACAGTGATCTAGGTATTCCTACTGAAGGAGGTGCAGAAACTTTTGACTTAAGAGCAGGTAATTCTGTAAAAAGAGATGCGCTGGAAGATGATGGTACAGGTACAGGTATGGGATGGTTCCCAGGGTATGCTGTAAATGTTGAAACAGGCAAGCGTTTGAATATCTTCTTTGGAGAAAATTCTACTTATGACTGTGAAGCTTTCCCTGTAATCTGTGATGATTTTGACGGTGAGCTATTGACTGGTCGAGATATGGTTTGGAATCCAAATGATCAATTCTTTATTCCTGGTGCTGGGCAAACCATTTATGGTGCGCTTGCAGGTGGACAGCATTTCATCTATGTTTCTGATACGGAATATGATGAATGTGAAGAACTCGCTACTCAACTTTCTGGTAACTCTTTCACTAAATTGAATGCAGTTAAAACCATTAAGTGGGCTGGTTTCCCAAGAGTAAATAATAGAGAAGCTCTGTTACCTTACGATCAAGGATTGATTCCTAATGATGCAGTAATCAAATTGAGAGTTGATAATCCTTATCAAAAAGAAGTTGGAACTGGTGATAATAATGGATTGAATCAATACTTATTCTCATTTGAAGGTGCTGCTCCAGATGCAGCAGATACTGCTGAAGAAATTAATAGACAACTTGATGCTATTAATGTAGTACCGAATCCATATTATGGTTACTCTGCTTACGAGACTAGTCAATTTACCAATACGGTTAAAATCACAAACCTTCCAGGTACGTGTACTGTAACTATCTTTACTATTGACGGTAACTTTGTAAGACAGTATACTCGAGATGAAGATAGAGAAGCAAAGGATGCAAACTATGCTCCTGTATTGAGAGATCAAATTACTCCAGCACTTGAATGGGACCTTAACAACAGTAAAGGTATTCCAGTAGCAAGTGGAGTTTACTTGATCCACGTAGACGCAGATGGATTAGGTGAGAGAGTAATCAAATGGTTTGGTGTTGCACGTCAGTTTGACCCAACCGGACTATAAATTAAACATTTGGATCCTGTCCTTTCCTAATCCTGAAAATTATTAGGAATAGAATTAGGGACAGGATTCAAATGAATTCTAATTTTAAAATAAAAGATAAAATGAATAAATTTTTATATACATTTCTTGTCTTATTAGTAAGTCTATGTACGGTAGATGTTGCTCAGGCAGGAAACCCGGATCGACAGGGAGAAGCTGGAGCAGGACAATTGCTTCTTAATCCTTGGGCGAGAACAGCAGGGCTTCACACAATGACTACTGCTTATGCGAGTGGTGTTGAAGCAATGAGAATTAATCCTGCCGGTGTGGTAAGGGTTAATAAATCAGAATTTGTAATTGCGAATTCTCGTTACCTAGATGGTACAGATATTACTTTGAACGCATTTGGATTTGCTCAAAAAGTTGGAAAAAATGGCGCATTTGGATTAAGTATCATGGCAATCGATGTTGGAGATATTTTAAGAACAACTGAAGCTCTTCCTGAAGGTGACGGTTCTACTTTTTCTCCTTCTCTTTTTAATATGGGAATCAGTTATGCACATATCTTCGAAAATAAAGTTTCTGTTGGTATTACCATGAGAGTAGTTTCTGAATCTACAACAGATATCTCTGCCTTTGGAATGGCGATTGATGCAGGTGTTCAGTATGTAACTGGACCACAGGATAATTTTAAATTTGGGATATCTTTGAGAAACGTTGGAACTCCAATGAAATTCTCTGGACAAGGTTTATCTCAACAAGGGGCTAATCCTGATGGACAATTAAGTTATAACTTGACTTATTTCTCTCGTGCTCAGCAATTCGAATTACCTTCAGCTTTGAATATTGGAGGTTCTTATGACTTCATCGTTAATCCGAAAAACAAAGTGACTGTTTTGGGTAATTTTACTTCTAACTCTTTTTCTCAAGATCAAATGGGAGCTGGTGTAGAATATGCATTTAATAACATGGTCATGCTTAGAGGTGGATACAAATACACTTTAGGCTCGCAGGAAGATGGTGGTGTAAGAGCTCCTGTTTATACTGGAGTTAGTGCTGGTGCATCTGTAGAAGTGCCTTTCAAAAAAGGTAAAGATGGTAAGTTTGGTATTGATTATGCTTACCGACATACCCGAGTTTGGGGAGGAACACATACCATAGGTGTGAGATTTAGTTTCTAATATTTTTAGAAAAATATTTACTATATAGCTTAAATTATATATCTTTAAGCTAGGATTTATAACAAGAACGTTTCTATCTAACCCAGATAGAAACGTTCTTAGCTTATATAAGGAAGGGATTGAAATTACTTTCATTCCCAGATGATGCACTTTTATAAGTACATATAAAGAGTTATCTGAAATCTTTTCTATATCCAGAAAATTTTGGAATAACTCAAAAAATAGATTATTTAAAATCTGCTCATTCGTAGAGTAGATGGGTTTGGCCCAACTATTTTTTGTGAAAATGCACCATTGAGTTACAGAGAACAAAGCATGTTTTCTGTTTTTACATTTAAAAATTTCTTGATTTTTTAGTTTTGGGAGCAGTCTCTTTTTAAGAGATAATAGATCGTTAACACTAAAGGAAAAGCTGGAAATCAAGGAACAAAAAAAATAATTATGTCTGATACAGTTTATTTAACAAAAGAAGGCTACGATAGACTTACTGCAGAACTTGAGGTTCTGAAATCAGTGGAACGACCAAAGATTGCTGCTGATATTGCAGAAGCTAGAGAGAAAGGGGATTTATCTGAAAATGCAGAGTATAAAGCTGCTAAGGATAATCAAGGGATGTTAGAATTGAAAATTAACCTCTTGGAAGGTAAGTTAGCAGTTGCTAAGATTTTAGATACGACAAATATCGATACATCGAAAGTTACCTTATTGACAACCGTAACAATTCGAAATGTAGCGACTAATAAAGATTTGACCTATACTCTGGTTCCAGAAGCAGAATCTGATTTAAAAGCTAAAAAAATTGCTTCCAACTCTCCTGTAGGGAAAGGACTTATCGGGAAGAAGATTGGCGAGATTGCTGAAGTCGAAACACCTAGAGCAATTTTGAAGTTTGAGATAATTAATATCACTGCATAATGGCAAGTATCTTTACTCGAATTGTCAATGGAGAAATTCCTTGTCATAAAGTTGCTGAGTCAAGCAGGTATTTAGCTTTCCTGGATATCAATCCTTTGGTCAAAGGTCATACACTTGTAATTCCAAAAGAAGAAATTGATTATGTCTTTGACCTCAGTGATGATTTACTTGGTGGCTTAATGGTTTTTAGTAAAAAAGTAGCCAAAGCTATCGAAGCAACTATCCCTTGTCAAAGAGTAGGTGTAACCGTTATTGGGTTAGAAGTTCCTCATGCTCATGTCCACCTCATTCCTATGGAGAGCATGGCGGATATTAATTTTCAAAATCCTAAGCTTAGTCTTTCTAATGATGAGCTTGCAGAAATCGCTATCCAGCTCCAAAATAATTTTTAATCTCTTTGATATTCTGAAATTTTCGTAAAGATTGATCCTGATAATCATTGGGAGGGAATTGAGATGGAAAATTTGGAATATCTAAAAAAAAATAATGTAACCTGCTGAATTAAAATATTCTAATCTTCCATTATCCTTTACCCGCATTTCTCTAACTTTCCGAGATTTTGCTTTTGAACAAATCTCTCCCCGCATTCTTAATTCTTATTTCTTTATCTTTGTTCTATGTCCAAATCCAGACGAATATTAGGCGTAGATCCAGGAACCAATTTTTTAGGTTATGCGGTCATAGATGTCGAAAAGAATAAGATTCTTTTGGTGAAAATTGGTGTGGTTAAAATGAAGCACCTTGAATCACAACAATTAAAGCTGAAGAAAATTTTTGAAAGATTACAAGAAATCATCTTGTCAACGAAGCCAGAAGAGATGGCAATTGAAGCACCTTTTTTTGGTAAGAATGTTCAGTCTATGCTCAAATTGGGTAGAGCCCAGGGAGTCGCGATTGCTGCTGGGATTACGAATGGAGTAGACGTAACAGAGTATTCACCTAAGAAAATCAAACAGTCTGTTACAGGAAATGGAAATGGATCTAAAGAACAGGTTTCTGCTATGTTGGAAACGATTTTAAATTTAAAATTAGATCAACATACCTTGGATGCAACAGATGCTCTTGGAGCTGCAGTCTGTCATCATTTTCAAACATCAGGTCCCTTGAAAGGAAGTAAAAAATACAGTGGTTGGGATGGGTTTTTAAAAAATAATCCAGGAAGGGTTAAAAAGTAAACAAATCATTAGACGAAACCCGATC
>CAKZTD010000253.1 GCA_937921595.1 uncultured Saprospiraceae bacterium
AATAATTTCAATTTCAACATTTAATAACTTTATTGTATTTTTACTTTTCAAAAAAATCACATTGGTTTAACAAATAAATATAAATATGAAACAAATAATCCTAGGTGCGCTTATTATTATGTCAACTAATTTATTGAATGCACAAATTAATGCTGTAACATCTACAGGCGATGAAGTGTTCCTTTATCAAGATGGGACTTGGAAATACGCTGATAAAGAAGTTGAGGAGGAGAAGGAAATAAAATTCAATGAAAAGAAATTTATCAAGGATGAGAAATCTACCTTTTTAGTTAAAAGTAAAAAAGCGAATGTCGGAATATGGATAAACCCTAAAATTTGGTCTTTTACAAGAGACAACGCTGGATTCGATAATGCTACTGAATATATGTTTCAATTAAAAGAGGGAGATCTTTACGGAATGTTGATTTCTGAGAAAATAGAAATTCCTATTGAAACTTTAAAAGGGATTGCTTTAGAAAATGCTAGAATGGCGGCTCCAGATATTGAGGTTGTTGAAGAAGAGTATCGAATGGTAAATGGGGTAAAGGTATTGATGATGCAAATGACTGGGACGCTTCAAGGAATGAAAATTTCTTATTACGGATATTATTTTTCGAATGAAAGTGGAACCATCCAATTCCTGACTTATACTAGTCAGGCATTAATTGATTCTTATAAAGATGATATTGATAAAATCTTAAATGGATTTGTGGAAATAAAGGAGTAGCTTTCAAAAAATCCAATCAAACACAAAAGTTTTCCAAGATTAATAATTTTGTCTGGTACCTGATACCATTAGACATCTGTTATTAGGAGTCTTCTAAATTAAATACCGTGAGGATTCTTAAAAAAATATTCTTAAAAGCTTTTTTATGAAAAAAGAGAAGACTCGCCGACTTGCCGCAATTATGTTTACCGACATTGTTGGGTATACCTTATTGATGCAGAACAATGAAAAAGAAGCAGCAAAAGTCAGAGCGCATCATCGACAAGTATTTGAAAAATTCCATAAAATTTTTAATGGGGAGATTCTTCAGTATTATGGTGATGGCACTTTGAGTGTGTTTCAAAGTGGGGTAGAAGCGGTGGAATGTGCGATTGAAATGCAAAAGGTATTTAGGCAAGATGATCCGGTGCCTTTGCGGATCGGTTTGCATATGGGAGATATTGTTTTTGATGGAACGGAGGTTTATGGCGATGGAGTTAATTTTGCTTCGCGAATTGAAAGTATGGGGGTTGCAGGAGCCGTCTTGGTTTCTGGAAAACTAAACGACGAACTCAAAAATCATCAAGAAATTATTACTGAATCTTTAGGTTTTTTTGAATTAAAAAACATTGTGAATCCGGTTGAAATCTTTGCTGTTGGAAACAAAGGTATAAAAGTGCCTGCTCGATCAGAACTCAAAGGCAAACAAAAAGAAATCAATAAAACAATCGCTGTACTTCCTTTTGCAAATATGAGTTCCAATGAGGACAACGAGTATTTTTGCGATGGAATGACAGAAGAGATTATCAATGCTCTTGCAAAAATAGAAGCCCTTAAAGTTACTTCGAGAACCTCATCTTTCTTTTTTAAAAATAAAAATATTCCGATCACTGAAATTGGAGCTGCTTTAAATGTATCCACCATTTTGGAAGGCAGTATTCGATTAGCAGGGAATAAAATGCGAATCACTGCACAGTTGATTGATGTGAAAGGAGATTTTCATTTTTGGTCAGAAACTTTTGATCGGTCCATGGATGATATCTTTGCCGTACAGGACGAGATAAGCTTACTGATTGCAGATAAACTACGAGAACATTTAGGGCACTTTGATATTGAGGAGAGTTTAGTCGATGCTCCTGGAATAGCTGTTGAAACTTATAAATTGTACCTAAAGGGAAGATATTATTTAATGAAGTTGGATGTACCTGGTACGGAAAAAGGGATTTCTATTTTAAAAGAAGTGATTGAAAAACAACCTGATTTTGCATTAGCTTATTTGGGGATCAATCAAGGCTATGCCTATTTGGGAACGATGGGGTTCATCCCTGCCCATGAAGGATTTGTGAAAGGAAAACCTTATTTGGATAAAGCGATTGAACTAGATGAGAACTTACCAGAATCTCAAGTGAATCTCGCTTGGATTAGTTGTTGGCAAAACTGGGATTTAGAAAAGACCTATTTCCATTTACAAAAAGCCTTAGAAGTTCGACCTGAAGATCATATTTATTTGACGATGGCAAACACGCTTGTTGTCGAAGGAAAATTTGAAGCGGCCTATAATTATATTGATAAAGCTTTGCAACTCGATCCTTTTGCAGCAATGAATCACCACTTTAAAGGTTTTATGTTTTACCTACAAGAGGAGTTCGAAAAAGCGATTCCTTTTTTTAAAAAAAGCTTAAGTCTAAAACCGGATTTACATTTTCCAAAATCGACTTGGGGGCAATGTCTAATCTTAATGGGCAAAGCTGAAGAAGCTTTGGCTTGGTTTCAAAAAATGCCAGATGATATTCCCGGCTTGACAAAATTAGGAGGCTCTACATTGGCGCATATTTCTTTGGGAAATCAAGTGCAATTCGAAGCCAATATTGCAGCCTTGGAAGCCGCTCTGCAAACAGATTCTATGGGGAGTGCAATGAATTATCTAATCTATGCTCAAGCGATGTTGGGCAATCACGAAAAAGCGATTCAATTGATTGAGCAAGGGATAGAATTTCGACTACCGATGATGTTGTTATTGAATACGGAACCGATGGTTAAAGGACTTCGATCGAATCTACGTTTTCAAGAATTGATGAGCAAAGCTTTTGGTAAGACAAATACCTTTGATATTCCTCAACGAAAGTATAAGAAATCTTTATTTGATGAATCACTATTAGAGGAGTACCGGATCAAATTAAAAACGCTAATGTCAAAAGAGGAGTCTTATTTGGATCCGAATTTGACACTTCGTAGCTTAGCTGAAATATTAGGAATACCTCCGAACCATCTTTCTCAATTGCTGAACGAAGGCTTTGATAAAAACTTCTCAGAATTTATAAATTCCTATCGTTTAGAAGCATTCAAAAATAGAGTCGCCGACCCTAGCCAACAACATTTAACAATTCTTGCTTTAGCCTATGATAGCGGATTCAATTCTAAAACGGTTTTCAATACCTTTTTTAAAAAGACAATGGGCATGACTCCGAAAGCTTACTGGAAATCAGTGGTGGGTTGAAGAGAATCATTTCTTGCTTAGTTTAAATAATAATGATCTTTTTTATTCTAAAATGAAAATGAAGAATACTCCGCATTCATTTAATGAATATTGAATATTTTTTGAACACACCAAGCAACCAGTAAAAATTCATTTCCATACAATTAAGTTCCGATTCTCAAATCCGAACGATTTCTGCCTGCCTTGCCTCTATCTTTGAAGTACGAATTCAATTAGAAACCTCTTTTTTTTAATTCATCTAAAAAAAATACTTCATGAAAAATCAAAAAATGAAAGCGATCATTTGTACAAAATATGGTTCTCCATCTGTACTTCAACTTCAGGAAATCGAAATGCCTAAACCAAAAGAAAATGAGGTGTTGATTAAGATATTTGCTTCGACAGTAACTGCTGCCGATGGGTTTATCCGAAAAGGGACACCGTATATTGGTAGACTTTTTATGGGATTAACCAAGCCCAAATATCCGGTAACAGGAACGGGGTTCGCTGGAGAAATCATAGCTATTGGCAAATCCGTAACACTATTTAAAATTGGCGATCAGGTTTTCGGAGAATCGATCTTTGGATCAGGTACAAATGCGGAATACTTAGCACTTCAAGAAGATGGAATAATTGCAAAAAAGCCAGAAAATATGTCCTATGAAGAAGTAGCATCTACAGCGGACGGTCCTTTGACTTCTTTAAATTTTTTAAAAGATAAAGCGAAAATTAAAGCTGGTCAAAAGGTTTTAATTAACGGTGCATCAGGAAGCTTGGGAACTGCTGCGGTACAATTAGCAAAGCATTTTGGAGCTGAAGTAACAGGTGTTTGCAGTACTCGGAATCTAGAATTAGTAAAGTCTTTGGGAGCTGATAAAGTGATCGATTATACTAAAGAAGATTTTGCTAAAAATAGAGAAGCTTACGATATAATTTATGACACAGTAGGGAAGAGCTCTTTTTCAAAAAGTAAAAAAGCACTTAAATCAAACGGTATTTATCTTTCACCGGTTCTTGATTTTGGTCTTCTATTTCAAGTGGTGAAAACGTCGATATTCGGAAGTAAGAAAGCTATGTTTGATGCTACAGGAGTTCGGCCTGTAGCTGATTTAAAAATTTTATTAAATGAACTAAAAGAGCTGATGGAACTCGGGAAATTAAAGTCAGTCATCGATCGATATTATTCTTTGGATCAGGTGGATATGGCGCATGCTTATGTTGAAAAAGGACATAAAAAAGGGAATGTGGTGATCCATGTTGGCCATGATTAGTACCTAATCTAATTAAGATTCTAGGCTCTCCAGTTTTATAGTATTTTACTTAGGATTAGAGCTTGAACTGCAAAAGAAATCGTATCTATATTGTTATTTAGGTTTTGGTTTGATATTCTGTTTATACTTTCCTTATATTTAGAAAAACATACTTTGAGTATTTTTTAATATAGAGAGAATTTTAAAGAATGGATTCCAAAATTATCATCCTGATATTACTATCAGTTGGGGCTATATTGGGTAGCGTTTATATTTATTTTAAGAGAGGAAATGAATCTTTTAGTGTAACTATTCTAGCACTTTTTTTATTGACATTAGGCTTGATTTTCTTAGAAACCTTAGTTCTGAATTATTTTGGTCCATCTAATTCCCATCCTTTAATTGTATTGTTTTCTTATATGTTTTTTGTCTTATGTTTAGTCTTACCACCTACTTTTTATTTGTATGTTTTGTCATTGTTTAAAAAGAAAGAGGAAATTTTTAATATAAACAAAGCTCAACTTTTATATGGCCCTGCGGTTTTATTATTTTCTGTAAATGTATTTTCTTTTGTTGCTTTATATAATATAGAGCCAGGGTCTTCGAATTACATGATGATTGAAACGATTTTCAGGTATTGTAATTTTATAAGCCTATTTTTTGTTTTTCTACTCCAAAATATTTATTACATTTTTAATTCCACGAAATTTTATAGACAGGAAAGAGTAATTCTAAAAGAGTCGCAATCAAAAGCATCAAACATGACTTTAAGGTGGATGGGGATATTCATTTTATTGTATTCTATATTGATTGTTCTTTTGTATTTATTTCAATTAAAACCTTTATTGCCAGGTAAGGTAGCATTCCGACTATTTACTTTAATGTATATAGGAGCTATCGTTTATTATGGGAGTAATAATTATCAATTTATTATTGAAAATATAAAAGGTAAGACCTTAGACGATCAAAAAATATTGCAGATTAAAAGTGAATTAGTTGAGTTTATGGAATCAGAAAAACCATATCTTGATAATAATATTTCGCTCTCTGTTTTAGCTCAGGATATTGGAACCAACAATAAATATTTGTCTTATTTAATTAATAAAGAATTTGGGTTAAATTTTTCGTCTTTTATTAATAACTATCGAATAGAAGAAGCTAAAAAATTATTAGCTGATCCTAAAAATAATATTTATACCATAGAATCTATTGCAGAAAAAACAGGGTTCAAATCTAAGTCTGCTTTTAACTCTGCTTTTAAAAAGAATACTAAGCTTACTCCTTCTAAATATAAACTTGAACATATTCTTTAAATTATAGTTGCTTGTAAGCAATAATTCTGAGGAGGTTTTTCAAAGTTATTCTATTATCGTATCGCTAAAAAAACAGACTTTTCTTCTTTTAGAAAAGCCTGCTTTATATAGAGGAATTTTATTTTAAATTCCGGTAAATTATTTTAAAAGGGTTATAGACCCTGGGTATATTTCAACTCTTCCGTCAATAAATTCAATTTCTGCATAGAAGGCAAAAACTGCAGGATTCATAAGCTTTCCTTTATGTCTTCCATCCCATCCTTCCGATTCAATATTCGGAATTAAGTCATCCTTTCTAAAAATCTCCGCTCCCCAGCGATCAAAAATCCTTAAGGTATTGATGTTCTTAATATTATCAGTACCATAAATAGTAAAGAAATCATTGAATCCATCATCATTCGGAGAAAAAGCATTTGGAATATATACGTTCCTCGTCTTGCTAACAATTATTGTAACCTCATCCTCAGAAGTACATCCAGAAATATCGGTTACAATAGCGGAATAAGTTGTTGTTTCTAAAGGAGTAACAACCTGATCCAAACATGATTCACAATCTGATGAATCTAAATTGGTCCAGATGATGGTATCGATTTGGAACAATGGTAGATTTATAAATGCACTAATAGTAGTTTGACCACCTAACTGAATCAATTCTAAATCAGCTGTTAATTCTAAATTCAACTCGGTTGGTTCTTCTAGTATAAACTCATCGTCATACTGACATTGGTTTGCATCAATAATCGTTATTTCATAATTTCCTGAACTCAAAATATTGAAACTTGTCTGGCTTCCGTAAGAGGTTCCATTGAAGAAAATTTCATAAGGTGCTTGTCCGCCTATGATAGAATCAATAATTATAAACCCATCATTCTGTCCAAAGCAAGAAGGAGATTCAGCAGTGAATTCTATAATTTCTGGAGCAGAATAAAGCTCAATTTCAAAAGAAGTAGCAGGACTTTCGCAATCATTTAAGCTCGTGCTTACCCAGAAGGTATAGATTCCTGGTAATCCTCCAGTGATCGATGGAGTAAATGGATTTCCTTCAAATATGGAGATTCCACCTATGCCCGGATCTTGAGTATACCATAAGAAAGAGTTACCGTTTCCAGTAGCTGTAACAATCGCAATTTCATCTTCAATACATAAAGGCAAAATCTCATTTACTGTAGGAGCGTCAATAGTTATTAGGGTTCCTTGACAAGGTAAACATACAATACTGTTGTCGCAGGTAAGCACTGTTTCAGTATCATTGATTGTACATGGGTTTCCATCGTCACAAGGAAGAGAGACCGTTGGTAAATTTGAACAATCGTTATCAGTTGGGTTTACTCCTATACATGGGCCACAGGTTATTGTATTATCACATTCTAAAACAGATTGTTCATCATTAATAGTGCATGGATCATTATCATCGCAAGGAAGAGAAATGGTAGGTGCATTGGAACAATCTACTGGTACCCCTAAACAAGGAACACAAACGATATTAATATCGCATTGCAATACTTCTTGTTGGTCGTTGAAGGTACAAGGATTTCCATCATCACAAGGAAGGGTAATAGTAGGTCCTATAGAACAATCAATAGGAGTACCCTGGCAAGGAATACAAACAATAGAATTATCGCAATCCATTACTTCTAATTGATCATTAATTGTACAAGGATCACCATCATTACAAGGGAGAGTAATAGAAGGCCCCGAAGAACAATCAATTGATGTTCCTTGACAAGGAGTACAAACGATAGAATTATCGCAATCCATTACTTCTTGTTGATCATTAATAGTACAAGGGTTTCCGTCATCGCAAGGCAATGTAAAGGTAGGTCCCGAAGAACAATCAATTGGTGTTCCTTGACAAGGGATACAAATTGAACCGTTTGAAATTAAAACGGTTTCTTCATCATCAATAGTACAAGAATTCCCGTCATCACAAACTTGGACGATTGTTGCACCTGGAGAAGAACAATCTCCAGGAGTACCTTGACAAGGTATACAGATAGAGTTATCACAATTTAGAATAGTTTGTGTATCATTTGTTGTAGTTGGATCGCCATCATTACAAGGTTGGTCGGTAGTAGCACCAGGAGTAGAACAATTTTCTTGTATACCTATACAAGGAACACAGATTACTGAATTATCACAGTCCAAAACTTCCTGAGTATCATTTATGGTGCAATCATTTCCATCATCACATGGAAGAGAAACTGTTGGTCCAGTAGAACAATCATTAATGATTCCTTGGCAGGGAACACAGACAATAGAGTTATCACAATCTAATACCTCTTGTTGGTCATTGGAAGTACATGGGTTTCCATCATCACATGGAAGTGTAATTGTAGATCCATTAGAACAGTCGATGATCGTTCCTGAACAAGGAACACAGACCACGGTAATATTGCATTGTAAAACTTCTTGCTCGTCATCAACTGTACAAGGGTTTCCATCATCACATGGTAATATAACCGTTGGCCC
>CAKZTD010000254.1 GCA_937921595.1 uncultured Saprospiraceae bacterium
AATATTGATCAAAGTTCAGAACCTGCAGTTGGTGGTTTTGATCCGAATGATATTTCAGTTAGTCCGGAAGGTTATATTGATAATGATCAAGAATTGGTATACACGATTCGTTTTCAAAATGTTGGAAATGCTTCTGTTGCAAATGTTAGAATTACGGATCAATTGCCTACCGATTTAGATGTTCAAACTTTAGAAATGGGTATTGCAAGTCACCCTTACCGTCTTGAAGTTATTGATGGAAATGTATTGGTTTGGAATTTTGAAAATATCAATATGCCAGATAGTACAACTAATGAGGCTGAAAGTCATGGATATATTGTTTTTAAAATAAAACCTGTTGCAGGATTGGAAGAAGGGACGACCTTTAAAAATGATGCATCTATCTTTTTTGATTTTAATGAACCTATTAATACCAATGTAGTTGTGAATACAATTGGTGAAGAACCTAATTTTGAAATTGCTGATGATGCTTCTGGAGTATTGGATATCTTCCCAAATCCAGCTAGTATAAAATCGACAATTCAGATTGTTGATCTTGATGGGAATAATATTTTATTGACCGGAGTGAGTATTCATAATATTGTAGGATCTGAAGTCTTTGCTAAAAGAGGAATGATGAGAACATCTTATGAAATTAAAAAAGGAACGCTTGCGCCAGGATGCTATATCATTAGAGCAATAGGAGAGAATAATAAAGAGTACATAGGCAAGCTGATTGTCAATTAATAGATAAAGTTTTAAGGGTATTAATACCTGACCTTAGAGAGCCATTTCGTTAATTCGGGATGGCTCTTTTTTTAATAGAAATCTTGGTGAATACCACATTTGAACGCCCCTCGAAGTATGATAAGGCCGCATAGAGAACAATTTATATTAGCCTTAAATCATCTAGTCTTCTTCGGCTTTCGAGAGACCGCATAAAACCATTCATAAATATTGTCTCAGGTACAAAAATTGGAACCATATTTGACCTATATAAAGACGCCCTTGTAAATCTCCAAAGGATGACTCTCCTAGAGAAAATTCAATAAAGAAACAGCTTAAGGTTTTATATAGAAAACCCTAAATGGAAAAACTTTATTAGAATTTTTAAAATATCAAGCTCATAAACCTACGATCTCAATACATAACCAGGTAAAAAACATTTTCAACAACATGTGAATATACCAAGGAATGCTATGAGAATAATCTATTTCATTTTTCTATTTCATCTTTCAATAAACCTTTCAGCACAGATCGTTGGCACCTTTGCAGGTATTCGTGATGAAATTGGTGCTCAGGATGGAACTACTCAAGAAGCTACTTTTAATAATCCGCATGGTATTGCAATTAGCCAAAGTGGTAATCTGTATGTCACTGATCGATTCAATCATTCTATTCGTAAAATCACTCCAAATGGAATTGTCAGTACTTTAGCAGGAAACCCCGGTATGATTGGCGATGTTGATGGTTTTGGAACCACAGCCTTGTTCTACGAACCTTGGGGAATCTGTGTTGATGCAAACGAAAATGTATTTGTAGCTGATACGAGAAATAATAAAATCAGAAAGATTACACCCGATGGGGAAGTGACTACTTATGCAGGCACAGGAAATTACGGGACGACAAATGGCAGTTTTGGAAATAGTACTTTTGGTCAACCGGTTGGGATTGAAATTGATGATTCTGGAAATATCTATGTTGCTGATCATGGAACTCATATCATACGAAAAATAAGTATTGATGGAAATGTAAGTACCTTGGCTGGTGTTCCATACATCACAGGTGATGCCGATGGCGATCCAACTGTAGCTACTTTTAATAGACCATATGGATTGACGCTGGACCTTCAGGGAAATATATTAGTCGCAGATGAATGGAATCATAAAATTCGAAGAATCACACCTCAAGGAGATGTTAGTACCGTCGCCGGTATAGGAATAGAAGGAGGCGATGATGGTGATGCAAGCAATGCGACTTTTAAATTCCCTTGGGATGTCACCGTCGATTCAGCTGGAATAATCTACGTCGCAGATGGATTAAATTCTGCTATTCGAAAAATTATACCTGAAGGAAATATAGAAGTAACAACACTTGCAGGAACAATTGGGTCAGCAGGTAATCAAGATGGAATAGGCACCAATGCAAGATTTAGTGGCGCAACAGGAGTTGCCTTTTCACCATTGACGAGAGAAGTTTTTGTTGCCGATGCTTTTAATAATCTAATTCGAAAAATAACAGATCTTGATGAAGGTGTTTTTCTAAACCTTGATTATGGCGTGACTTCAATTTGTCCCTATCAATCCTTAGAAGTTCGAGCATATCCTGATGTTTTTGAACAATATCATTTCTATTTGGACGGGGAGTATTTAGCAACTAGTGAAACGCCAAACTTTGATACCATAGGTATTAGCTCTGGAATTCACAATATAAGTGTGCTTGCTGAGTTGGATACATTTCAAGCCAATTCTATAAATTTTGAGTTCGAAATATTTGAATTAAATCCTGCCTCCATCAATATTGTAGGGAATACTACCTTTTTCGATGGCGACTCTGTAGTCTTTATTGCTAGTTTTGGGGAGTCTTATTTTTGGTCAGATGGATCAGATACACCAACGTTGACGGTAAGAGAAGCCGGAATTTATACTGTCGAAGTCACTGATGAAAATGGATGTTCTAGTATTTCAGATCCGATTGAAGTAATTGTTAGATTTGATCCGGATGCGATCAATATTCTTTATGAAGGAGAGACTCACCTTTGTTCAGGAGAAGAAGTAGAACTAAAGACCAATCAAAAAGAAAACATCCAATGGATAAAAGATAATTGGCCAATTCAAGGAGCAACAGATACCTTATTTGTAGCAAATTCTTCTGGTGTTTATCGAGTACAATATACCGCGGAAGAAGGAGTCGTAGTGATTTCGGATGCTATTGAAATTGTTGTTTCTCCAGAAGTGGATTTGGAATTTCGGTCTGATCGCTTGACTGCAAAACCAGGAGAAGAGGTTCAGTTTATTGCTTTAAATGAAAACCTCTCTGAACTAAAATGGAATTTTGGGGATCCAAGTTCTGGGGTGCAAAATACTTCAAGCTTGAGAGATCCAATTCATCGTTTTGAAGAATCTGGAGTTTATGAAATATCATTATTTGGAATGGATGAGAATGGCTGTGGTGATACTTTGACAAAACCAGAATACCTTTCGATTTTTAGAAATGCTGACCCTCGTCAAAATGATGATGACATCTTTGTCGCTACAGCTTTTACACCTAATGGAGACGGCGAAAACGATGTGCTTTTTGTTCGAGGTAGTGATGTAGTGAGTCTTAGTTTTAAAGTGTATAGTGAAAGAGGGCAACTCGTTTTTGAATCTTCTGAAAAAGCTTTTGGATGGGATGGAAGGTTTAAAAATGATAAATCACCCATTGGAAATTATGTATTTCAACTGAATTACACCAATCATCTTGGAATTGAGAAAATGACGACTGGAATTGTGACTTTAATTAGATAAGAAAAGTGATGGATAAAAATAATTTATTTGCAATTCCGTCTAATAATTTAGAAATATGAAATCAATATTTATTTATCTGTTTTGCTTTTTTATAGGAACAATTAATTCCTTTGCCCAAGATTTTAAATTTGCTCAGTTAGATCAGAATATAAAAATCAATAATGCTGCAAGTCCCGGCTTAATTAAGCAAAAAGCTGAATTAATACTTGGTTATCGATCTCGATGGACCAAAGCTTCTCCTTTTAGAGACTTGATGATTTCTTATGATCATAAAGTCAAGAATTTTAATATTGGAACGTCTATCATTCAGAATGATGCTGGTAAAGCGTCCCTAAAATCAACGAAGGTTTTATTGAACTTCGGGTATAAGAAACAATTGACTGAATCTGGTGATTTTATTGCGTTGGGTTTAAATGGAGGAATACTCCAACAAAGGTTTCAGGAGCAACTTTTTCAATTTGATAATCAATACACCGAAGGCAGTGGCTACGATAGTGGAGTAGATAACGGAGAGGACTTTTCAAATACGAATCAAGTGCTTCCAGTATTAAATATAGGATTAGTAGGGAAAAAGTATTTTAATCGACTGAGTATTACTTTAGGAGTTTCTTTGAATAATATCAACAAACCATCTACTGGTTTTTATACCGAACAAATGGAATCACTTCCTATGGAAACAGCCTTGTTTTCAAAAATAACAATACCCTGGAGTGAAAGATTTGAAGGGAATATCTTTTTAGCTTATCAAAAACATAAGTTTTCCAATGAACGTATCGTCGGCTTTCAATTGAACAGCAAACTTACTGAAGCTAATTGGATTCATTTTGCACTTTCTAGTAGAATAGGAGAGGCTATTGTTATCGAATCTGGATACCAGTACCAACAAAGTACTTTCATTCTAAGCTATGATATCGGTAACAATATGTTGTCTGAAATAGAAGGATTTAAGAATGTCTTTGAACTTAGTTTTAAGAATAATTTTTAAACACCGAAGGTTGTAGCTACGATAGTGGAGTAGGTACTGAAGAAAATTTTTCAAATACGAATCATGCATTTCCTGTATTAATTATAGGATTAGTAGGGAAAAGTATTTTGATCGACTCATTATTCCTTTAGGGTTTTCTTTGAATAAAATCAACAAACCATCTACTGGTTTTTATACCAAACAAATAGAATCACATCCTATGAAAACAGCCTTGTTTTCAAAAATAACAATATGTTGGAGTGAAAGATTTGAAAGAAATATCTTTTTTATATCAAAACATAAGTTTTCCAATGAACGTATCGTCGGCTTTCAATTGAACAGCAAACTAGCTGAAGCTAATTGGATTCATTTTGCGCTTTCCAGTAGAATAGGAGAGGATATTGTTATCGAACCTGGATGATCCTACTAACAAAGTACTTTTATTTTGCGTTATGATATAGGTAACAATAAGTTGTCTGAAATAGAATAAATTAAAGATAATTTTTAATTTATTTGTGACACAGTTAATATTGGAACCCTTTTTGATCTTAATATGATACTCTCTTAAAATTGACTTGTTTTTGAAAAAATATATTATCAGTTGATATTCTTTAGATTAGGAACAACTCGTTAATATTTGTTTTTTCAGTTTTGAAAGTCTCATTTAAATCCCTCCAGATTTTTTAATTTCCGCTTTCTAACTCCCCCAGATGGTTTGAAGTATTCCCTTGTTTAGACGAGTGGTATTTTAAAACCTAGAAACATAAACCAACTTTAAGATGTTCTCAATTTTTTTGCGTTTAAGCAAAAAGAACCTTAAGCCGTTCTCTAGCTTTTTGACTATTACGTTGTTTGTTTTTTGTTCCTTACAAAATTTAAATGGACAAAATATTTCTTTCAATAATTCAGTCCCTTCCGATTTAACGGTTTGTGAAGAAACAGAAATATTTACGGTTGAGTTTGTTAATATTTCTGCAGGTGTGCTGAGTAACGTTGTTATTCACCTTGAAATGCCAGAAGGCATTAATTATGAGCCAGGAAGTATTATTGAAAACTCAAGCTTGAATGTTCAAGAGCAGGACATTTCTAACCTATCTGATCCATATTTTTCCAGCAATGATATTTCAAATAATCAAACATTAAGCTTCTCATTTGAAGCTAGTGCAGATTTTGTAGCTTATACCAATCAAAATGCAGGCAATGTTTTTAATAACATTATTACTGTTGAGTATGATGGTTTTTCAGAATCAGAAACAACGGCTCCATACAATATTCTTTTTGGTGCTTTATCAATTACTGATGTAAGTCCAATGTCAACGACAGCTTTCGTTGGAGGAACTTATATTAGAGTGGTATCAATTGCCAATGGTGGTTATGGTTCTATTTCATCGTTTGTATTAGAAGACATTCATGATGCAAATTCAACATTAGATGCTGTGAACTTAGGAACCATCAATGCTGAAGGTTCTGCAATAACTTTTACATCATCTGATTTTACGACTATTGGAAATGGTGATGGTTATTTCGATCAGAATGAAGTTATCGTAGTAGAGCAAAAAATAGGAATTGCTGCTTGTGATGACTTTCAATCAACCCTAAGTGCTTATTGGGGATGTACTGGTGAAACGACTTATAGTAATGTGAAAAAACCTCAGACCAATGTTGTTTTATATGCTCCGGATTTATTATTTGAAGCAACACCTTCTTTTAATACTTGCGTGGATGGATCACCAGATAACCAACAATTAAAAATTACTAATAGCGGAACGGGACCAGCCAATGAGTTAGAAATTGAAATAGATCCGGGACATGACAAACAGGTTTCTGCAATTGATATTTCAAGTATCACCTTGAGTTTGAATGGTAATTCGCCTTCTTCAATAACACCTATAGCCACGGAAGCGGCACATACTTTTAGCTGTTTAGGTACTGATCCTAGAGATGGTTTTACACTCGCTATTCCACCGCTTCAACCAGGAGAAACTATTGTCTTAAACTGGGATACTTACACTTGTGCAACGAACACCTGTGGGAATGTTCGCTTAATTGGCTGGGAGTACGAAGCCGTTTATACCGACATGTGTAATAGTAAAGATTATGAGGATAAAGGAGATGGACAAGAAGAAAAACGAAAAAATATCCAAACATTTTTTGAATATCCAACAAATTTAAGAGATCAAGAAGAAGGACTTTATACGTTGATTTTCCATTCTGCAATTTTTGATATGCCAGAAGAGGATGGTGCTTATTTTGAAATTGAATATGATATCCCATTAGGTTTAGTGTGGAATGGTAATGCTTCGGATTTAGATCTAGCTTACACTAGTGGTTCTACCGAATGGATGCCAAGTGACATCGCCTACAATAATGCAAGTCGAAAATTGACGGCTAAATATGCCATGCCTATACCAGATGATTTTAGTTTGATTCACTCTACTTTTGATTTGAATTTAACGGCAGATTGCTCTGAAGGTGGAGGAGATGCAAATGTAAAAGCTCAGGTTTACTATGTTATGAACCCGAGTTGTGATCCTCTTTATCGAATGAGATTAGCCTGTCCTCAGGATGGTGTAACTAAGCTTTTTTGCCCTGGTAACTGTGAGCATGGATTAGCTTTTGAAAATTTTGAAATAGAAAGAGTAAGTTTAGGCATTTCTGATAACGATCAAGATGGACTTCCTGATGATGTCGATGCACCAGACTTTTCAAAAATAAAAACGAATCGAGTAATGGTTGGCGATATTTTTCAAACTGTTTTTGAAGGAACCATTCATACATCGGCGATTTATCCTTCTTGGGATTATGCTTACGCTAGATCTGAAATGCCATATGGAAACGAGATTGATGTTGCATCTGCTGAAGTCATAATAAAAGATGCTTCAACTGGTCAAACCTTAACTTGTGATCAGGTCTCATTTACTCATACAATGTCAGGGTCAGTTAAGATTGTTGATTTTGATTTCAGTCCTTCAACTTTAGCGGCTAATGGATGTACTGATTTTTTAGGTTTTGTTTTAGAAGAAGATGACAAAATAATTTTAAATGTAAAATATAAAGTAACTGGAAACCCTGGAGGTATCATTGAGCAAGTCGTTGTAGAAAATGATTTTTATGTAAGTGATACCGAAAATGCTCCTGGTTTTCAATGCTATGATTGGAATGATAATTTCACTCTAGTTGGATATTATTATGAAGTAACCACTTCTGATAATTTTAAAGTGACTTCTTGTACAAAAACAATCAACCAAAACTTTAAAATGAGTATTGGTACTTGTTGTACAAACTATGGAGGAGGAGATATTTTTCCTTACGAATATCGTAATTGGGCTCATGCGAAAACCTTAAAAGTAAATATCCCTGATGGCTATGCTTTTGATTATGGAAGAATTAGACAGTGGCGAACGGAGTCAAGCAATAAGACAGTAAAAGAAACACATAATAATATCCAACCAGAAAGTATAGATGGAAACACATATACTTTTAATTTGGAAAACTATTATAAAATGAATGGTGGAAACCTGAATCTTTCTGATGATGGCTTCCACGGAAAAGTTTTTATAATTGTAAAACCTGAATGTACAGTTGATGAAACTATTTCTTCACCTGTTACCTGGACGTATACTTTTCAAGAGAATGATATCTTAGGTGGTTCAGAAACGGAGGAGTATGAAATTGCTCCGGATAACTTAACTTATATAAGGGCAGATCTTGATTTAAGTACAACTTTTCAAACACAACAAGTAACAGGTTCTACTGTAAGTTGGGACATTGAAGTAGAAGGCAAAAATGCGGATACTGAAAATGCATGGCTTTACTTGGAACATGTTGATGGAGAAATGGAGATTATAGAAGTTAGAGATATTGATGCAGATGTAGTGATTGCTAATATTGATGGTTTCTACCAGATAGGAGACGTAGATGAAAACGATACAAAGACTTATACTGTAACCGTAAATTATAACGCTTGTGATTTATCAGAATTAAAAGTTGTTTCAGGCTATGATTGCGCTGGTTACCCAACTTCATTGGATGCTTATTCTTGTTCTTATAATGAAATGATGCTTTACATTGAACCTCAAGAAACGGAGTTGCAAGTGAAGTTTAATGCCGAGTTACTAGGTAATGTAGATTGCTCGGATTACATAAGTGTAGAATTTGAAATGTTGAGCGCAAAGCTTTCCACTGTAGAAAATATTTTTGTAAATATTATTCAACCTAATTCACGAACCATTGAAATGGTTCCAGGAACGGTTGAGGTTTTATATCCTGAATCAGGAAATTATTCACCAATCTCTGACCCTATATTGGAAGAATATACTTACTCTATTTCTGGGGCAGAAATGGATTCTGAAATTGGAACCAATGGATTGGTTGGTATTACTGATGTTACGGCTAATCGAGTGAAACTGAAATTTAGTGTGTTTTTGACACCAGATTTTCAGTCAGGAGATGTGTTGTCAGTTTTGATTGGAGGAGACGAAGCTTGTGGTAATCCATTACCTAATTTATCTTTAACGATTGATCCTAATGCTAGTTTTAGAAAAGTATCTTCAATCGGAATCGATGAACTTGGAGATGATTGGTCGACCTCTTGGGGGGATTTTGATAATGATGGATTTGTTGATTTCTTTGTTACAGATTATAGAGCAGATTGGCCAAATAGATTATATCGAAATCAAGGAGATGGAACTTTTGATCAGGTGATTACTGGAGCAATTGTAACTGACCTTGCAACGTCTCTTGCATCGACTTGGGGAGATTATGATAATGATGGAGATCTTGATTTATTTGTTTCTAATAATATTGGGTTTAAAAACTTTTTATATAGAAATAATGGAGATGCTACTTTTACCAAAATACTAAACGATCCTATAGTTAATTATGACGGATATTCTCATGGTGTATCATGGATCGATTATGACAATGATGGATTTATTGATTTGTTTGTAACGGATTATTTTTCTACCAGATTCAACCATCTTTACCACAATAACGGAGATGGAACTTTTACAGATGCAAACTCTTTATTACCAAGTTTAGAAAGTAGTTCTTCTCTAGGTAGTGCTTGGGCTGATTATGATAATGATGGATTTATTGATCTATTTGTAGGGAATATCAACAATGAGAACAATAGCTTATATAAGAATACAGGCAATGGAGGATTTATTAAAATCACTAATGGTGATATTGTAAATGATGGTGGAAATTCGGTAGGAGCAAGTTGGGGAGATTATAATAATGATGGAAATATTGACTTGTTTGTTTCCAATGCTGGTAACCAGGATAATTTCTTATACACCAATAATGGAGATGGTACTTTTACCAAAGTTACTGATGGTGATATTGTAAATGACGGTGGTCATTCACATGGTTCTGCTTGGGGGGATTATGACAATGATGGAGATCTTGACTTATTTGTAAGTAACGATCAAGAAGGTAAAAATTTATTATACTCCAATAATGGAAACGGTACTTTTTCCAAATTATCGAATAACATTACAGAAGATAAAGAACACTCTTTTGGTGCAGCTTGGGCAGATTATGATAACGATATGGATATTGATCTATTAGTGATTAATAGAGGGATGAATGAAAACTCGATGTATAAGAATAGTCGAGGAAAATGTCAAAGTAAAGCTTGTGTTACTTTAGTAGGAACCAATACTAACCGTTCTGCAATTGGAGCTAAGGTTAGAATAAAAGCAACAATCTATGGAGAAGAAGTTTGGCAATTAAGAGAGGTGACCAGTCAGTCTGGTGGAGGTACTGGTGGGCAAAATGATATGAAATTGATCATTGGTCTTGGAGATGCTACACAGATTGATGCGATGATGATCGAGTGGCCTTCAGGATACACACAGATTATAGAAGGGCTACCAATCGATGAATGCCATACAATAGAAGAAGATGAAGGAGGAGAGATTTGTGGAGTTGCATATATTGATGCAAATAATAATTGTGTGCAAGATAGTTTAGAATTAGGAATTCCTAATTTGAACATTATTATTCAGCCAGGAGATATTACTCTGACCACTGATGAAAATGGAGTTTATTCTACCTTTGTTGCTCCAGGTGTTTATACCATTAATCAAGGTGCTAGCCCACTTTGGGAACAAGATTGTACTTTAGAACATACAGTGAATGTTGTTCAATTTGGAGAAAGTTATTGTGGAAATAACTTCGCAAACTTTGCAACCAATCCTGCTCCAGATCTTGCAGTAGGTATTTCGACAACTCCTCATAGAATAGGTTTTGAAAACTTAATTGCTTTGACTTATTGTAATATGGGAACTGTTCCTGCGACAAATGTTATTTTAACTTTAACGATTGGTCCAGGTACTAATTTTAATGGTGGACCAAATGATGACATTGTTTTGATTGATAGTTCTGTTCCTTGGGAAAGTAATGATGGTGAAACTGCGACCTGGTCTATCGGTGATTTAGGAATCGGAGAAAGTGCGACAATCTTTGTAAAAGATTCTATTGCAAGTAATGTAGCTGCCGGAACGTTGATTCCTTTGACAGCAACCATTATTTCTAATGAAACTGAATTGGTGATAGCTAATAATAGTGATCAGAGTATGGAGCCTGCTGTAGGTGGTTTTGATCCAAACGATATTTCAGTTAGTCCGGAAGGTTATATTGATAATGATCAAGAATTGATTTATACCATTCGTTTTCAAAATGTTGGAAATGCTGCGGTATCAACGGTTAGGATTACTGATCAGCTACCAACAGAATTAGATGTAGAAACCCTGGAAATGGGAGTTGCAAGTCATCCTTATCGTCTTGAAGTTATTGACGGAAATGTATTGGTTTGGAATTTTGAAAATATCAACATGCCAGATAGTACAACGAATGAAGCTGAAAGTCATGGATATATTATTTTTAAAATAAAACCTGTTGAAGGACTGGAAGAAGGTGCGACTTTTAAAAATGATGCTTCTATCTATTTTGATAATAATGAACCGATTCATACCAATGTAGTGGTGAACATTATTGGTGAAGAACCAAAATTTGAGATAGCAGATGATGCTTCTGAATTATTGGATATTTTTCCAAATCCAATGAGTGAAAAATCGATGATTAAAATCGTCGATCTTAATGGAAATAATATTTTGATGACCGGTTTGAATATCCATAATATTGTAGGATCTGAAATCTTTTCAAAAAGAGGAATGCTAAGAGATTCTTATGAATTTGAAAAAGGAGAACTTGCTCCGGGATGTTACTTAATCAGGGCAATAGGGGAGAATAGGAAAGAGTATGTTGGCAAGTTGATCATTCATTAAGGTGTCCTCTTATTATTTACTGAATCCTAACTAAAAAGAGATCAAATCTTAAAGAGCCATTCCGTTAATTCGGGATGGCTTTTTTTATTCATAAGGCATGGGTTAGACTATAATATAACCTATGCTTAGTATATAATTCTTGAAATTTAACGAATTATTAATCTAGAATTGTGTCACTAAAATGCTTTAAGCTTAATGAAATTAAATTGTTATCAATAATCAAGAAACGATACATGAATGGTGTAAACGTATTTAATTAATTATAAACTATATGAATTTGATTTTCAGTAATCTACAGGATAATTTTTAATAAAGAAAATAACTTGTTTTTTGTATGAACAACGTTTTAATAATAGAGGACTAATTATATCGTCACAAATTATGTTAAAATGGGAAAGTAATAAAATGCCTTTTAGTATACATTTATTAATAAATAAGGAAGCCCTCATTCCTTAATAGAAAGTTAAATAAAAATTCCCTCCATTTAATTGTCCGTTCTCTCCTCCCCAGTAGAATAGTTTTTAATGAAACCAACATGTGACTTATGAAAATAATCTTTACGATTGTCGTTGGATTTTTGTGTACTCAAGCCTTTGCACAAGATCCTTCCTTTTCCCAGTTTTATGCAAATAGAATTTATTTGAATCCAGCCTTTACAGGTTTGGAAAGAGGGGTTAGTGTTGCTGGTGTATCTAGGCTTCAGTGGGTCAATGTAGATCAAGGGTTTAGGACTTATGGATTTACTGCAGAAATTCAAGAGCCACACCTTAGAAGTGGAATCGGTTTAAGCCTTTTTCATAATACCCAAGGTCTTGCACAGTTGAATTCTACTTCTGTTGGAATGTCTTATTCTTACCTTATCCCATTAGATAATCATAATATACATATCGGTGTAGAAGCACTTTGGAATCAAAAAACAGTAGACTGGGATGAGATTATTTTCTCTGATCAATTAGATGCTGTAAATGGTATTTCTGGAGCGTCAACCTTTGTTCCTATTTTAGAAAAGACAACCTATACAGATTTCAATATGGGTATTCTTTGGCGTTTTAATACGGATATGAAAATTGGTAAAAAGAAATACAAAGATACTCGTCATAGCATCGGATTTTCAATGCATCATTTACCAGCGATCTTTGGAACAAATGCTGGAGGTGAATCACTTCAAAATTTAGAAACTCAGCTTATTCCAAGAATGACTTTCCATGCAGGATCAATGATTCCTTTGACCTTTTTTAGTAGTACAAAAAAAGAAGTAATGATTTCTCCGAACTTGAAAATTGATGTTCAAGGAGATGCATTATTTGAATTTAAAGAAAATCTTCAAGTGTTTACCTACGGAGGATACTTTTTATATGAAGGTGTTTATGTCGGTGCGCTTTATCAAAATAAAAACATTTTGTCTAGCCATAAAAACACCAACGCATGGATACTTGCTGTTGGCGCTTATGTCGAATCAGATAAAGACAGTAGAATGTTTTTTGGTTTTAGTTATGATGCGAATACAACAGGAGTTGGTGCGCGAGCAGGAGGTGTTTATGAAGTAGCTTTTCGTTGGACTGGAAATGCTAAGGTTTCCATTTTTGGAGATGGCAGTAGAAAACGATCGAAAAGATCATTGGACTGTTATCGATTTTTTTAAAACTCTTTTCCAAAGCTAAATATAAATATCTTGATCCCATTTTTTAAAACACACGATACTACAAACAGACGGTCTTAGACTTTTTAAAATAAGATAAGACCTATTAATCCTTCTGTCAAAATTGTATTGAGAATCATTAACACATTCAAGGTTATGAAAAGATTTTATAAAACAGTAGTTTTTTTGATGAGCATTTTTTGCCATCAATTTGTGTATGGTCAATGTGACGTAACATTATCTAATCCTACACCATGTGCTAACGAAACAGTGACTTTTACAGTAGATAGTCCTGTTGGTTCTTACGCTTGGGATATGGATAATGATGGTTGGATAGATGCTTTTGGAACGAGTGTTACTTATACTTTTCCAGAAAGTAATATCGAATTAAATTATACCATTAATCTATATTTGAATGGGACGGAATGTAACAACATTGATGTATTAGTTGGAGGCTTGCCAGATGCAAGTGTAGGAGTTATTCCTGGAAGTGGAATTCTTGAAGGTAATTTAATTCGGGTTTGTAGTGGAAGTCCAGAAATTACTTTAGAGGTTTATAACTCATCTACGACCTATGATGATAATCAAAGTTATGAGGTAAATTGGGGAGATGGAACCATTGAGAATTTTGATAATACAACCTTTCCAAATACGAGTACGATTAGTCATGATTATGATACTTATGGATATTATAATTTGAGTTTTACGGTTACTTCTATAAATGGATGTACCAATATAACTTATTACACTTTATACAATGGAAGTAATCCTTCTGTTGGTTTAGCAAATCCAGGAAACACGGTAGGAATTTGTGCTCCGGCAACAATTGATTTTCCAATTACCAACACAGGAAATAATCCAACAGGAACAATTTATACATTATATGTCAGTGGAGAAGTGGTGGCTTTATATACACAAGAAACGATACCTGGAGTATTTTCATATACTTTTGAAGAGTCATCTTGTGGAGAAGCAACAGGAACAGGAAATTATCAAAATGCATATGATGTACAAATTTTAGCATCTAATCCTTGTGGTTCTTCACAAGCGACGATTGAGCCGATTGAGTTGAGTAGTCCACCAGAAGTATTATTTGCTTCAGATGACCCTTCAAATGGTTGTGAAGAACAAACCTATACATTTACAAATGCATCTGGAAATCTTGCCGAAGTAGTGGCAGGTACTTGTACTAACCTTACTCCTAGTTGGACAATTACTCCAGGTATTCCTGGAATACACTGGATTATAGAAAGTGGAAATACTTTCGCTTCAGACGAAATAGAAATTACCTTTTTAATTCCAGGAGAGTATGAGATAGAAATGACCGTTAATAGTCCGAGTTGTGGTTCTGGAAGTTATAGTGAATCGGTGACTATTTTTGAAGGCCCAGAGGCTGTAGCTAGTGGCGGATTAATTACCGCTTCTGTTCCTGCGATATCTGATGATTGTATGCCTTCAATTGGTGTTTTTTCAAATGAATCGACTGGAGATAGTTTAAGTTTTGAATGGGGGATTTCACCTGGTTCAGGATGGATGTTTGTTGATACTTTTAATTTTGATAGCCCTGATTTCCAGGTAATGTTTACCGAAGCTGGGGAGTACAATGTATCCTTGACTGCATCTAATTTTTGTGGATCGGATACCTGGGACACGCTCTTAGTTGTAGCTGATGTACCGGTGGTCACCATTCCATCTATTCCAAATCAATGTGGATCTGCTACCTTTGACTTTGATCCTTCGATGGTAGATATTTTTGCAAATTTTGGAACCTTATCTTCTGTTGAATGGTCTTTTCCTGGAGCAGTACCAGCAACATCTTCATCAACTTATCCAACAGGTATTTATTACGAAAATCCTGGTATCTATACCATAGAAGTTACTATAGAAAATCAATGTGGTTCTCATACCGCAACACAAACCTTTGAAATTGAAGCAGTGGGTTCAGTATCTGTAAGTGACGATGTAACGATCTGTGAAGATGGTGCACCATTTACCGTTGTTGGAACTGCAAGTGGTGGTGTTTGGACTGGTAATGGAGTTGAATCAAACGGTGATTTCGATCCGAGCAATAGTAGTGTCGGTGAAAATGTTTTGATCTATTCATTACAGGATGGAGCTTGTCTTTTACAAGATAGTTTAGTCGTTACTATTAATCCTTTACCAATCGTAGATGCTGGAGAAAATCAATCGGCTTGTATTGATGCGGCCACTTTTTTAATCTCAGGAGGAACACCAGTAGGAGGAACCTGGTCAGTCAATAATGGGGGAGTGATTGTAGGAGGAGATTCTTTTGACCCTGTAGCATCAGGAGTAGGCGTGTTTACCTTGACTTATAATTATACCAGTCTAGAGAATTGTTCTGGTTCAGATACAAAAGTTATTGTGATTAATGAATTGCCAAATGTAGAAGCTGGTCCAAATCAAAGTCTTTGTGATAATCCTTTTGATTTTGAATTAACAGGAGCAAGTCCGGCAGGTGGAGCATGGTCTGGTCCAGGTGTAAATTTAGATGGTACTTTTAATGCAGCTTCTGTAGGTGAGGGTACTTATACTTTATACTATGATTTTACAAACCCGTTAACGGGATGTTATAATATTGATAGTTTGATCATGACAGTAACACCGAATGAAACAGCGGATGCTGGTCCTGGCGAAACATTGTGTTTGAATGTATCTCCTTTTGAAATTACAACGGGAACACCGGTAGGAGGTGTGTGGAGTGGAGCAGGAATAGATAGTTTAGGAAATGTTTTTAATCCAGAAATTGCTGGTGTAGGAACGCATACTTTGACCTATACCATCGGCCAAGGGGTTTGTCAAACATCGGATACTAAAGTAATTACTGTTTTAGATATTCCAACTTTGACAGTACCTAAAGGACAGTTGTTATGTATTAATGACTTGGCTTATGATTTGAGTGCAGCTACTCCGATCGGAGGTACTTGGACAGGGACAGGAATCAATGGAGATTCTTTTGATCCAGCGACTGCTGGTATCGGGTTTCACTTAATTACTTATACCTATACTGATCCAGGAAGTAATTGTCCCAATAGCGAGGCTATAGAAATGGAAGTTGTAGGATTACCAAATATTGTAGTAAATGATACGACCTACTGTAACACTCCTGGTTTAGTAAATTTACCGACGGTTACTCCAACAGGAGGAACATGGACAGGGACTGGTGTAGTTGGAAATACTTTTGATCCAAGTGCCGCAGGTGGCCCAGGAAGTTATACTATAATTTATACTTATTCAGATGATAATAATTGTGAAAATTCAGAAGATGTAATTATCACTATTATTGATCCAGTTAATATCGATGCAGGTAATGATTTTGAAATTTGTATTGATGCAGATGAAGTTGATTTAAGTCAAGTCGCTTCTCCGGCTGGGGGTATTTGGAATGCCAATGGAAGTCTTGGTTTAAATGGTACATTATTTAATCCAGCTCAGGCAGGTGTAGGATTACATACGCTGACTTATACTATTGGAACAGGTAATTGCCAAGTTTCGGATGAAATAGAAATTACGGTTAATCCACTTCCGGTTGTCAATACAATGGAAAATTTTGGAGTCTGTGTTAGTGTGACAAGTGTTGAATTAAGTGCTACTCCAGCAGGTGGAGATTGGACTGCGAATAACAATGGTTCTCTAGTAGGAAATATTTTTAACCCAAATGATTCTGGGGAAGGTATTTTTTCTTTTACCTATACTTATGTTGATGGAAATAATTGTCAAAATACTGATGATCTATTAATCACCGTTTACGGGTTGCCAACAATTATAACTAACGATACTACTTACTGTAGTACTCCTGGTTTAGTGAGTCTTCCAGCAGCAGAACCTTTGGGAGGTACTTGGACAGGGATTGGAGTAAGTAATGGAATGTTTGATCCTCAAGGTGCAGGAGGTGCTGGAACTTATACCGCAACTTATACCTTTGCGGATGCTGATGGTTGTCAAAATACAGGAAATTCTATTATCACCGTTATTGAACCTGCAACGATTGATGCAGGAGTAAATGATACCTTATGTATTGATGATGTAGCATTTCAATTAGGAGGATTTATTCCTGCAAATGGTATTTGGTCTGGTCCTGGAATCATCGATGCTCAAATGGGAATTGTTGATCCATCTATAGCAGGAGCAGGAGTCCATGTTTTGACTTACGCTTATGGTATTGGTAATTGTTATGTGGAAGATACAAAAACAATTACAGTGATTGATTTAGAAGTGGAAGCAGGAGAAGATGAATCAAGTTGTTTTACTTATGATGTCTTTTTATTAATGGATTATTATCCATTAGGAGGTGTTTGGACTGGAACAGGGATCACTAATAACCAGACTGGAGCGTTTGATCCTTCTGTTTCAGGAGATGGAACTTTTGAATTGACCTATACTTATACCGATCCGATTACTGGTTGTGTAAGGAGTGATTCTAAAGAGATGACTATTTTTCCAATGGAAGAAGCGGCATTTAATTTACCACCACTTGCTTGTAGAAACGAGCCGGTATCTTTTGAAAATCTTTCACCAGCAGGTTATGATATGCTCTGGGATTTTGGAATAGGAACCGAACCATCCATGGAAAATAATCCAGTTTATACTTATACCGTATCAGGTACTTATACAGTAACCTTAATTGTAGAAAATGAATTCGGATGTAAAGACACTATTAGTCATAATATAGTAATTGCAGATGAACCTGAAGCACTTTTTGAACCTAGCTCAGATGAAGGATGTGGAAGTGATGGATTTACTTTTGAGAATCAAAGTTTTGGTGATAGCTTATCTTATTTCTGGGAGTTTGGAGATTTTCAAACAAGTACTGAAGAGGATCCAGGAGTTATTTATTTTGAACAAGGAACTTTTGATACGACCTATTTGATTACTTTGACTGTAACGAATATTTGTGGTAGTCATACTTATCAGGATTTAATTTTAATTCATCCAAATCCAACAGCAGATTTTGGTATTGCACCATTAACAGAATGCTCTCCTTTACTAGTTGATTTTGCGAATGCATCGACAGGAGCTGCTACTGAATTTTTCTGGGATTTTGGAAATGGAAATACTTCAACGGAACAAATTCCACCAACACAAACGTATTTTACAGATTCAACTTATAGTGTTTATACGGTAACACTTATAACCACTAATCAATGTGGATTAGATACGTCAACAGCTGAGGTGATCGTAGAGTCTGCAAATGTTGTAGCAGCAGCGGAAGCATCAGTATTATCCGGTTGTGTTCCTTTATCGGTAGATTTTAGCAACTTCAGTACAGCAGTTGCTACGATTAATTGGGATTTTGGAGATGGAAATACTTCTTCAGAATTAGAACCAACTCACGTGTTTACAGAGCCAGGAGATTATACCGTAATTCAATATGCAAATAGCGATTGTGGTTATGATACGACGGCTTTAAATATTACCGTATATCCTTCACCAGAAGTTAGTTTTAATCACCTGGATCAAGTATGTTCTGGACAGGAGATTTCTTTTAATAATACTTCGACTAATATTTCAGGAAACCAATGGGATTTCGGAGATGGTAATACTTCGACTTTAAATAACCCAAGTCATACTTATGCTGCAGCTGGAGATTATACGGTTACTTTGACAGGGATTTCATCTTCGAATCAATGTGATGCTATATATACCAGTACGGTTACCGTTTTACCTTTACCGGTAGCTTCTTTCGAACCGTCAACGACTTATGGTTGTGCTCCTCTTGATATAGAATTTATTAATAACTCTTCTGGTGCTTTGTTTTATCAGTGGACCTTTGGAGATGGAAATACATCTATTGATGAAAATCCAAATCATGTTTTTGAAGAAGCAGGAACTTATGAAGTCACTTTATTAGTAACTGATGGAAATGGTTGTTTTGAAGATTATGAAGTCTTTAATATTATTGTAACTCCAAGACCAACAGCTATTTTTGATTATGAAAGAGATGCTTCTTGTGGATTGCCGGCAACTATTTATTTTGAAAATAATTCAATAGGAGCGATAGGATTTACTTGGTCATTTGGAGAAGGAACAACCTCTCCGTTTACTGATCCAACACATACTTTTACTGAAGAAGGAACTTATGAAGTTACCTTGGTTGCTTACAACCAGTTTAGCTGTAGCGATACGACGATATTGAGTATTGATGTTTATGAAAACCCATCGGCTGGAATTGAAATCGAAACGATGAGTGGTTGTGAACCTTTAGAAGTACAGTTTAATAATACGTCATTATTTAGTAACTCTTTTATATGGGATTTTGGAGATGGAACAACGTCAACGGAAAATGATCCAACTCATGTATATACCGATGCTGGAGATTATGAAGTAACTTTGATTGCCAGTATTAATAATGCCTGTTCAGATACGATTTCACTTTCGGAATTGATTAATGTTCACCCTGCTCCATTTGCAAACTTTGAAGCTTTTGAATTAGAGGATGATGGAACGTATGAGTTGACTAATTTATCTGAAAATGCAGATGAATATTATTGGGAATTTTCAGATGGTGCGACTAGTAATTTAGAACATCCAGAGCATCGCTTTTTGACAAACGGTGTTCATCAATTATACCTAGAAGCAAGTAACGAGTATGGATGTGTAGATGATACGCTTATTAATTTCATACCTGATTTTGTAAAAGGATTATTCTTGCCAAATGGTTTCTCACCAGAACAGGGGATAGGGGATGTTCGATTATTCAAACCAAAAGGTATTGGTATTAAAGAGTATCATATTCAGATCTTCTCAACTTATGGTCAATTACTTTGGGAGTCTAAAGAGTTAGATGAGCAAGGACGACCTTCTGAATCTTGGGATGGAATTGTTGACGGTAGAATGATGCCACAGGATGTTTACGTTTGGAAATGTAATGCGATCTTTAAAGATGGATCGAATTGGGGCGGTGTTAGAAATAAGAAAGGACATTATAAGACGATTGGATCTTTAGTCTTGTTGAGATAATTAAGATTATAAGTAAGGATAATAAACTAAAAAATTTAGTATTCTTAAAACGAAAAAAGCCTGAAGGAATTAATCTTTTGGGCTTTTTTTTATGGCTCGATTGGATACTAATATTAAATCAGATGTAATAAACGAAATGGCAGCAATTTGTCTTAAAAATATTAAATTCTTGTTCAAAGATTCAAGTAATAAACTAACTTACAATTAATAAATCCATCTCTTAAAATTTGAATCATAAAATGTATAAATATCGTTTGTATTTGATCGGAGTTCTTCTTTTTTTCTCAATTTTTGCATTTGGACAAGAACAAAAATCAAATGAAAGTAAGAAAAATTCATTTTTCATTTTCTGGGGATACAATAGGAGTTATTACTCAAAAACAAATTTACATTTCAACGGACCAAACTATGATTTTACCTTATATAACCTTAAAGCAAAAGATAGACCTAGCCAAAGAGTTTTAACCTATATTAATCCATCAACGATAACTGTGCCTCAGTATAATTTTAGGTTTGGCTATTTTCTTACTAATAGAATTTCGATTTCTATGGGAATTGATCATATGAAATATGTGATTAATCCAAATCAAGAAACGTTAATTTCAGGTGTCATTACTGCAAATGCTTCAGATACTTATGCTGGAACTTATTTAAATCAACCTATCCTATTAGATAGAGATTTACTTGAATTCGAACACACAGATGGATTCAATTTAATAACTTTAGATTTAGAATATTTACAACCAATCAAATCATTTAAGAAAACAAAAATATCTACTTTTTGGAATTTTGGAATCGGAGGAATTTGGGTGGCTACGAAAACAAATGTAAAAGTTTTAAAAGATGGTTTAGACAATGATTTTCATATCGCTGGATATTCTCTCGTAGGAAAAACAGGACCTCGAATAGAATATAATAATCGTTTTTTTATCCTTAGCGAAATAAAAGGAGGCTATGCAAGCTTACCTTCTGTATTAGTAAAGAATTCTGCTCCTGAATTGGGAGATCATAACTTAAGTTTCATAGAATTTTATATTGCCATTGGGGTCAATTTTAAAATTGGAAATAAACATAGTTAACATTTTAAATATCCAAAAACTGCTTAAGTGCTTAAAACAAAAAAAGCCTGAAGGAATTTTCCTTCAGGCTTTTTTATTATAAACTCTTAATTCTTATTCATTGAAATAAGAAGAAGCGTTAGTTTCACCGTTCTGAATCTTTTCGTATCTAGTTTTAAATTCGTTAGATTTTACGATGTCATCTATTCTTGCATAAATTTCTTTTAATGCAAGTAGAGTATTTGTATCGTTAGCATTTAAGCTTTCTGCTTTTTTGAAATGAGGTAAAGCCTGGTTAAATAACTCAACAGATTGAGCTTTGAATGCGTCATACTTTTTCATACCTGATTTAGTAAGGTCATCATTCAATTTTATCATCTCCTGTGTTACTAAAGCTGCTTTGTTAAAATATAGAGCACCCATACTATAGTGAGCATCTACATTTTTAGGTTCTTTCTCAACAGCTGCGCTGTAGTTTTTGAAAGCGTTATCAAAATAACTTTGTTCTTTATCAGATCCACCTTCTTTTACAGCTGCTTGGTAAAGATTATCGTAAACATTTCCTAAAGTCGTGTAAAGAGAAACGTTATCTGGCTCAATCTCTATAGCTTTTTCTAATCTTTCGATTAATTCATCTAATTTTCCAATTCTAAGGAAGTGATTGATTTCTTCGAATAATAAACCATTATCGTCTGGGTATTTTTCACGACCAGCCTCTAAGTATTTATATGCACCTTCAGCATCCGTCTCCGCTTCGATTGCATAAAGAGAAGAATAGACCAAAGCATCATCGTATTTCTTTTCATATAACTTTACTAAGAAAGGCTTTGTTACATCATACTTCTTAGCATTAAGACCAGCTAATCCAATTAGATAGTGTTGGTAATCATAGTTTTCTTTCCCATGAGCTTCTCCAACGCCATCAAGGAGACTTGAACTAGATTTTGATTTTAATAAATCATGAGCAGTAACAACCGCAATAAAGTTGTTTAAAGCTTTTTCATAATCTTTAGCTTCATAAGCCAACAGTGCTGTATTCTGAATGTGATTCTGATTTTCATTCAAACCAGCCAAGGCTTTTTTCTTATGGCCACTTTTGGTTCCTAATTCCAAAGCTTTGACATAAGCTTCATAAGCTTCAGTTGCAGGATTATCAGCAGCAACAGCAGGAGCACCTTTTGAAGCTATCTCTTCTCCTTGCTTTGCTAAATTAGCAGCAGTGATTTGTGTACTAGCAATTGTATTGTAAATATCTCCTTTTATTTGATAAGGATCTTGTGGATTTTTGATGCCAGAAAGATCTCCAGTCATCGCATAATCGATTTTCTCTTTCGCTTGTTCAAGCTTATCAGAGTTCTCTTTTGGAGACATGTTATAAGTACCTAATAATTTTTTCGCTTTTTTGTAGGCTTTTTCATGATCCTGAGCAGATAGAGAACCAACAAGTAATAAAGCGACAAATGCAAAGACTAACTTCTTCATAATAGTAATTTTACTTTTAGACAAATTTAAAAATGGATGTAAAAAGTATAAGTGTTCTTAATAGTTAACGATTTTGAGTTTCGGGTCACAAAATTAAGGAACTTTTTCCCCTTTTTTCATAAATTTTGACACCTATTCTTGTTTTTAGTCACCGGAGTACCTGAAAATGCTTTATTTCACCAGTACTTTCGGCGATCTTTCCGTCGAATATAACGCTAAAAACGTCTATAATGCAAGGTATAGGCAACACCTTTAGGTTAGTTTTAACAAGAATATGGATGATTATTAAAATTCCGTTAAAATTATTTTCAAACCTAAAAATGAATCATTTTTTAAAGAAATCAACACATAATTCAGCAATTTCTTCTCCTTTGTCTTCTTGTAAAAAGTGTCCAGCATTCTCAATGATTGAATGTGCTTGCCCCTTGGTACCTGGAATGATCTTTAAAAATATCTTTTCCATCCCTTTCATGATATCATCTTTGTCGCTAAATAAAGTCAAAAATGGCTTCTTCCATTCCGCTAATTTTGTCCAGGCATTTCGATTATTGACAGATTCTGGATCATCAAAAGCAGTAGGAACAAGTTTGGGAAACATCCTTGCGCCTGATTTATAAGTTTCATCTGGAAAAGGTGCATCATATGCTGCAATTACTTCTGGTGAGAGGTCCGTTGTTGTTCCTTTATTGATAATTCCTCCGATTGGGAAACTTTCTGCGGTTTGAGAGAAATTTACCCAATTTTCAAAAGCTTTATTTGGAGCCCCTTGACCAGTTGGTAAGATGGTATTTCCAGCAACAACTTTAGCAAAACGTTGTGGTTGATCGGCAATAATCCGGAGCCCGAGTAAACCGCCCCAATCTTGAATAAAAAGGTTTACGTTTTTTAAATCCAATTTTTCTATAAGTTTGCTTAACCAACTAAGGTGACTTGCATAGGTGTAATTAGATCGCTCACTTGGTTTGTCAGATTTTCCAAAACCAATCAAATCAGGAGCAATTACTCGAAATCCATTCTCTACAAAGACAGGAATCATTTTTCTATATAAATAAGACCAACTCGGTTCGCCATGTAATAACAAAACAATGTCTCCTTCTCCTTCATCGACATAATGCATTTGTAATTGATTTCCAACGTCTAGATAGTTAGCACTAAAAGGATAATCGGGTAGATTGGTGAACCGAATTTCAGGGGTCTTGAGTATATGCATATTATCTTTTTATAACAAATGAGGGAATAATAGATTCAATTAAGCTAGTAAAAGTGATCTAATATAAAAAAGGAAATATAGAAGTTGTAGTTTTTCTGAAATTCTCTTAATCATATGCTTAAGTTTGGTAAGCCTAGACTGCTTCGAAATTGTTTTGTTTGGCCATATTTTTGCTTTAAGAGGTATGGAAACCTCTAAAAAATCTCTCATACCCATTTATTAAATTTTTCAATTAATTGATTTTTAATGAAGTCAACTAAGGATACCTATGTGGACGCTATTAGAGGAAACGATTCAAGTCTTAAATTAGAGGATAAAGAAAAGCAGTTAGAAATTATAAATGATTTTGTAATTGAACTTTTTAGTAAGGTCACTATAGATGAAATAGTTTGGTGTATAGCAAAGAAGGTTATTGCTCGACTTGGATTTGTAGATTGTGTGGTGTATTTGTATGATGAAGCAGAAAATGTATTTATACAAAAGGCTGCTCATGGACCGAAGAATCCGATCGAGTTTGATATTAAAAATCCAATAAAAATTGCAATTGGTGAAGGAATCGTTGGATCTGTTGCAAAATCAAGAAAAGGAGAAATTGTTTCAGATACAAGGTTAGACGCTCGATATGTGATTGATGATGATTATAGATTGTCAGAGATTGCTGTTCCTATTTATCATGAAGATCAAGTGATTGCGGTCATCGATTCGGAACACCCTGAAGTTGATTTTTACACTCCAGACCATTTAGAGCTTTTGAAATCTATTGCGGCTATTTCTGCCACAAAGATTATGCATGCAAAGGCAATGGGAAGAATTCAAGAATATCAAAAAAATCTTGAATTAGAAGTCACTAAGAAAACCCAAGAATTACAAAATACAATTTCGAAATTAAAAAAGTCAAACGAGGATTTAGAAAGTTTTGCGTATGCTGCTTCACATGATCTTCAGGAGCCGATACGTACGATCGCTAGCTATTTGCAATTGATAAAAAAACGAGAAAAGAATTTATCTGTTGAATCTGGAGAGTTTATTGATTTTGCGGTGGATGGTTCTATCAGGATGCGAAGATTATTAGAAGGTTTACTAGCTTACAGCAAACTGAAAAAAATTGATGAGGAATTTGAGGTGATCTGTATGGATCATATTCTTGAAGTAATCAAAGCGAATTTGTATACTCAAATACAAGAAACGCAGGCAAAGATTAGCGTAAATAATCTGGGGAAGATCGTTGGAGATAAAACCCAGATATTGCAACTGTTTCAAAATCTTATTTCAAATGCGATTAAGTTTAGGAAAAAAGATGAAGCTCCGGTAATAGAGATTTCTATGATCGAGAAACCTAAACTAAAGGTTTTTAAAATTAAAGATCAAGGTATAGGTATTGATACTTCTTTTTATGAAAAAATATTTAGTCTCTTTAGTCGATTAAATACTATTGATAAATTTAGTGGTAGCGGAATTGGTCTTGCATTATGTAAGAAGATTGTCGAAAACCATAATGGAGAAATCGATCTTAAATCTGAAATAAATAAAGGAACTACCTTCTTTATTTCTTTGCCAGTCATTTAAATAGTCCTCTTACTTTCTACAGTGATTTCTGAACCTTCAGCAAGCATTACTGAAATGGGATTCAGGGTCGTCAACATTTTAAAATCATCACCATAATTTAAAGCGAAGTCAACATCAATATTATAATCATTGATGTGATAGTGATTCCATTTTGGGTGAGTAACTTCGTATTCGTAGGTTTTGTTTTTCTTGATTTTGGAATAGCCCCAGTAATGTTCAGTGATAAATTCTGCTTCACTTCCTTCGTCAATGGACAATTCGTTTGTATCAGCATCTACGGAGAAATGTTGCCATAGATTATTTTTATTCCATTCATATTTGATGTGTTGTTGATCCGGTTTTATATCCCAAGAGTGTCTCATCTTTTGTGTTTCATAATGTTCTTTGTAAAGCGTATTGGCGACGAGTGTTATTGCCGGTTTGGGAACAATCTCTTTGATGAAAACTACTCCTCTTTTCCATTTATCGTGATGCTTGAATCTTACGTAAAATCGGAGATTGACTTCTTCGAAATTGATATGGAAAGGAATTTTCATTCCTAGCATTTTTGTGTTTTTAAACATAAAACCTACGAGGCTGACATAACAACGATTTTGCCAGGTGTCAATTTCGGTTTTGTAAGGAAGATAGCTTTTTAATATCGAAGGATCGATTTCATAATTTGCGAGGATCAATTTTCTCCATTCTGCGTTTAGGAAACTCATAGTATTTTGATTTTAATATAGTGATTTTTTAAAACAAAGAAGAAAACATATTTTCCTTGGTTATTAGATGACCGAAAGTTGTTCAAAAACTAAGCGATATATCTTCCTATGGTAACACTGGAACGCGGTGTTTGTTGCTATTTAATGTCGATTGAAATGACTACCTTTCTAACTAGAATTAATCTAAGCTTCATCTCTTATGCAAAAAATAATTTACGGATTCATTTTTATAGCGATTGTACTTTTGATTTGTAGCCATACAATCATAGCATTTTCTCCAAATCCCTGGCTCATGGGTATGCCTTTTTGGTTGTACTGGTATATGTTTTTGCACCTACTGTTAATTGGCGTGCTCATTCTTTTTATAAAAAATGTAAAAGAGGAATAAGCGATGATGGTATATGTTATATTGATCAGTTATATCTTCTTGACTTTTATAGTGAGTTTAGTAGGAGTGGGAAAGCAAGAAAACACGCCCGAATCCTACTTTTTGGCAAATCGTGGATTGAAAACAATTGGTCTTTTCTTTACCATTCTGGCGACAAATTTCAGTGCGTTTTACTTCTTGGGATTTGCAGGAGAAGGATATAAAATCGGATATGCTCATTACACGATTATGGCCTTTGGGACAGGACTTGCTGCCTTGTCAATCTATCTGATTGGTGTTCCGGTTTGGAAATTGGGAAAGGAAAAAGGATATATCACTCCGGCAGAACTAATCTACGATCAAACGAAAAGTCGATGGCTTGGATATCTATATGCAGCTGTCATGGTCGTGTTTACATTGCCTTATTTATCCTTGCAAATTGTTGGAGGTGGATATCTTTTAGAAAATTTGACAGGTGGAGAAATACCTTACGCGTTTGGGATTGTGCTCTTGACTATTTTTACGATTGCGTATGTCTTGATTGGAGGGATGCAGAGCGTAGCGAAGACGGATTTAAAACAAGGGATTTTAGTCATTTTGTTGATGTTCATTGGGGTGATTATCTTGAGTAATCAATTGGGTGGATTGAGCGAAGCGAATCAGGCGGTCTATGAATTGAAACCGGAACTATTTTCTGTCGAAGGAATCAGTGGTCATTACACACCACAAAAGTGGATTAGTTTTATTGTTTTTTGGTTTTTTTGTATTCCGATGTTTCCACAATTATTTATCCGATTTTATATCGCAAAAGATCTAGGACATTTAAAACGTTCGACGATTTTGTATGGATTTGCTCCTTTGATTATTTCTTTGTTTCCGGTGATTATTGGTGTCTTGGGGCACCTTTCATTTCCTGGCTTAGTTGGCAAGGAATCTGATCAAATTTTGCCAATGATGTTGATGGAACATACGACGGACTGGTTTGCTGCCTTAGTGATGACTGGAGCGATTGCTGCTTTTATGTCGACCTTGGATTCACAACTTTTGGCGATGAGTACGATCTTTACTAGAGATTTCTACAAGCCATTGGTGAATGATAAAATTCCTTTTAAAAAGGAAGTCTTTATTGGCAGAGTGATGGTTGTGATTTTTGCATTGATCGGATTGCTGATTGCTTTTAAACCTTTTGCGACGATATTCGATATGGGAAAATTAGCTTTTGGTGGATTAGCGGTTTTGTTTCCTTTGACTTATGCTATTTTAAGAAAAGGTGGGGTAGATGTGAAATGGGGAATTGCTTCGATTATTGTCGGTGAACTATTGCTGACCGCTTTTTATTATGGATGGTTGTCGAAAGAAATTTTGATGGGTTTTGAATCTTTTATGTTTGTGATACTGGTGTGTTCTATTATTGTGTTTATTGGGAATAAGGTGGAAAAACGTAAGGAGCTTAAGTAATCAAGAAATATGTTAAATTTTATAGAATGAATAATGCATCCTCTTCCGGTATTTGGGAATGGCAATTAGTAAGGTTGATTGTATTTGGTGCAATAGCTTTGTTTATTTTATTTATAGCTATTGAAGGATTTACTGAAGAAGGAATACGCTTGGTCATTCGGTGGACCGCAAGGATTGATGTGGTTTGTTTTTGCATAGCTTTTGGAGCCTCTGCTTTTCATCGAATGCGAAAGAATTCTTTTTCTTTCTGGGTGTACATGAATCGGAAATATTTTGGAATCTCTTTCGCCATTCTTCATTTGATTCATTTGCTGGCGCTTGGTGTTTTACAATATGTTTTCCATCCTGTTTTTGAGCAAGCAGCAGGTATTTCACTCCTAGCTGGAGGTATAGCTTATCTTTTTATCATCCTAATGTTACTGACCTCTTTTGAATATTTTTCGAAAATGATTTCGAGAAAAAATTGGAAGCTACTCCATACCTTTGGTGGATATTGGATATTGATGATATTCTTTAGTAGTTATGGGAAGGGAGTGATGAGAGGGGAGTATTGGGATCTGATTTTTTTGACGATGTTGGTGATGGTTTTGGGAATACGAATGTTAGTAGCCAGAAAGTGAGAAGTAACAGGCTCCTGCTAGAATTAGAAGTAAGATTTTTTTTGAAATTAGTAGGTCTATGTATAATTTTTGCTTTATACTATTAAAGTAAAGTTAAAGGTCTTGACGGCTACAAAAATACGATGTAAATTCATGTTTAAATTAAAAGTTATTTTAAACTAAATCAAACCAGACACTCATGAAAAAAGTACTTTTCTTATTTTGCCTATCTCTATTTGTATTTTCCTGTGATAAAGATGATGATGATTTAACTGCCGACCTTGTGAATGATCGGGGATTAAATGATGCGCCATATTTATTAGCTGGAGAATATATCGTTGCCAGCCGCTTTCCCGCATCTGAAATGAGCAGCTTTCAAGGAAAAAAATTAGAGGAAATCGAATATTATTTAAAAAATAAACCTACTCAGGCTGAAGTTAGAGTCTATAACGGTAGCACCGGAGACGAACCAGGAACCTTGGTTTATTCGAAAAGTGTAACTGTAGAAATGGATGCAGAAAGTTGGAATCTCCATACGCTTTCTGATGATATTGAAATCACAGGTGAAGATATGTGGATTGCGGTTCGTCTAGTATTAAATGCTGAAGATCAAACCATTGGTTGTGATGTAGGTCCTGCAGTAACGAATGGGGATTGGATTAGCTCAAGCACCGATAATATTTGGACGACCTATCGAGAGTTTACAAGTCCTGAGGTAAGTATTAATTGGAATATTCGGGGACATATTTCTAATTAATTCCAGCTCCTAAATCACGGTGATTTGGATAATTCATTCTTCTAATCCGAAAGGATAAATACTGATGACTCAACATAAATCACCGTGATTTTCGCTTTTTTAATTCCTCAATATGCTTACCTTGTAGGTGTGAAAAATTCAGAAGAACTATTAAACCTACTAGACCTTGAACAGATTGATGATAATATCTTTCGAGGTCAAAATTATAAAACGCCTTGGGGACGAGTATTTGGAGGGCAAGTATTGGCTCAGGCTTTACATGCTGCTTCACAAACGGTTCCCGTTGAGCGTTGTGCTCATTCCATGCACGGCTATTTTATCCTTGCCGGCGACATCAATGTTCCAGTTGTTTATCAAGTTGAGCGATTACGAGACGGAGGTAGTTTTGCTACTCGTCGAGTAACGGCGATCCAGAAGGGGAGACCTATTTTTAATATGGCAGCTTCTTTTCAATTGGATCAACCGGGTGTAGAGCATCAGATCGAAATGCCTGATGTTCCAGCTCCGGAAGATGTGCAAACAGATTTGGATTATGCCGCTTCATTGAAAGAGTCTAATCCGACTTGGTATCAACGATTGAGTTTGCCAAAGCCTATCGAATTTCGTACCGTCGAAAAATTCAATTTTATTGATTCTAAAAAGAGTGATCCTTTCCGTCATATTTGGATGAAAGCGATTGGTGAAATGCCGGATGATAAGCGAGCACATCAAGAAGTCTTGGCTTATGGTTCTGATTATAGTTTGTTGACAACTGCTTTTCTTCCACATACTGGAACAGTCGATATTCGGAATATGTTTTTTGCCAGTCTTGATCATGCGATGTGGTTTCATAAAGATTTTAGAATTGATGATTGGTTACTCTATGCTTTGGATAGTCCAAGTGCATCAAATTCTCGTGGATTTTCTCGAGGTAATATTTTTAATCGGGAAGGGAAGCTGGTGGCTTCGGTGGTGCAGGAAGGCTTGATGAGAGATAATTCCTCCCGACGGTCGGATAAGTAAATGAGCGAATAGGGGTAGATTTTCCTGACGGAAAATAGTGATGAGTGATAGGATTCGCTAAAGCGAATAGGGATAGATTGCCTGCGGTAATAGTGATTGATAAAAACCAAAAGCGGAGTGCTGATCTTTTAGACTAGCACTCCGCTTTTGGTTATATGACTATTCGCGTAGCGAATCTATCCCTAATTCAGCTCTGCTGAATTATCCCCTCCATCTTCTGCGTTCATCGCGGTCCGATTTAGTTTTTGCTTTTCCAGAATTGAAGTTTCTAAAATTATAAGCAAAATTGAGCATAACGTACCGTTGCAAAACTTTTGAGCGCAAGTCTTCGATATAAGTCTCCGTGACATTTCTTGAAATACTTTGATTTTGTTTTAATACATCAAAAACAGAAAGCGTCAATTCTCCTCTTTGATTTTTAAAGAGTTTCTTTCCAATACCTGCAGTCCAAAGGAAATAATCATCATTGAAACCATCAGCTAATCCAGTGTATAATTGGTGAGCAATATTGGTTCTAAAAACGATACCTTTTGGAAAAATTACATTGAATTTTACTTTTGAAGTTTGATTAAGGAACTTTGAATCAATCCCCGTTTGAATGGTATTGGTAACATTGTTGAAATTTGAACGAGTCGAAATAGTAAAGTCAACATACTCGCTAATATTGCTACTTAAACTAAAACCTGCTCCGACAGCTCTATTGTTAGAGGTATTAGCAATATCGTTGATGAGGCCTGGGGTCTTGTTTAATGATGCGGTCAGATCGATATTGAAATTACTTTTAATTTTACTCAATGGAAGACCATAAGTGATATAAGTATTTGCTGCCCAATAACCAGATAAGTTAACTGGAAGCGTTAGTTGTGTACCTCGTTCAAAATCTATTTTATCAAAAATTGGATTATCAGTTTGTGATAAATAAGTGGAGTTTCCGATATAGTTATTGGAGAAAGAACTATTCAACATGAAATAAAATACTGTTGCTTTCTCTGTATTTGTTTTTGAATAACGAGCAGAAACCCGATGAGTATATGCTTGATCTAATTCTGGATTTCCAATGGATAGTTGTAGTGGGTTAGAATTGTCAATGACATTTTGTAATTGCTCAACACTTGGCGATTGTGTTCTACCCATGTAAAAAATTCTTAGGTTTTCTTGGCGATCAAAATTGTAACGGATCATAGCCATTGGGAGGAGATTAACAAAGGTTTCTGAAACTTGATTCGCTTGAGGAAAAAGTTCATCGCTATTTAAAAACGACCATTGAACATTGGCTCTGGCCATGATGAAAAAATCTCTTCCTTTGTTGTAATTATAACCGGCACCTGCTCGATGGGTGATGTATTCATTTTTAAAAACATTAGTCAAGTCAGTGTTGAGATCATCATGTAATAAGGTCTCATCAGAAAAGTCAAAAGTTTCTTTATCAGAATTATCACGATCATAAGAATAACGATACATCAACATCAGTCGACTTCGTTCTCCCAAGGGCTCCGTATAAGTCACATTAGAGGAGATGTTCCAACCATCAATGTCGATATTGGCAACTTGGTCAAGAGTGTCAATTCTTGTTTCTATTCTGAAGAATTTGTCTTCAGAATCTAGTGAGCTATTCCCCGATTTATAATTGTTTCCATGACGTAAATCTAGGGAAATCGTTCTGCCAGGTTTGTTTAGTCTTCGACGATAGTTGATGGAATTTGAAAAATCAAGTGCTGATAAATCAGAGAAATAAGTATTGTTCGTTTGAGAAGCTAGATCGGTTCCGAAAAGCGTTTGTCCGAAAGTATTGGAAAGCCCTTCGTTTTCTTGAAAGCTCAAACGAGGACGGATTGAAATCTCGTTTAGAGAATCAATTTTATATTGGATTCTAGCATTGAATCGATGATTGAAATTTCGAGTGTCGGCAGAGTTGGTTTCAGAATAAAGTTCGTTTACTGCCTCATCATTGATGTATTCAAGATTGGAAATATCCTCAGAAGAAATATCTGTCATATTGAAAAAATAACTTCCACTGACATCGATTTTCTTACCCCATTTATCAGAGTAGTTTAATCCAACCGCATTGGTTTCAGCAATACCACCTTGTTGGCTAACTAAAAAATCACGAGATGATCCACCACCTCTTCCTCCTCGGCTTCCGCCACCTCTTCCGCCTCTTCCTCTACCTCTTCCTCCTCGGCCACCACCGCCAGTTACCCCTAATAAATCTTCAGAAGAAAAATTTTGTTGGTTGACATTATTCGCTTGTCCGATAATTGAAATTCGTCGATCACCATCGAAAAAACTACTGTTCCCTCCAGCTTGATATCGATCTTCGTAACCATAGCCAGCATATGCTTTTCCGAATTGGCCATTTCGCATTTCAGGTCGGGTAATGATATTTATAGTTTTGCTGGTTTCTCCATCTTGAAAACCAGAAAATTTTGCCTGCTCACTGGTTTGATCGTAAACTTGAATTTTGCTAATGACTTCAGCAGGTAGATTTTTTAATGCAGCCTGAGGATCATTACCAAAGAATCGACGACCATCCACTAAAACTTGTGTTACATCTTCTCCTTGTGCTTGAATTTTTCCATCTTGAATCACTACACCTGGCATCTTTTCAATCAACTCTTCTGCCGAAGCATCTTTCATCACTTTAAAAGCATCCGCATTGTATTGAGTCGTATCTCCTTTTTGTTCAGCGAGAGGAATTTTTCCAGTAACTTCCACTTCACTCAATTCTACTCCTTCTCTCATTTTGACCGTACCCATATCAATGTCTTTGTCTGTGATGGTGATTTCTGCATTTAAATCACTAAAACCGATATAGGAAATTTGGAATTTATAGCCACCTTGAGAAATATCTTTTATTTCAAAACTTCCATCTGCGCCAGTGACTGCTGTCTTGTAGGCTTCACCCCAAGGTTGCATTAACGAAACATGCGCTCCAATTAAGGATTCACTATTTTTGATGTCAATGACTTTGCCTTTGAGTGTGAAATTTTGAGCACTTAGAAATGAAGTGAAACTTAGAAAGAATAGGAGTAGACTTATTCGCATAGGAGGAGGGTTTATTGAGGACTTGTGAAGGATTAAAATTAAAAATGAATAACTAGGTAAAACCCGATTATTCATTTTTAATTAAGATTGTTTTAATTTAATTATCGTCAGATTTTTTTTCGCCTTTCTTGATACGGTCGCCTTTCCTTTGTCCTCTAGGTCCACGTCGGCCTTTACCTTTTCTGTTAGCTTGCATCTTTTCCCATTTCGCAGATTGCTCTGAAGTCATATACTTTTTAAGCTCTGCATTTTGTTCTGCTCTGATTTTTTGCATCATTTCGCGAACATTGGTATAATCACCTTCTGCATTTGCTCTTGCTTCAGTTCTAGCATCAGACATTTTCTTAACATACTTGAGATTCACCTCATCGATCTTGATCATTTGAGCATCAGAAAGCGCAAGGCTATCTTTCATGATTTTAGAAGTACGCTTTGCAGCATCCTCTGGTGATCTTTGACGATCTCCTCGTTGAGCTTGAGCTATAGAAAAAGTTGAAATAAATACAATCAACATTAAAAGGATTTTTCCTGTTTGATTCATTTTTAATGATATTTAGTTTAAAAGATAAATAATATAGTCAACTAAGACCATTTACTTAGATACAAAAATCATGAAAAGGTTTAACCTGACCTAATCTAATCAATGAAAAGGGGAGATTTATCTATGAAATGGAATGGAATAGGAGGAGTTTAATAAGGTTAAAGAGAATTAAAAAGGGTTAAGGGAGTTCATTTAACTTCCCTTAACCCTCTTTAAAGTCCAAATCCCTTGAATTATGCAAGTGATTTATGTGATCCGTCGCAAGAATAGTCATTTTTAGTTTGTTTGCAGGTACACATTCCACAAGGTTTGCTTACTTCAGCAGTAAAAACGACAGGTGTAAAATCAGTCCCTTTATGCGAACCATCACAAAATGGTTGATTAGTAGATTCTCCACAAGAGCACCATGCATATGTTTTTCCAGCTTCTAGTTCTACTCTGATTGGGCTTTTGCCTGCGATTTTAGGTTCTTTACTCATTTCTTTATAAGGTTTTAATGATAAATTTTTTGAATACTCATTTATAGTAAAATATCAAATAACTGTCCAAATTACTAATCTCTAAAGTAATCTAAAAATATTAAAATCAAAAGAGAAATGGAGGATTGAAAGGAATTTAGAAAGGTTCTTATTAAGGCGTTGGTACATGTTTTTTAGCCTATAACGCTGTCTAGAACTATTTCTACCTTTTTAAAAATACTTTTTGAGTATAGAGATCTCCATCTGTCGATTCTGCGACAATTAGATAAATCCCCTCTGCCTCTTGATTTGCATTCCAGATTTGATTATCGCTAATGATTCTTGTTTCGATAAGTACTCCTAAGAAATTATAAATGGAAACAACTTTAATATTTAAATCGTTTTTTGATGATAAATAAAAACTTGTACCTATAGTTGGCTGAATAAATTCCAATGCTGTTTCTATTTGAGTGGTAGAAACAGGAGCTGCGACTACTCTAACTCTGACTGCATTTGGAAGAATTAAATCAGCTGTTCCACTTGGAATGATATCTTCAATAAAATTGCCATTTGGATCAAAAAGTTTAACAGCACTGGTTTGTCCGTTTCCAATTAAAATATTTCCACTAGGAAGATAATCAACACCTTCGGGATTACCGAGACCAGTAATGAAATCGTCGATATAGTTACCTGAGGCATCAAATCTTTTTATTGCTGTGCCACTCCAGTTGGCAACGAGTAATTCACCATCTTCGTTAAACCAGATATTAGTTGGTCCTTGAAGGGAAGAGGTGATGAAATTACCTAAACTATTTCCTAAGGTATCAAAACTTTCTACTTTAGCTCCACCCCAAGAAGATACATATAAATTACCTGCTAGATCCCAATCGATTCCGATGCTTTGACTTACTCCAGAATTGGTGAAATCATCAACAAAGGTTCCATCTAATTGGTATCTTTTGACTTTACCGTTTCCTTGCCATTGTAAAACATAAAGCAAACTATCTGACCCTATTTTCATTCTAGTCGGACCATCGATACCTGTCGCAAAATCTCCAACATAAGTACCATCGTCAATATTGTATTTTGTTATTTTTCCGGTGTTTAAATTAGAAACAAGCAGGATGTTTTGATCTTCTAGAAAGAGGATGTCTTGTGGCCATCCCAATTCTTCTGTGATAAAGGTTTCTACGTTTTCGCCAGTCTCATCTGATTTTAAAATTTGCCAAGGTTCGAGATTAAAATTTCCACCATCACTCACATAGATTTCTATGGTTTGACTATGTATGTTTGTAAGGAAAAGTATGGATAGGAATAGTAGTAATATTTTTTTCATTTTACTTTATATTTTGTGGAAAAAAGTTTCGATGCAATGCATCAGCTGCTTTAAGATGTAAGGCATCGAAACATAACATTTGTACAAAACGGATAAGGCTTTTGTACAGTACCTATATTTAATTTTTCTTTTTATAAATTCCAGTAAAAGTGACTACCCAAGATTTTCCTTGATCTTTGGAATCCTCCATGATCTGAGTAACATTACCGGTTGAATTTTTGGTGTACGTCATTCTTGTTATCTTTCCTTCCTTATTTTTGACCGACATTTGCAAGTAGTTTTTCTTAGCCTCAACTTCTTTAAAAATAGTAATGTTGTTGAATTTGTCGATCCAAATTTGAGTGTATTTTTTATCAACAGGATCGTAATAATTTGTGCTTCTGCCAAGGAACCCTTTGAAGGTTTTATAATCTTCATAAAGTGTACAACCACCTTCACTTTTGGTAATACTACTGGTACCTGTTTTTTTATCATTGACATAAACATCCCATTCTCCTAGCCAAAAATCTAATGGTTTATATTCTTCTCCATATCTGCATGGGAATGCTTTTTTATCATCTTGATCTTGAGCGAAACAATTTGAATTTAAAATCAGTAGAAAAATTAGCAATGAGAAATGTACTTTTTTCATAGATGAGGTATTAGAATTTAAAAACAAAGTAAATCCTAAATACTGAATGAAAATTGTAAAAAACGCTTATCTACTGTTTTTTCGATTAATGTTTTTGGATGAAATGTTTTGGAGAAGTGCCGATAACAGATTTAAAATCTTTTATAAAATGGGCCTGGTCAAAATATCCGAGTTGGTAAGTTAATTCTGTAAGTGAGTTTTGAAAATTATTTTCAAAAATGGAGAGGGTCGTATTGATGCGAATTATTTTGCAATATTGACTAGGGGAGATGCCTATTTCTTCTTTGAATCTTTTTCGAAATTGGGCAGCACTCAATGTTGC
>CAKZTD010000255.1 GCA_937921595.1 uncultured Saprospiraceae bacterium
ACGACAGTTAATGGTTGTACTTATTCTGATGAGACGACTGTGGATAGTGATTTCGAAAATCCTGATGCAAGTGTAGCCAATGAGGAAGTCTTTTTAGTAAATTGTAATGAAGCTGTTTTAATTGAAGGTCAATCAAATACATCAGATGTTACTTACAGTTGGTCAGGACCTTCTGGAACATCGAACGCTGCTGATTTTTCTGTAGAATTGGAAGGAACTTATACCTTGACGGTTACTGCAGAGAATGGATGTACGAGTACAGCATCAGTTCAGGTAACTGATGAAACGATTCCTCCTTCTATTCAAGTAAATAGTCCAACTCAATATCTAAATTGTTTTAATGGAAATCCTTTATTATTAGATTTGACCTTACAAACAAATAGTAATGATATCGTAGTAGAGTGGTCTTCAATGGATGGAAATATTGTTGAGATGGTTGGTAATTCAGTGAAAGTTGATCAGGCCGGAACGTATCAAATTACGGTGATGGATAATGGTAATAATTGTGTTGCAGATAATATGATTATTGTAGAAGAGGAAGATGCGCTGATTGAAATAGAAACGACCATCGCGAACTGTGGAATCCCAGATGCGACAGCGACCGTAAATACTACGTATATCCACAACCCTGAATTTATTTGGAGTACTGGAGAAACAACAGCAAGTATTGGTGGCTTGGCTCCAGAAACTTACACCGTGACGATCACTTCGCCAGAGAGTACTTGTGATGAAGTGAGAACCGTTGAGATCGTTCAGGATCCATCTTGCTTCGTTGTCATTTCTGGTTATATTTATGATGATGAAAACCTGACTTGTGATTTGAATGGAAGCATTGAACCTAAGGAAGGGGTACTGGTCACGATCACTCCTGAAGATTTGGAAACGACGACTGATGCAGATGGTTATTATGAATTTTTGGTACCTCCTGGAGATTATGTGGTCGAGCCACAATTGGTGAGTCCTTATGTTGTGGAATGTCCATCAGAAACAATCATGGTATCTGTACCTGCAGGTTCTTCTGGATCAGAAGGAAATAATTTCTTTGTAAAAGCACTTAGTGGTTTTGATCTTTATGTGACGGCAACTTCAGGCGTTGCGAATGCAGGTTCTAATCAATTTTATCAGGTTAATTATTGCAATAATGCCTTTACAACAATCTTCGGTACGGTAGAATTTACCCACGATCCATTATTGGAATTTGATCCAATTGCGGCTGGTGCGGATTCTTATAATCCTGATACTTATACTGCTGTTTGGGAATTTGAAGATTTATCATTTTTTGAATGTGAATTTTTTAATTTCTCTATTTTCGTTCCAGAGGATATTCCTGATGGGACAGAAGTTGTGAACACGATTACTATTTTACCAACTCAAGGAGACATTGCTCCCGAAAATAATTCGACTACTTTGATTCGACGAGTTAATAATAGTGGCAACACAAATATTACTAATCCTGAATCTAATCAGGTTGAGATTCACACAAACCAAGAGATTGCAACGACTGTGATTTCAAAAGTAAACCAATATCCAAATCCGTTTTCTAATCAAACAAATATTGAATTTGTTCTACAAACAGATGAAGATGTTGAAGTGCAAATTTTTGATGTAAGTGGAAGAATGATCAAATCTTATACTGGTTTTGAAAAAGGATTTAATCGTTTAAAAATCGAAGGAAGTGATTTGCCAATGAAAGGAATTTATGTTTATAAAATAGTAGGGCCTACTATTTTTGGAACAGGAAAAATGGTTCGACATTAAACTGAAAAACTAAATTTATAAAAAGGCAAGCTCCGATTTTCGAAGCTTGCCTTTTTTTATTTTCTATTGAATAAAATGCTTGGTAACAATGCTTGGTAACAATACTTGGTAACAATGCTTGATATATGCTAAGTCTACGATTGGCGAGCGATCTAAAAAATAATTTTCCCACCTAATTTATTAATTCTAATAAAATATTCCCTACCTTAGTCAAACAGGATTATAAAGCCTGATTGCGAAAAATACTAAACTGCGACTTCCCACCTTTTACCTTTCGGTAAATATTAATTTATCTCAATTAATATTCTATAGACTTTTAGAAAGATCAACTTTCTACAGACTCTCCATTGTTAAAAAAGAAAGCCATGAAAAAAAATGTACTCCTCGTTATTTCATTTATTATTTCAATTAATTTTTTATTAGCTCAAGATTGTGATCCATACTTAGTAGAGGCAGGCACATCTTGTGGGAATGCACCGCTATGTTGTGATTATGGTATTGATGGGTTTCATGGGATTTTACCATTTGTTCCAAATCCAAATCCAATGAATTTTTTAACCTGTGGTGGAACAATTGATAATGCTAATTATTTAAGTTTCGTTGCAGGAACATCTGTACTAGAAATAGTCATAGTACCAGAATATTGTGAACCTGGACCAAGTGGACTAATTGGGATGCAGGCTGGACTTTACGAAGAATGTGAGGAAACTGGAAATCCGGATTATTCATGGGTGCAATCTCCAGTTATTGAAAATTGTATGGAGAATAATGGTCCTTTTTCTTTATTTGCAGATAACCTGATTTTAGGAGAGACTTATATCTTATTACTGGATGGCTATGGTGCATCCGTTTGTGAGTATTACATCTACGTGGCTATTGGCTCAACGACTGCTCCATCTCTTGACTTTGTTGACCCTCCAATTGTTGGACCAGATTACATCGTAAATGAAGAGGTTTATACTTTTAGTACTGATTTAGTATCTGCTGTTTCTGCTTTTAATTGGACGGTTACAGGTGGTCAGATTTTAAATTATACAGGTTCTCAATCCGAAAATGTTTC
>CAKZTD010000256.1 GCA_937921595.1 uncultured Saprospiraceae bacterium
GATCCCAGTATCTTGTGGATTACAACTCATTTCGAAAACATACATCGTATCGCTTTCTAAATAGGTCGTCGTTGTGATTACTAAACTATCACATCCATTTGCGTTCGAAAATAATTCTTCGCTTTCTCCTATTTCGCTTAGCTCACAACTTGTATCTGTTAGGTAAGTCGTGTCGAGTAATAATAAATCTGTTTGCGTAATTACTAAACTATCGCATCCATTCGTGGCATTGTATAAATCTGAAACCAGACCAGTATCCAATGGATTACAGGACGTTTCGAAAACATACATCGTGTCGCTTTCTAAATAGGTCGTAGTTGTAATTACTAGACTATCACAGCCATCTTCGTTTGAATATAAATCGGTGATGATCCCAGTATCTTGTGGATTACAACTCATTTCGAAAACATACATCGTGTCGCTTTCTAAATAGGTCGTCGTTGTAATTACTAGACTATCACAACCATTTGCATTCGTCAACAATTCTTCGCTCTCTCCTATTTCGCTTAACTCACAACTTGTATCTGTTAGGTAAGTCGTGTCGAGTAATAATAAATCTGTTTGTATAAAAACAAGACTATCACAGCCATTTGAGTTTCCATAAAATTCTATTACTAAACCTGTATCCAATGGATTACAGCTCGTTTCTGTTTGATAAGTTGAATCACTTAATAATAATTCGATCGCCGTAATTACTAAACTATCACAGCCATCTTCGTTTGAATATAAATCGGTGATGATCCCAGTATCTTGTGGATTACAACTCATTTCGAAAACATACATCGTATCGCTTTCTAAATAGGTCGTCGTTGTGATTACTAAACTATCACATCCATTTGCGTTCGAAAATAATTCTTCGCTTTCTCCTATTTCGCTTAACTCACAACTTGTATCTGTTAGGTAAGTCGTGTCGAGTAGTAATAAATCCGTTTGGGTAACTACTAAACTGTCGCAACCATTTGAGGCATTGTATAAATTTGAAACCAAGCCAGTATCCAATGGATTACAGGACGTTTCGAAAACATACATCGTGTCGCTTTCTAAATAAGTTGTCGTTGTGATTACTAGACTATCGCAGCCGTTTGAATTCGTCAACAATTCTTCGCTCTCTCCTACTTCGCTTAACTCACAACTTGTATCTGTTAGGTAAGTCGTGTCGAGTAGTAATAAATCTGTTTGTATAAAAACAAGACTATCACAGCCATTTGAGTTTCCATAAAATTCTATTACTAAACCTGTATCCAATGGATTACAGCTCGTTTCGGTTTGATAAGTTGAATCACTTAATAATAATTCGATCGCCGTAATTACTAAACTATCACAGCCATCTTCGTTTGAATATATGTCGGTGATGATTCCAGTATCTTGTGGATTACAACTCATTTCGAAAACATACATCGTATCGCTTTCTAAATAGGTCGTCGTTGTAATTACAAGGCTATCGCAGCCATCTTCGTTTGAAAACAGATCAGATATGACTCCAGTATCAATTGGATTACAACTGGTTTCAATTATATAAGTCGTATCCGATTCAAGAAAATTTGTTTGGGTATAAACTAAACTATCACAGCCATTATTGTTGACAAATAAATTAGAAATTAAACCAGTATCAAGAGGATTGCAACTTTCTAGAGTTACATACATCGTGTCTGATGGTAATAAATTCGTTTGTTCGTAGATGATTGAATCACAGGAATATTGATTCGTTAAATTATAAACTACTAAGCCAGTGTCTACAGGATTGCAACTTTCTAAGGTTACATACATCGTGTCTGATGGTAATAAATTCGTTTGTTCGTAGATGATTGAATCACAAGAATTTTGATTCGTTAAATTATAAACGACCAAGCCAGTATCAATTGGGTTGCAACTTTCTAAAGTCACATACATCGTATCAGATAGTAATAAATTCGTTTGTTCGTAAATGATTGAATCACACGAATTTTGATTTGTTAGATTGTAAATGACTAAACCAGTATCTACAGGATTGCAACTTTCTAAAGTTACATACATTGTATCCGATGGTAACAAATTCGTTTGTTCGTAGACGATCGAATCACAAGAATATTGATTCGTTAAGCTATAAACTACTAAACCAGTATCTATAGGATTGCAACTTTCTAGAGTTACATACATCGTATCCGATGGTAACAAATTCGTTTGTTCGTAAATGATTGAATCACAGGAATATTGATTCGTTAGATTATAAACAACTAAACCGGTATCCAATGGATTACAACTTGTTAGAACAATATTTTCAATATTAACTGGAGCAACAAAAAGATCAGTAACAATAAAACTATCACAACCATTTACAGTCATAATAGTATCGGTAAAAATACCTGAACTGAATTGATAAGCACCTTTTAAAAAGATACTATCTCCCATGCAAATCTGTTCATTCAAATTTATAGTCACATGATTATTCACTTCAATTATAATACTTTGAGCAGGACTAATCACGCAAGCAGGGTTATTTGAATCCGTTACTGTTAAAAGCTCAACAGTTGTTGTCATAACAGGAGTCAAATCAATAGAATGTCCATCATTTATATTATTAAGTGAGAAATTCGAACTGTTTACAGAATAGGTAATATCAAAAGGTCCATTACCGGTAAAAGAAAATGTTACTGGAACGGTTTCTCCTACACATATAATTGTATCACCTTCTATCATACCTGTTGGACTAGGATTTACAAGAACAGAAACCGAATCAATCCCCGAGCAACCAATATTATCGGTCACTGTCACATAATAAACACCAGTAGTATCGGTGAAAATTGTTTGAGACATTTCGCCTGTAGACCAATCGTACATATCTCCTGGATTACCAGCATTTAAGATTGTCGATTCTCCTTCGCAAAGTGTAATATTCGATCCAAGATTCACACTTGGAGGTGTTTGGAATCCAATATTAATAAAGTCAGTTAGTGAACAAGAATTAGCATTGGTCACCGTCACTTCATATAAGTCAGAAGTTGTCACTACCAAAATTTGAGAAGTATCCCCAGTTGACCACAAATAACTCATTCCCGGATTTCCAGCATCTAAAGTCGCTGTGTCTCCATCACATAATGTGTAATCCATTCCCAAATCAAGAACCGGATAATCATTAACAATAATTGTTGTCGTATCTGAAATTGTACATCCAAACGAACTAGTTATAGTAACTTCATAAGTTGTATTAATCAAAGGTGAAACCGTTCGTATTGAATCCGTTACTCCGTCACTCCAAAGATATGAGCAATTCGTACAGCAATCGTCTGATATATCGAAAGTCAAAGACTCTCCTTCGCAAATAACGTTATCAGGAATCGTATCTAAATTAATCTCACAGGTTAATTTTACAACCCAAACATCCTGTGGACCAATACTTGATTCAGAACGATCACCTGTACCATCAGAATAACTGATTCCTCCAAGAATATATCCCCCATCTGTAGATTCTTTAAAGTCAAATAACAAATCAACATTATCTCCACCATAAGTTTCATCCCAAATCTTATTTCCATTTGCGTCCGCCTTCACTACCCAGAAATCATAATTACCTTCATGGTTACCCGTTTTATTTCCTGAAACAGGAGAACGAGAAAAACCACCAATCAGTAAATCTCCACATGCCGTTTCAGAAACTTGAGAACATTCATCTTTTAGTAAGCCACCATAATTTCTTTGCCATAAAATATTTCCTAATGGGTTTACTTTTAATACCCAATAATCTTCCAGTCCATTACTTGAAGTTGTCTTATTTCCTGTTGCTCCTGATTTTGACCAACCACCTAAAACGATATTTCCATCGCTAGTAACGATAAGACTTCTCATCTGATCCCAAGAGTCTCCACCATAGGTTTGTTCCCAAAGTTTGTTACCACTCGCATCCAATTTGATCAACCAGTAATCCGATTTCCCAGGACTATATGTTGGCTCTGTTTTATTACCATCCATCCCTGAATCTGAGAACCCACCAAAATACAAACTTCCATCTGCTGCTTCATCGATCCCTTGAATTCCGTCCCATGCAGAACCACCAAAAGTTCCATCCCAAAGAAAATTTCCAGATGCATCTATTTTTACAACATAGTAATCATTACCACCTTGATTAGCATCTGTCTTAGTACCACTTATTCCAGAATTCGACCATCCACCAAGAATAAATCCTCCATCTGAAGTTTCCTGAATATGATATAACTCTTCATTTTGGTCTCCACCAAAAGTAGCATCCCATAAGAGATTACCAGCAGCATCTATTTTTATGACCCAGTAATCTTTTACCCACCAACCTCCTCCATAATTAACAGTCGTTTTATCTCCACTAATTCCTGAAGCTGATGAGCCACCAATAATATAACCTCCGTCTGAAGTAATTTGAATTTCTTGAGCAACTTCTTGATCTGCGCCACCATATCTTTTATCCCAGAGAATAACTCCATCAGCATCCGTTTTAACAATCCAAAAATCTCCGCCTCCATTTGTAGGCTCAGTAATATCGGAACTAGTCAACTCAGATGAAGGCGAAGTACAAGCGTAAATAAAACCACCATCAGGAGTCGGTTGAAAACCACGAAGTTCTTCATAACCTGTGCCACCAAGTGCATCTTCCCATTGAATGGGTGCTTGAGCAAAAGTATTAGTTTGAATTAAGCAAAATAAGATAATGGCTAACAGATGGATTCTGGAAAGCGTAAGTTGTAGACAGATTGGAGGGAAAAATCGAGGTGATTTTCCTTTTTTCATATATTTTATTGCCCTTGGTTAAAATTGTCTTTACTAGCAGGAGGGTAAAACTAGATTCGTAAGTACTACAAAATTAAGCTTTAATATACTTAAAATCAATACTTTACGATCCGACAAAGTGTTAATAAATAAAAATGAAATATTTAAAACGGTTGAATAAACCAGTGGGTAAGAAATTATATTGTTTTGGATGTTGGTTTACAATGAGTTAAACATGTCAACTCATTCGCATTTAAAAAACATCCTCGGTTGTATTCTTAAAGTAAAATTAATAAAAAAGGTTAAAATCGAACAAAAAATCTGATCAAATTAGCCGCAATATTACTTTTTTTATTCCAGTTTTAAATACGGGCGAATTTTCTCTACCAAATCGGGTTTTAAAATTACAATTTTATTAAGGTCATCTATAGATTTAAATGCTCCATGTTGAGTCCGATAATTGATAATGACTTTTGCCTGATTATACTTTAAGTAGGGATGATTTTTCAAATTCTCCAATGAAACGGTGTTCAAATTTATTTGTGAAGGAGCTGCTTCCATTATCAATTGATCCCGAATTTTCTGGAAGGTAGAGTCCGGTAAATTATAGGTCTCCCCTACTTGTTCAATACTATGAAATCCACCTAATTTTTCTCTAAAATTGATGATTCGCTTGGCATAAAAAGGGCCAATTCCATAGAGTTGCTCCCAATCTTCTTTCTGAGCGGTGTTAATATCTAAGACCAATTTTTCTTTAGTTGGGTTTTCTGGCCTTTTTGATGAGGCTTCAGCTAATAAATTGGGTTCGTAAATCTTTTGTTTAATTTTAATAAAAGGTATCAAATTTTCGTATAATTCAGTTCCAATGCCATAGATTTTAGCTAATTCTTTAGATTCTCTGATTGTGCCTCCCTTACTTCTAAACTTAATCAGGTTATTGGCTGCTCTTTCTGAAAACCCAAGTTTTAAAAGGTCAGTTTTGGAAACTTGATTCGGATCAAATTCAAATCGTTCTAGAGAAACTATTACTTTCGTTTTTTGATTATACATTTCTTTCTTAAAATATTTTTTCTGTGTATTTTCAATTTGAATGTAAGGTTCCAGACGTGTATAATCGTTTTCTTTAATTCCGTATACTTTTTTGAAATCTTCTTTTTTAAAAAACTTTCCTCCTTTGTTTCTAAAATTTAAAAAGGTCCGGATTACTTTTGGAGAGAGTCCTAGTTTTTGCAATGCTAAATCACTAACGGTATTTGGATCAAAATAAAATAATTCAGCAATTGGTACATTTACTTGAACAGCTTTTGCTTCTTCTATAACATTTTCAAAATCCGTAATTTCTTTTTTAAAATCAGAAAAATCTGTCGAAACAGAATCCTCAGAAAAAGCTACATATATTTTTGGAAACAAAAAACAGCAAATACATAAAAATGCCAAAACAAATATTCCATTTCGTTCTAACTTGCTGTAATAAAAATATTCTCGAATAATATTTTTCATAGTTCTTTGGGTTTAATTTAAATCCAACATATAGGCTCCTTCCCTATTAATATCGTAAATTTCCAGATCATACTTTAAAACTTCTTTTTTCAAAGAAATAATTTCATAATCTCTAAGACTACCATCAATAATTAGTTTTTTAAATTCATAAAACTGAATAATTTCTTCTAGATTTATTTTCGCTCCTTTTTGAATCATGAGAAAATCCACCTTTAGTTTTTTATCAGGAATATTCTTCGGAAGTTTTTTAACAAAAGCTATTTTTTTATTATAAAACTGAATAAGATTATTATGCAAAAAGAAATTATTTATCACCGTATCTATATTTTCAAAATAAAAACTCTTCGCATCCGAAAGACCATTTTTTAAATGATAATTTTGTGTAGCAAATCTTAATTGTTTTTCTTTAATATCGTCATCCCCAAAACTATATACCTCATCTCCGTCAACAAACTCGACATGTGTTTTACCGGAAATATGAAAAAACACGATTGATTTTTGCTGATCGACTTGGAGTGTTTTAAAACTATAATTTAAACCAACCAATAAAATCATGCAGGTACTTAAAATCAAGTATTTAAATTGCTTCAAATTTATAGCGGCAATTATTCCTAGCACTAAGACATAAAGAACCAGCATTGTCCCTAAGCCAATCCAAATCGTTTTAAAAAATCCAGTTGGCAATTGCTCAATCAAAAATATAATCGCATTCATCAGCCAAATAATCAGTACTAAACCTTTTGCAAATGTAGCACTCAAAAAAGGCACTAACCAGTCTATCGAAAAAATGGCGATTCCTAATCCAAGAATTAAAAAAGCAACAGGAACAACGACTAATCCGGAGAGTAAAAAATAAGCGGGGAATTGATGAAAATAATACATCGTCATTGGGAAAGTCATCAATTGAGCAGAAATTGCGATAGCACTTAATCGCCAAAGATAATCTCCTACTGGGTTTTCAATATACCAGAGATTATATATTTTTTTATAAAAATAAACAATACCAATTACGGCAAAATAAGACAACTGAAAACCAACTTCTGCAATCAGATAAGGATTAAAAAGTAACAAACAGAAAGCAGAAGCAGCCAAGGTATTATAAATATTGGTATTCCGATTCAATGCTGTTCCCATCAAAAGAAAACTAAACATGGTCGCAGCTCTCAAAACCGAAGGGGAAGCTCCAGTAATCAGTGCAAACATCCACAATCCCAAAATCGTTATCCCCGTTTTTATCCAATTCCAAGCAGGATGTTTCCATCGTATCCATTTTAAAATAAAAGCGATGATGCCCCAAATCAATCCTGCATGCAATCCTGAAACAGCCAAGACATGCATAGCTCCAGTATTTGCATAAGCATTTTTCAATTCGTCTGTTAACTCATTTTTATATCCCAATATCAATGCAGAAGCAACAGCAAATTCATTTTCACTTTTTATATTCTTTTTTAATACACTAATTAAATAGGTTCGCGTTTTAAATGCCCAGTCTAAAACAGGATTTCCATATCCACTTTCTAATTTTTTCCATTCATCCGATTTTAAAAATCCTTGATAGTGAATATTTTTAAAATGAAGATATTTTTTAAAATCAAAAGCTTCAGGATTTAAAACCGGTTTCACAGCATTGATTGAAGTTTTCAAAACCAATAGATCTCCATAATTTATTTCTTGATTGGTCGTATCATTTCTAAAATACAAGGACACTTTTCCTGAACAATCATGGAGACTATTTATATCACTACCGATTTGTTGAATTTTGAAATCTATTTGGATCGAACGTTCATTATGTTGAGGAGCATTATTGACGATTCCAAGTATCAAATTTTCTTCTTGCAAGAAAGTTCTAAAATGGTCTTTATCATTCCAATCATTGTGAAAATAAACCAACTGATACCCTAATAAAAAAAAGAAAGTTCCTATCAAAAAACCGTTGAGCCATTGCCATCGAAACTGGATCTTCGCGAATGCTGCAAAACCAAGATAAGCCGTTAAAAAAATTAAAAGGTAATTAAACAAAGAAAAGGAATGCTCATAAACAAGATAGGCAAGTATCCCCAATATAAATGAGGACAAGATCCTGAAGAAGGGAACTTCTCGCCAGTTAAGCATATTCTTACTAGTTTTCTCATAGAGTAGTTTTCGACAATATTATATTTTGACCTGATGATCAATTATGTCCTAAAACTACTACTCAAATTATATAAAAAAAGGAAGCATAAACAGTTTGTCATTTTTTATAACAATCAATTTATACTTCCCCTTTTATAAAACTAACATTTTTTTCTTTGGAAAGAAATTTTATGCTAGAAATGTTTTGGAAAACTAATTTCTAATTTAAGATTAAAGCTTAAGATTTCCCATTCGAACTAACAAAACTAGTCGAAGAAGGAACACTATATCTTGCGATAAATTCTTGCATCTCATCCACCATTGCAGGAGATCCGATTACAATAGTTGATCGTTGATGAAGGTCATTAACTTCCATATCTAAAATTCTATTCAACTGGCAATTGATCGCTTTACCTCCGGCATGTTCTACAATAAAAGAAAGTGGATTGCACTCGTATAAAAGACGCAGTTTACCTTGAGGATATTTTCGAGTATTTGGATATAAGAAAATTCCACCTTGTAATAAACTTCGGTGAACATCTGATACCATCGAACCTATGTATCTAAGTCTTAGATTTAAATCAGAACAGTAGTCAATATACCTTCTCATTTCTACATCAAACTTCAAATAGTATCCTTGATTTACAGAATAATAATTTCCTCTGTCCGGTATTTTGATATCTCGGTGAGAAAGACAAAACTCTCCAATTGATGGATCTAAAGTAAATCCATTTACTCCACGACCAGTCGTATAAACTAAAATGGTAGACGTTCCATAAATGACGTATCCAGCAGCAACTAGCTCCGTACCTTTTTGAAGAAAATCTTCCATTTGACAAGGCCCTTTGGTATCTGAAATCCGGCGATAAATTCCGAAGATCGTACCAACTGAAACATTCACATCAATATTGGAAGATCCATCGAGAGGATCAAATACAACTACGTATTTTGCATTTTTGGATTCGATAGAAGGAATTTCGATAAAATCCTCATTCTCTTCAGAAGCAATTCCGCAGCATTCACCACTATTTTTTAAGCAATCAATAAGTTTGTCGTTGGCATACATATCCAGTTTCTGGACAGTCTCTCCACTCGCATTTTCAGTACCTTCGACTCCAAGAATGTTGACTAAACCAGCTTTATTAACTTCGCGATTGACAATTTTTGCTGCGACTCCGATATCCCTGAGCAATCCGGTCAGTTCACCTGAGGCATAGGGAAAGTCTTTCTGGCGATGAATGATGAATTCATCGAGTGTTACAATTCGATTCATTTTTGGTTAGGTTTAAAATATAAGTAAGTTATTAGACGGAATTACTAACAAGTTATTTTTTTAAGATGTTTGAAATATCACTTCATAACTTCCTTTTAGTCAGTTATTTCAATAATTTTTCAAAATCAAAATAACTTATCATTAATTTTGATCCGTCACTTAGTAGTAAATGGTTTTATACTGCAAAGATACGGTTATTTTGTAAAATATGATTCATTTCAATGCGAACCTTTTCCCTCTGGAATGTTGGAAATTGGCATTAGCTTTCTAACTTTGCGCTTTAAGTTATTGGACTAAATTAAGTTTAATCTGTTTTTTAAAGATATCTCAATCTTTTCATCACAATTTCCTTGCAGTCAATCATTTATGAAAATTTCAGAATATCAAACAGATTAATCATTATTCTTTACGTCTACTTATCAACAAAAGCTTACCAAATTGGTTAGTGTAATAAAATGAGAACGATTAAGTGAAGCATCTAGCCTACCTACATAAATTTTTCTACCGATACCGTTGGCGGTTCCTTCTGGGGATCATCTTTGTTGTACTATCAAATTATTTTCGGGTTTTACAGCCTCAAATGATTCGGCAGGCATTGGATTTAGTGATTGATAATGTAAGTATGTATAAATCCTTAGATGGTTTTGAGAACCAGGCAGCCATGTATAAGATTGTTGGAAAAACGCTTTTATTCTTTGGTTTGTTAGTTCTTCTGCTTGCTGTGTTAATGGGGATTTTCATGTACTTCATGCGTCAGACGATTATTGTAATGTCTAGGTTGATTGAATACGATATTAGAAAAGAAGTTTTCGACCATTACGAAAAATTGAGTCTATCCTTTTACAAAAGAAACAATACTGGAGACTTAATGTCGCGGATTACAGAAGATGTTTCCAAAGTTAGAATGTACATTGGCCCTGCTGTTCTTTATGCTATCAATTTGACTTCTTTATTTATCCTCGTGATTTATTCAATGCTAAGTGTAAGTGTCGAATTGACCTTGTATAGTTTACTCCCACTCCCCTTTCTCTCTATTTCTATTTATTATGTGAGCAGTTTGATTAATAAAAAAAGTGAAGAAATTCAGATTCAACTAGCTACATTGAATAGTACTTCTCAAGAGGTGTATTCTGGAATTCGTGTCGTAAAATCTTATGTCCAGGAAATTCCAATGGTTAAATTCTTTGCAGGTCAAAGTGATATTTACAAGGATAAATCAATGGGCTTGGCAAAAATCAATGCTTTATTTTTTCCCTTGATGCTTTTGCTAATTGGGGCTAGTACAATTCTTACTGTCTATATGGGGGGAATTCAGGTTACCAAAGGAAATATAACCCCTGGAAATATTGCAGAATTTGTAATCTATGTGAATATGTTGACATGGCCTGTTACAGCTATTGGTTGGATTGCCTCGATCGTTCAACAAGCCGCCGCTTCCCAAAAAAGAATTAATGAATTTTTGGATACCAAACCAGATATTATAAATCCGGTAATTGATCCAATTCCAATTCAAGGTGAGATAGCATTCAATAATGTTACTTTTGTATATCCGGACACAGGAATTAAAGCAGTGGATCGTGTTTCTTTTAATTTAAAGAAAGGACAAAAAATGGCGATCATAGGTAAAACCGGATCGGGAAAAACAACCATAGCGGATTTGCTTTTAAGAATGTATGATGTAAGCGAAGGAAGTATCACCATTGATCAAAAAGATATTCGAAAATTAGACCTTTATAATATCCGGCAAAAAATTGGATATGTTCCTCAAGATGTATTCCTCTTCTCTGATACCATTGCCGGTAATGTTTCTTTTGGTAGAAAATCGTCTACTCAGGAAGAAATCGAAGAGTTTACAAAATATGCGGCAGTCTATGACGATATTGTAAATTTACCGGAAGGTTTTAAAACCATGGTTGGTGAACGGGGAGTTACTTTATCAGGTGGTCAAAAACAGCGGGTTTCGATTGCAAGAGCTTTAATAAAACGACCGGATATCGTTATTCTTGATGATTGTCTTTCTGCTGTCGACACTACTACCGAACAGCAAATTTTGGGATATCTCGATAATGCTCTTTCTGATAAAACAACCATCATTATTACCCATCGTATTTATTCAATGCTCAACTTTGATAAGATCATTGTTTTGGAAGATGGGCACATTGCGGAGGCTGGAACACATGAAGAATTGCTCAAAAATAAAGGGTTTTACTATGATATGTTCGAACAGCAGCGATTTGAAGAAGAAAATAGTCATAAATAAATCTAATAAATCTCTAATCATTTCTATTCTATTTAATCCTTGTAAAAACATTGTTAAGGCAACTATACTAGTGAAATCACGCATTTTATACATATAATTTAACGCAATGTTATTTAAAAATGCTTTTCTGAAAGCACCCTGCATTGTGTTCATATTAGAATAATCTCAAGATTCTTTTTGTAATTAGAATCAAATAATTAAATTTGTTTAGCAATTTTTACTTTTTTTCAACAAAATTTAAAACATCGTGGAAAACCAAAGAAGATTTGAGAGTGTGTTTTCAAAGAAAGTTCGAGCAGGAAAAAGACGAACTTATTTCTTTGATGTTCGTCAAACCAAAGGAGATGACTATTATCTTACTTTGACTGAAAGCACTAAGAAATTCAACAGTGATGGTTATGAACGACACAAAATCTTTTTGTATAAAGAAGATTTCAACCGTTTTATGGCTGGTCTTGAAGAAACGCTAAATCATATCAAAACGGAATTGATGCCTGATTATGACTATGATGAGTATACTCGTCGTCATGAAGAATGGGAAAAAAAGCGTGCTGAAGAAGCTGCATTAGAAGCTGCAGGTGGTGGTGAATCTGAAAGTAGTGAATTTGTTTCTGAAACTCAAACCGAAGATGTTGTTGAAGATATCACTGATGATGTTTCGACTGAACCTGAGGCAGAAACTAAACCTGAACCTGAGGCAGAATCTGAATCTCCTTCTGTAGAATCGGAAGATGATATGTCTTGGTAAAACTTCGGTTTTACTTTTAAGTATAAAAAATAATTAATCAAAGGCGAGTTCTCTATTAGAGAATTCGCCTTTTGTTTTTGTTCTAGCTCTACTTGTTCCTTTTGTTAAAAAAAACAATATCTGTTTAAATCTGTTATTTTCTAATTCCTAAAATGGCTTGTAATATTTAATAAAAGGTTTCGGGAATACTAGTCAAGTGAAATTGATTTTGTCATCTAAAATTTTAATTGATTTAGCTAGTTGATTTATTTCAAAATCTATTCTTTCCTTTTAAAGTCTTCCTTTTTCACCCCTCAAAAATTTGGACAATTCAAAGGCCTAAAAAAGTCTTTTTTACCATTAAAAAAATATTTTCACTTACTACATTCTGTGACACGTTTTGGCATAGGATTTGCAATTGTATAAGTGTTCGCGTAATTATCCCTCCTCGCAGCAAAAATCAATTAAAAATCTAAATACAACCATGAAAAATAATACAAAATATCAATCTCTTTCTTCTTTACCAATGACCATTAGGATTTCATCCTTTGGAGCGCCCAATAAAAAATGGTCCGCTCGAAAAGAGCGGACCAAGAATCATAATTTAACAATTGGTTTGAAGGACGAAGAATCCTTCGGAAAAGAAAATATCTTATAGAGAAAATTATTTTGTAATACTCAAATCGCCTTTTTTGATCTTGACAGCCCCATTAATATATACTACCTCCACATAATAAACATAAACACCAGGTTCCATTACTTTTCCTTTAAAAGTACCATTCCACCCTTCTGTCTCAACATTCACACTAAAATCCTGATTAGCAAAGACTTCTGCACCCCAACGGTTGAACACTCTTAGTGTTTTCACCTGTGCAATATTACTTCCACCAAAGGCAGTAAAATAGTCATTTACACCATCACCATTTGGGCTAAAAGCATTAGGAATAAAAATATCATCTCTAGGAATTACGTGTACCAATACCTCATCAGAATCTGTACATCCATTTTCATTTGTAGCGATAACTGTATAATTAATTGTGCTAGTTGGATCAGCTGTTGGATTAGCACAATCAGTACAGCTTAAGCCTTCAGCAGGATACCATTCGTAAGTAACATTTTCAAAAGTATTTACGATTGCATCAAGCTGAATAGACGTTCCTAATTCTAATCTTGTATCTTCAATTGCCTCAACAGAAAGTACAGAAACTGACTCAATAATAACGGTTTGAACAAGCTCACATCCATGCTCATTTGTGACAGCGATTTCGTACGTTCCTGGCAATAAATTTTGTGCTTTTGGATAAATACTTACTACCTCTCCTGAAGCATTTGTCCACTGGTATTTAGTCCCTAATGATGCATTTTCAAGAATCACTTCTGCTCCCCCATTATCACCTGAACAATCTACTTCAGAAATCAAAATTTCATTGATTTGTGGTGCTAAAGAATTTTCTAATTCAATATCTTTTTCAGTAGTACAACCTTGAGCATCCGTTACAAGAAGTGTATAAATTCCTGCTTGCAAATCCGTCAACAAAGTTTCTGTATTTCCAGTTGACCATGTAAAAGTATAAGGTGCATTTCCTCCGTTTGCAGTTACCTCGATTAAGCCATCAGCATCATTACAATTTTCAGAAGCTAATTCTAAAACTTCGATTGCAATAGAAGTAATATTCACCATGATCGCATTCGAAGTAGTTGGATTTATTACACAATTTTCATCATTGATTACTGTACAAGAAACTTCTTGTGCAAGGTTTACATTTTCTAATAAGAATGCCGTTGAATTGTTTCCTACTGAAACACCATCAATGAACCATTCATACACTGGATTTCCACCATGATTATCTCCTGTTGCAGTAAAGTTAACTGACTGACCAGGACATACTGTGTTCATCGTAGAAGAGATACTTAATGTCGGAACCAAACTCTCATTCACAACAACTGAGATCGGTGCGGAAGTTACTACAGCACTGCTTGCGCAAGATTCGCTTACGCTAAGTGTACAAGTAATTTGTTGTCCATCTTCTAATGAAGATGTAGAATAATTTGGCTGGTTGGTTCCAACATTAAGACCATCAATTTGCCACTGAAAAGTGGGATTAGTACCAAAATCGTTTGCAACAGCAGTGATAGTGACCATCTCACCGCTACACGTTGCGTCTGTACTCGCTACGATTTCGATACTTGGATTAACTATTTCGTTCACAGTAATTGAAATAGTATTTGAGTTTGCTTCATTAGTAGTTGAGCACAGTTCTTCTATTGCTATAGAGCAAGTTATCGTTTGTCCGTTAAGGATATTATTTAAAGAAAGTGTTGAGCTGTTTGCTCCCACCTCATTTCCATCTAAAGCCCATTGGTAAACCGGATTAGCTCCAAGGTCTGTACCTGTTGCAGAAAATGTAACCATCTCTCCAATGCAGATTTCGTTAAGATCAGCTGTGATTTCTAAAACCGGATTTACAAGCGGAGTAACATTTACTATTACTTCATTTGAAAGAACTTGGCCTTCAGTTACACAATCATCATCATAAGAAAATTCAAGAGAAATTAGATCCTGATCATTAAGTTGATCAGACGAAAACGTTTGAACGGTAGCCCCAGCAAAAGGCAGTCCGTTCACCAACCATTGGTAAGAAATATTGGTTGCATCAGCTGTTTGCGTAGTACTTGCTGTAAACGTAGCTGTTTGTCCTTGGCAAAAATCAGTGTTGTCCACATTGATTGTAACCTCAGGTGTTTCCGTTGGAAAGATTGGTGCGATTAAAATTGGGTTAGAGACGTGATTGTAGTTAGCACAAAGGTGACTTAATTCAACTCTAGCTTCTACTACATCGCCATCGATTAAAGTAGTTGATGAATAGATAAGTTCATTTTCATCTTCAACGATCTCGCCGTTGATCGTCCATTGTAATTCAAGACCTGAATTGTAGTTAGCAATAGACGCTGTAAATGTATAAGTGTCATCACATGGCTGGCTAGTCATTTCGATAGACACTGTAGGAAGATTAGAACCTGCAATATTATTTGCAAGATCTTTCAGGATATTTTCCATCAATCCATTATTGTTTGATGTACGGATCCAATCCTGATCACTGGTAGTAATTACTCTACCATATGTTATATCTGATGGGCAATAAATAAAGCCCCAGCTTTTGTTATCATATTCTAAAAAAGGAATAAAATTATCATCTCCAGAACCATTCGTTCCATACCAGTAATAACTAATTGAAGATGCTTCATTCAATCCTTCTGCCAATGAACCAGTAATATTCATTGGATTTAAATTTCCAGTAAACTCATTATGCCACTCAAAACTGTTGCCTAAACTTTCTGCTATAAATTTAAAAGTAGCATTACCCGGCAATTCTAAAAGGTATTCTGATTGGATATAAACATTTCCTCCATTTTGAACAAACTGAAGAATGTTTGCTTTTCTTGTATCTGGAATATCGATCAACCCAGAAGAAAGGATGATTACATCTGTACTTGAAAAGTTAGCGTAATCATCTAAGAAGTTTTGACCAACAATATTTGCGGTGTATCCCATTGCTTCAGCAACATTGCTCCAGTTTGCATCCATCTTATGTAAAGGATGAATAGACTGACTTTCCAGAATGGTAATGTTAGCACTGAATAAAGAAGTTGAAATGAATAGACAGCTAAGTGTCAAAGTTAAAAAGTTGGTAAAAATCTTCATGTGATTCTGGGATTCTTTTCCTAAGACGGGGGAATCCTAAAATATTTTGTTAAACCAATTGTAAATACAGGGAGAAAATGGGGGTGTGTTTTTGTTAAATTATATGTGGCCGTAGAAGCCTAAAAAAGAAGAGTGTTTTTTATATGTTGATACAAATATGGGCGAAACTTTAGTTCAACACAAGTATTTCAATTAAAAATCAATGTTATTTTTGAATTTTCCGTGACAGGGTTAAACCTCTACATTATACTGAAAGCCTTGATTCTAGGCAATTAAAATAAATAAATATGACAAATTAATATCTAAAATAAAGACATTTTGAAGCAATATTTTTTGCTTTTTTTTACTTTTTTTCTTGAAAAATAGAAATTCGATAAAAATGCTACTTTTGTCAGATTAGCAGAACGAAGTGACACGGAACATATATTATAAAATGAATTTTATCTAGTAAAACATACAAAAATCAAACATTCACGTGACTCCATTCCCGTGGATATTAAGCTATAACTAAGCCTTTTGCTCCACGAAATACATGTCGACTTCTCCTTTATTTTTTGCAGCAATCTTACCTCTGTAGGTACAATCGAAATGATCTTTTACTAATTCATAAGTAGTCCCAGAGATATTTACCTTGCCTTCATCTGAAGAATCTTCCATTCGGGAGGCAATATTTACAGCATCGCCCCATATATCATAAACGAATTTTTTCGTTCCAACAACTCCCGCAACCACATCGCCGGTATGTACCCCAAGCCTTATTTCAAAAAACAATCGTTTTTCTTTTCTTCGCTCTATTTCAAATCTCAACATAAAATTTCGAATCTCAAGTGCTGCATTAATAACCTTTTGAGGATTATTTACATCTGGCTTTGGCATTCCTCCTACACACATATAAGCATCACCGATTGTTTTAATTTTTTCAAGCCCATGCTTTTCTATAATTGCATCGAAATTTCTAAAACAAAAATCAATTTCATCAACCAATTCCTCTGGAGTCAATTGCTCGGCGATTTTAGTAAAGCCTTTGAAATCTGTAAAAAGTACCGTGACCTGATCGTAACGTTTTGCCTTTGTCTTTCCAAATTTCTTTAATTCCTCCGCTGCTTCTGCTGGCAAAATATTGAGCAATAATTCATCTGACTTACGTTTTTCATGTTCTAATTCTAAGGTTCTTGCTTTGACTTCTGTCTGTAGCTTCTTTTCTCTTTGCCCACTCAAATAAAGACGATATTCTAAAATACTAACAGTCGCAGCCAAAGCTCCTAAAAAGCAAAGTGCAATAAACCACCAGGTTTTATAAAAAGCTTCTTCGACTTGAACATTGAGTCTGAGTTCCTCTTCGTTCCAATTCCCCGGGCCACTAGCTGCTCTTACTCGAAAGATGTAATCTCCGGCAGGAACGGAATTGTATTTAGCAATATTAGTTTGAGAAGGTACTGACCACTTTTTTTCAAAACCTTCTAACATATAACTATAGTTATTGATTCCTGGATTTTCAAAATTCGCCAATGCAAATTCGAAGCTAAAAAACTTATCATTATAAGATAGCTTAATTGGTTTACGTGGTGAAAGTCCTGAACGTTTACTAATTACACTATCTGATTCTCCATCTAATTTTGAAAAACCAGTGAATAAAACTTTGCTATTTCGTTTTAATTTTTGATTGGCTAAATCAGCGGATGGGTAAAAAGCATTGATGCCGTTTAAACCTCCAAAATACATTCGTCCATTTTTTGCTTTATAAAAAGAGGCTCTGTTAAATTCGTTTGCAGAAAGGCCAGATTGTTTGTAAAAATTTGAAACGGTATTTGTTTTAAGATCTATCCTTCCCATCCCGACATCTGTACTCACCCATACGCTGCTATCCCCTTCTGGCGATAAACCATTGATAAAATTATTGGCCAAACCTGTTTTAGTATCAAATACTTTTAGCTTATTTGTTTCCATATTCCAACGATGCAAACCATTTCCTGTACCTAACCAAAGATTGTTTTTATCATCTTCAAAAACACCGTTTATTTTATTATGCCGAAATCTTGGAATACTTGTAGAATCTGCATGATAGTGACCAGTAATTCCTTCTCCCTTTTTCAAACTATAAATTCCATCAGCTAAAGTGCAAACCCAAATCGTACTATCTTTTTTACTTTGATAGAGATAACTGATGTCAAATGTTGAGGTATCTACAGATTCATAATGGTCTATATACTTTCTGGTTTTATTAGATTTAGGATTATGAATGTAAATAGAATTTCGATATCCCATCCATATTTCATCTTCATGATCAACCATTGGGAAACCTAAATCAACCATTTCTTCATTGAATAGTGTATCTACGGCCAATGTATTTAAATCTATTCGTCTACCATTCCCTGTATATAGGACATCTTCATGATAAACCAATCCAAAAGGAAAATTGAAGAAATCATTTTTTGGAAAAAGAGGTCTCAGAGAATTGGTCTTTACATCCAATACATGAATGGAACTATAATAACTAAAGTAAATATTACCTTTTTCATCTTCCGTGATGCCACGCATACTACAAAATCCATTATCACAAAATTCGCTACCCTCATCCATGTATTTTATAAAAGCATTGTCCGATTTGACCATTTTAATTGCGCCATAATCAGAAGCTACCCAAATGACTCCTGAAGCATCCTTAAAAATTTGTCGATAGTTGCAAGTATTTTTTAAAATATCCTTTATCTGTCCATTATAATTAATGGTCTTTCCAGAAGATGCTTCATAAAACCAAAGATTCCCTAAACCTCCAACCCAGACATCACCATTCTGTTCTATCAAAAATGCTGAAGCGACACCTTTATGCATAATATCATTGGTAATCGGATGTTCCTCAAATACGTCTTTATTCTTTTCTAAAAAATACACCTGACCATTATTGAGTAAAGCCCAAACGGTCCCATCTTTTGTACATTGAAGATAGTTCACCCAGGCAATAGAAGCGGCCCCTTTCACTTGTCTAGGAAAATCATAAGTCTTAACCGTTTGTCCATTCTGATCAATTTTTATAACCTGATTCTCATTATAACTTAAATAATAGAAACCTCCACTCTGAGCAACAGCTCGTTTTGCATAAGTCCCTTTTCCATCAACAACATCAATCAAAGTTTTCTTATCAGAAAGTGTCTGAAAAAAAGAAGCTCCTGTTTCATTTAGCTGAGTATTCAAAATAATCTTTCCTGATTCATCAAACGCCAGACTATTAAAAGTTCGAGGTTGGTCATAAACAGCACTGGAGGATTCCGCTTTGATTTTCTTTACTTCATTGGTAAAAGGATTAAGCATGGTCAGATAATTAGGATTCGACATCCAAATCAAACTGTCCTGATCTATCACCATATCAGACACATAATCATAAGGTATGTTATACTCTAGATTATTACTGGAATACTGGAGGATACTGTGGCCATCAAATTTATTTAAGCCATTAATGGTAGCAATCCAAATAAAGCCTTGTGGATCTTGAGAAATCTTGAAAACATTTCGATGGGTAAGTCCTTCTTCGAAGCCATAGACTTTAATTTCAATATCTTCATTTTGTCCTTTCAGGCAAATGATTCCAATAAAGATAAAAGAGCAGATCAGCAAGTAGTGTCGTAATGGCATAAATTCGATTCGTATCAATTAGGAAAGATCGGAAATTGTTTGATAAAAAAAGAATAGATCAACAAGCTTTACGAAACTTCTCTTTATCAAGAGCAGAAGTATAGCAAACCGAGAGTTTCTTTCACTTTACAAGTAAATGAAATCACTTTGCGTCTAAATCAAATGCACCAAACCTCTAAAAATTAAAATAAAATACTTCAAGATTGAAATCATTTCTACACTTTTTCCATTCTAAACAATTTAATTTCAAACTTAAAATCATATTATTAATATGTTTTAACGTAATATTTTATTGTAAAACGTCACGATTCGAAGGAGTAAAAAAGCATCAAAACAAATTATAATTATTTTATATTCGTAAAAAATAATTATTCATTTGCCTCGTTATCAATATTCGAATTACAAAACAGAGAAAACACTTTTACATATTGGGATAGATTCAAATAAAACTATTTTTGATATATTGTCTTTTATAATCCGTCACAATAAAGTTTTTTAAAAAGTTTGACATTATCAAAATTTTATATGTAGATTTGCAATATCTTACGATGAGAAAATTTATATACCAGCCCATTTAAAAAAGTACTTCTACAATGCGGTACTCAACTTTCAATTTTACATTTTATTTTAGAAGTCGCTTATTGCTTTTATTGAGGCATTAGCAATTAGCACATTTATACTTCTTTTTTACTTTTCCAACCAAGACTTACCATTGCTAGAGTAACATAGCTAATGCTTGCATTGCTGTGTCATGTCATAGCCAGAACACTTTTACTAAACATTTAGTATCCCAAAACCGATTGACATTGATGTTACGCAACATCAACAGAAAGGCTATTGTCTAATCGAAAAAGTTTTAGATTTCAAACAAATAACAATCTAATTTCTTATCGACGACAAAAAATCTTAAAGGCGAATCAGAGAGAGAGGAACCTAATTGATTTTTTAATTGAAGTTGTTTTAAAAATAGAAAAGGGAAATTTTCGAACAGCTTCCAATGGTAAACTCGGAACTATGAACAAAACTTTACTTACGTTATTATTCCTTTGTTGTATACAATGGTGCTACTCACAGGATCCTTCTTTTTCTCAGTTTTATGCCAGCCGAATTTATTTAAACCCGGCATTTACTGGTATAGAAAATGGAGTGAGTTTTTCAGGTACTTCACGTATGCAATGGGTCAATGTTGACCAAGGATTTAGCACTTACATCGCTAGTGTCGAAATACAAGAGCCTTACCTAAGAAGTGGTTTTGGGCTCAGTTTATTTCACAACACTGAAGGCTTAATGCAACTCAACACCAATGGAGTTTCATTGTCCTATGCCTACCACATTCCTATGGATGATCACAATATCCATATTGGAATGCAAGGTCATTGGGTTCAAAAATCAGTAGACTGGAATAAAATTGTTTTTTCTGATCAACTAGATCCAGTCTTTGGTGATATCAACCCAACAACTGCTGTCCCTTTATTAGACAACATTTCTTATACAGATTTCGACTTTGGTGTTGTGTGGCGATTCGAAAAAGATATGAAAATCGGACGTCTTAATGCAAGAGATACTAGAACCAGTATCGGATTGAGCATTCATCATCTCCCCTATTTATTTTTAAAAGATACAGGAAATGAGTCATTCCAAAATCTGGATACACAAACAAGTCCACGATTGACTTTACATGGAGGAACGGTAATTCCACTTGTATTTTTTAATGGTAAAAAAAGCAAAATTTCTATTTCTCCAAATGTCAAAATTGATATGCAGGGAGATCGTTTCTTTTCACGAAGACAAAACCTACAGGTTTTTACTTATGGAGTTTATTTGCTTTACGACGGAATCTATGTTGGCGCTTTTTATCAAAACAAACATGCCTTACCGCAATTCAAAGACACCAATGCTTTCATTTTTGCAATAGGTGCTTATATAAAAAACGGAAATCAGGATAATCGAAATTTCTTTGTAGGATTGAGCTATGATGCCAACACAACTGGTGTAGGCCCCAGAGGAGGTGGGGTTTATGAAATTGCGCTTAGATATTTAATGAAAGGCAATGGCAAACTAAAAGGAAAATCAAAACGAGGAAGATCGAAAAGCATTTTGGACTGCCATAATTTCTTCTAGCGACTTCGCTCGATTTGACAGTGAGGAATGAGCAAGAAAATCCCTCGCATTTTGAAACACTAAACAAAAAATTATTAACCTGAACATGGACAAAATTTGACCAAAATCGACGTGCTATGAATTCGATTAAATACATAACAACAAGAATTAAAGATGAGAAATTAGGTGTTAGTTTTAACACTGCGATACTCTTTTCTTTTTCTAAAAAAATAAAATTCACACAATGCATTCTACTTTTGATTGTTTTACTTTTTACAAACATAAGCATCAAAGCGCAATGTGATTTTATACTCCCTCAAGAACCACCTTGTGGTGGAACTGAAGTTAGTTTTTCGACCGTCTCCAATGATCCAGGTTTTTCCTGGGACTTCAACAATGATGGCATCACTGATGCTGTTGGAAACAATGTAAACTACACTTTCCCCCAATCGACAAGTGATGAAGATTACGAAGTCGTACTCTCTTTAGACAGTGTTGCTTGCAACACAGAAACACTAACAGTCCTTGCTGTCCCGGATGCATCTATTGGTATTATCCCCGGTACTGGAAATATAGAAGGCACTGAAATCAGAGTTTGTAGTGGTGCTGCACAAGCAACGCTGTCTATTTATAATGCATCAACAACATTTGAAAACAACCAATCTTACACAATTAACTGGGGGGATGGAACAAGCGAAAACTATGACAATTTTTCCTTCTCAAATACCGGTTTTATTACACATGATTATGATGGCTTCGGTTATTATAATTTACAATTAACCGTCACCGGCGTCAATGGCTGTGTTACGATCGAAGATTATATTTTTTATAATGGTAGCAATCCTAGTGTAGGATTAGCTAACCCGGGTAACACGGTTGGATTGTGTATTCCAGCCACAATCACTTTTCCTATTACAAACACGGAAAACAATCCCGCCGGTACGGTTTATTTTATTTCAGTAAGCGGTGAAGAAGTTGCGTCTTTTACTCAAGACAATGTGCCTTCGGAATTTACTTACACTTTCACAGAGAGTTCTTGTGGAATGTCTACGTCTACAGGAAATTATCAAAATGCTTTCGATGTACAAATCGAGGCAGTGAACCCTTGTGGTTCATCACAAGCAACGATTGAACCAATTGAATTGAGTGCTCCTCCGATACCTTCAATGGATATTAGCGAATCTTATCCTTGTTTGGAAAATAGCACTTTCATTACCAATACTTCACAGACTTTCGAAGTAGAAAATGGAAACTGTTCTACAAATCTTGCAGCAAGCTGGGAAATCACACCAGGTACTTTAGGCATTGATTGGAATATTTTAGAAGGCAATATTTTTAGTTCAAATGAATTAGAATTAGAATTTATAACAGCAGGAACTTACACCATCACAATGGTCATTAATAGTGAAGATTGTGGGGAGGCGGTTATTTCTGAAACACTTACTACTGTAACTCAAGCAGAAGCAGAAGCTTCATTTATTTTGACAGATATAAATAGTGATCCAAACAGTGATGGCTGTATGCCAGCGATTGCATCTTTTAGTAATCTTTCTCAAGGAGAAGACTTAAGTTGGTATTGGTATGTAAGCCCAATTGATGGATTTGAGTTTATTGATTCTACCACTTTTCTAAGTACTGATGCGTCCATTCAATTTAACGAAACAGGAGAATACGAGATCACACTTTTCACAACCAATGCTTGTTCAACGGTTACCTGGGACACTGTCATTATTATCAGTGACCTTCCTGAAATTTATTTATTAGACACACCTGATTTTTGCGAAGAAGCCACTTTAAATTTTTCAGGATCTGATGTATACTTTGACGATAACGACAGCGACATTACCAGTTACAATTGGCAATTTCCTGGAGCGACTCCGTCCTCTTCAACTGACAAAAGGCCGCAAGGCATTTATTACGATACACCCGGCGAGTATATTATTACCGTCGAAGCTACTAATGGCTGTGGTACGACAGTATTGACCGATACTTTTAATGTTCTACAACCCGGTGCGTTAGCCTTAAGCGCCGACACGACGCTATGTGTTGACGCATCGGGTTTTTTATTGTATTCAAATCCTGCAGGAGGAACCTGGTCAGGAAGTGGAGTCAGCAGTGACGGCTGGTTTGATCCTTCCTTGGCAGTCATTGGTGCCAATGAATTGACTTACGAATACAATAATGCGGCATGTCCAGCAAGCGGAAGTTTAGTGGTCATCGTCGAAGATCTTCCAGAAGTAGATGCAGGTTCTAATCAATCGGTATGTGAAAATGATCAACCATTTTTCATCAGTGGAGGAAGTCCAGCAAATGGAATATGGACTTCAAATAATGGAGGCGTGATTATCAGTAATGATGTTTTTGATCCGACTGCTTCTGGCCCTGGAATTTATACCTTGACTTATACTTTTACAGATTTTAATAATTGTGAAAACTATGATGAAAAAATAATAATTGTAAATGAATTGCCTGCAGTTGATGCAGGTATTGATAGAGCAATCTGTAATAATCCAAATGATATTCAGTTAACCGGCAATTACCCGTCTGGTGGAACTTGGTCCGGAGTAGGTGTCACTCCCTCTGGTATTTTTAATGCCATTAATACTCCTGGACTTGGTTCTTATGAATTGATTTACAGTTTCACAGATCCGATAACGGGCTGTTCCAATACCGATTTCATAACCGTTTCTATTATTGAAAATCCAATAGCAAATGCAGGTCCAGATGAGACCATTTGCATAAGTGATGGATTAATTGAACTAAGCAGTGGTAACCCCGTCGGCGGCACTTGGAGTGGTAGTGGTGTCACTTCAGCTGCCGGCGTTTTTGACCCAGAAACAGCAGGACCGGGGATCCACATTTTGACTTATTCTTTTGGCGAAAGCATCTGTGAAACAAACGACGAGAAAGTAATTTTCGTTGAAGAACTCCCAATAGTTACGGTTCCATTGGGTGAAGACCTATGCGAAGATGCACCAATTGTCAGCCTTAGTGGAGCGACTCCTATTGGTGGAAATTGGGATGGTGATGGCATACAAGGAAATAATTTTAATAGTCAACTAGCCGGAATAGGCAACCATACAATAACCTACTATTATATGAATCCTACGACAGGTTGCAGCAATAGTAAAAGTCTCGATATGACGATCCATCCTATACCTGAGATTTTCGTATCTGACAGCATCTATTGTAATACTCCTGGCGCGGTTGATCTCCCTTTTGCAAATCCTCCGGGCGGCAGTTGGTCTGGGTCTGGTATTATTAATGGCCAATTTGACCCTCAGCTTGCCGGCGGAGAAGGGATTTATTTTTTGACTTATTCTTTGACGAATAATTTTGCTTGTTCTGCTACAACAATTGCACAAATTACAGTGGTACCTCCACCAACTATCGACGCTGGACCAAATGACACCTTATGCGTTGATCAGGGATTGTTTCAATTAGAAAACTTTTTCCCTTACGGTGCGACTTGGAGTGGACCAGGGATTATTGATTCGATCAACGGAATTTTTGATCCGTCTCTAGCTGGTGGTGGAACACATGTACTTACTTTTTCAATTGGCATTGGTAATTGCTTGGTAGAAGATACTCGTTTTATGGAAATCATCGACCTAACTGATGCGGCTTTAGGAGAAGGTGTCGAAATGTGTCTCTCTGATGAACCTATTTCAATTAATGTCAACGGACCTGTTGGCGGTTATTGGAGTGGACCGGGAATTATTGATAATCAAAATGGGATTTTCGATCCAACAGAAGCTGGTGGTGGAATTCACACGGTAACTTATACTTATGTCAATGCAAACATTGGTTGTAATGCTTTCATTGTAAAAGACATTACTGTTCATGACATGCAAACACCTTTGATGGATGTCCCAAACATCGGATGCATTAATGAAACTTTACAATTAATCAACAACTCCCCTACTGATCAAACTATGGTTTGGGATTTTGGAGATGGAACAACTTCTACAGATTTTGAACCGATTCATATTTTTGAAAACATGGGCAATCATACGATTTCTTTGATTGCTGAAAACGAATATGGCTGCGTGGATTCTAGCAGTCAAGTGATATTTATTACCGAAGAACCGCAACCGCTTTTCGAATTAGATGAAGCAGCAGGTTGTGCACCACTTGAAGTCAATGTAACGAATCAGTCTACTGGATTTGACGTAGATTTCTTTTGGAATTTCAGTAATGGAACTTCTAGTAATGAACCGAACCCGGGACCTGTTGTTTTTAATCAAGGCATCAATGATACAACCTACTACATTACTCTCGGAGCCGTTAATGCTTGTGGTGCCTCTTATTATCAGGACTCGGTTTTGGTTCATCCTCAACCCTTAGCGAATTTCGGTATTTCTCCGGAATCTAGTTGCACACCTGTAATAGCTCATTTTGCGAATGTGACGACTGGAAGTGCGACTGAATTTTATTGGGATTTTGGAAATGGAAATACTTCAACAGATTCTATTCCTCCTCCTCAAACTTATTTTGCAGATACCGTTACACTTTATTATAATGTAACACTTACCGCAACTAATGAATGCGGTTCGAATACCATCACACAACCGGTCGAAGTTGATCCGGCAGATGTACAATCTTTCTTTAGTGCTTCGACGACTTCTGGTTGCCAACCTTTGACGGTTGATTTTACAGACTATTCTACCTTGGGCTCAAATATTGATTGGGTATTTGGAGATGGAAATTCTTCAGTGACCATTGATCCGACTCATACTTTTGAAGAGCCCGGAACTTATACGGTGATCCAATATGCGAGTAGCACTTGTGGATATGATAGTACTACAGTGGAAGTTACCGTTCATCCGATTCCAGAGGTTTCTTTTACAAACCCCTTGACGGCATGTATTGGAGAAGCTGTTCTTTTTACAAATAATTCTATTGGAACAACAGGACATACTTGGGATTTTGGTGATGGCAATAATTCTGATTTGAGTAATCCAGAACATGTTTATAATGAGCCGGGAACTTATACAATTACCTTAGTTGGGCTTTCAGCATTTAATCAATGTGAAAATTATTTTTCTGGTGAGATTACCATTCTAGATGCACCAACTGCAGCATTTGAAATTCCAATCCAGGAGAGTTGTATGCCTTTTATTTTACAAATTGAAAATAACTCCGAAGGTGGTGCTTATTACGAATGGGATTTTGGTGATGGGAATTCTTCTATTTTAGAAAACCCAATGCATACTTATTACGAAGCTGGCACCTACCCTATTTCATTAATTGTTACGGATCAAAATGGTTGTTTTAACGATACGACCGTTTCAAATATAATTGTTCATCCTACACCAGATATTGATTTTGAATACGAGAGAAATAATCTATGCGGTTTACCTGCGGAGATTCAATTTCTAAACAACACTCAAGGTGCTAGTGGTTTCCTTTGGAGCTTTGGTGATGGAAATCAATCTTTTTTAAATAGTCCAAATCATACTTATTACAATGATGGAGATTATACGATTCAACTGGTGGTTTCTACTCCATTTGGATGTGTAGATTCTTTAGAAAAGGATCTTGGTATTTTCCCACAGCCTATTGCAGAATTTGATATAGAGACACTACAAGGCTGTACCCCTTTGCAAGTCTTTTTTAACAATGAATCTGATCAAGCTAATTTTTATCATTGGAGTTTTGGCGATGGTTCTGTTTCTACAGAACAAAGTCCTTTGCATATGTATAATGATGCAGGAATTTACGATGTAGAATTAGTGGTGTCGAATGATGAGGTTTGTTTTGATACTTTAGTTTTTGAGGATGCGGTAGAAGTTGAGCAAAACCCGCTAGCTAATTTCGAGATCATAGAAAACAGAGATGGTAGTTTTCAATTTGTCAATCAATCTGATTTTGCACATCAATACTTCTGGGATTTTAGTGATGGCACCACTTCAGAGACTATGAATCCTGAACACCGTTTTTTAACAAATGGTGTAAAACAGATTTACTTAGAAGCGACTTCCAACAATGGTTGTGTGGACGACACCTTGGTTACGATCACTCCTGGTTTTATAAAAGCATTATACATTCCAAATGGTTTTTCTCCTCAACAAGGAATTGGAGATGTCCGATTATTTAAACCAAAAGGTGTTGGAATAAAAGAATATCACATCCAAATATTTTCTACTTATGGTCAATTGATTTGGGAGTCTAGAGAATTAAAAGATGGGCAACCACTCGAAGCTTGGAACGGAAAACTTGGAGGTGCTTTGCTTCCTCAAGACGTGTACGTTTGGAAAGCACAGGCGATCTTTGAAGATGGTTCGGCTTGGCAAGGTGTGGAAAAAGAAGATGGTGGTTTTAAAACGATGGGGAGTTTGATTCTTTTGAGATAG